>JAUNVR010000011.1:0-18366 GCA_030537595.1 Eubacteriales bacterium
CCAATTTAAATACCCTAAATCGAGAAAAACTAAACTATGACAAAGGCGTCCACAACTTTCTCGACCTTTGGCCGGAAAAATGCAATGACCGGCCCTAAAGCCAGAACTGTAACCACAGTCCCGAAGCCGAAATTCGCGCCTAGAATTACACCGATTAAAACATAGCTGAAATCACAGGCAATGCGAACCCAGCGATAATTTAAGTTAAACTTATCCGAAATCAATTCCGGCAGCAGATCGAAGGCTCCGACACCGAGATTTGCTCGAACATAAATTGGCACGTTAATGCCAATAATTAAAATCCCGGTCAAAAGCGAAATTACACGTGTTGGCATAATCGGATTGGGCGAAATAAAAGCAGTTAAAAGCTCATACACAATTTGGCCGATATAGCCAACCGTTAGCATCGATAAAATAGATGTAATATTGATATAAGAGCGGTCTATAAAGAAAACTACAGCTAGGATGCAAAGGTTAATCGCTGCAACTGCATGGCCAAAGCCGATGCCAAAAGCACTGTCGACACCTTGCGCAAAGACACTTGCCGTATCCGCGCCTAAATTAGCGTAGAGGAAAAAGCCAACCCCTATACCGATAAAGAACAGTCCCCAAAGTACAACAAGCAAACGTTTTACTAGACTAGTTTTTATAACTTCAATCTTGCTGATGACTCTGTCCTGCCTTTTAACAGTTACTAGCTTGCGGCCCCTAAGGGCTTTGAGCTGCGAACCACTCTACCGGATATTTACTATTCTGTCCACTAAATCATCCCATTCTAAAAGCTAGCTACTTAGCCTGCTCGACTGCTCGCGTCGCTTTGCCCAGCTCCCAATACTGATTATTATTGAACTCAAATGTTTTGATCACATCGCAGCCAGCCTTCCGGGTATGCGCTTCATAGCTTCGCGGATTGATCTGATTCACAAAGGTCAGCATATAGGGGTAGCGCTCAGCCATCGAGGCCAAAGAATAATCAAAGAGCTCTTTCATCACTCCCTTGCCTCGATACTCTTTATCAATTGCAATTGGCCCATACTGGTATGAATTCTTGGTACTCATTTGCTCTCCGCAATAGGTCGTATTAGCTAAATCTTCAATCATGTACTCAAAAAGCGGCCAAGCAGACCAATATTCCCAAGAAGCAGCCATGGCATACGCAACAATCTTATTCTCTCTAGCTTCATCAACGGCCAAAGTAATGCCATCTTCGACTTCGATTAACTCTTTAAATTGCTCTGGTGTAAAAAGAGTGGTTACAAAGCCATCGGCCTTGTCTTCCTCACTAATAGTCAGAACATGGTACTTCTTTTGCAGCTCTAAAATTTCCGGGATATCCTCGACTAAAGCATGTCTGTACAGCATAGAAACCTCCGCTACTATGATTTTCCAATTTGAGTAAGTGATTATATTTTACATCTAATTACTAATCGTGCTCGTCTTTCTTGACATACGTTTTGCAACTAATGTCCACACTGCATGCCTCGCTGTTAAATTCGCGAAAATCTAACTCCTGCCTAGGCATGATTTACGCCGCGCAAAATGACCACAGAAAGACAACAGAATTAAAAGCTTGCTATTTCTAAAGCAGAGCTGTACTCTAAGAGCGTATTCTGAATGTGTTGATTATTACCCGCCGGCTAAGAGTCACAAACATAAGACTCGAATCGGCGGTTTTTGTTAGACCATTTTGAAGCAATATTTTTAGGAGGTACTGGTTAATGAATAACGGTACAGTAAAATGGTTTAATGACAGCAAGGGATTTGGATTTATCTCAAACGACGACGGTGGAGAAGATGTTTTTGTACATTTCTCAGCAATTTCAGGCAACGGCTTTAAGTCTTTAGCAGAAGGCCAACAAGTCACTTATGACACTGAAGCTGATCCTAAGGACAGCCAAAGGCTTCGCGCCACAAACGTTTGTATTGCTTAGTTAAATATTGAATACAACATTTTAAGAGTATCTCTTCGGAGATACTCTTTTTTTGCTTAAACTAAAATAGGATTAAGGGCCTAAAGAGTGGAATTGAAAAGGCTGCAAGCTATCTTGCAGCCTTTTCCTTGATTAGAACAAAGGTCTTACCCCCACTTGGTAATACCTATTTTTTCAAATTTTCTAAGAATACTTCAGTCGAGATAATCTCTTTCGAAACTGCAGCACGAACTGTCATCGTTGGATCCACCACCTGTGAAATGCGTGTATCCACCGCTAAGCTGGCCAGGATATAGGCCTCTTCCCATTGCACTTGAAGGGCCCGACTTAATACTCCAACAACGGCGGAGTTCGCATGCCTTACAGCCTCTTCTAAATCCTTGCCCGAGGCAATCACCATGGTTTCACTTTCAGTTTCGAGAATCGGCCAGGGCGCGCTTATGCCCTTCAACACTGAGAGCCTGACTAAAACATCAGCTGGTATCTCCAAGCCCGAGACAGAAACTTCGCCATCTCCCATCAAGGCATGACAGTCACCGAGTGCAAAGAGTGCTCCAGCTTGCGCTACTGGGAAGTAAATAGTTCTCCCCTTACGAATGTCGCGCGTATCCATATTCCCACCGTGCCGCCAAGGCGTCGCAGTCGGGAAGCTCCCCTCCTCATCAGAAGGTGCAACCCCAATTACCCCAATCATTGGTGCCAAAGGTAATTTAAGCCCTAGATAGTCAGCATAGCCGTCTTTAACCGGGATTACTCGCACAGTAGATTCCCTGACCTCATCAGGGAGTGCCCCGTGACCAGGCATGCAAACACTCACCCCTTCATCAGCTAAATCAATAGCCAGAATCTCGACCTTTAAAAGATCGCCTGGCTCAGCACCCTTCACGGATACAGGGCCAGTCGCAGGGTTCACCCGATCAAAGTCAATTTCATTAATGACATCCTCATTAGATTTCAGCTGCTGGAAGAAGCAGTCATTTGACTCGAAATGCACTATCGCACCCGATTCGACCTCGAGGACGGGCTCCATCTCCGGCTCAAATTTGTAAATCACATTTTCATGCTTAACTGTATGCATTCAACACCTCTTCCCAGAATCAACTTCTTCTAAGCTAGCCCTTTAAACCAGGTCAAAAAGCCAGCAAATATCTTTAAGATAATTGCCATAGACTCTAGCACTTTACGAAATAAAAGTCAAAAGTATTAATAATAATTAGGTTGTAAATACTGGTCCAGCTAATTTATGCCTCAATTTAATCGATACTATTCAATCGTAAAATTTGCCTCGAGGGTGAATTTTCTACCCTCCATAATAATTTCAAAGGGAACTTGGTATTCTCCACTAGGCAGACCACCGGCCGGCTGTTTCAAGCTAAAGCGAGCTTCGTAGATAGGTCTAATCTCGAGCCACAAATCCTCCTTGAAATCCAGCTTTTGATCAACCCAGGTACCAGCCTCCAGCAGTTGAAGCTTAAAATCACCGTTTAGATTAGCTGTCCATGCAGTCTTATTCTTAATTGTAAAAATAACTTCACTTCCAGCAATCGGCTCAATCTCAATTGAAAAATCAGGATCCTCGGCCAAATTATAAGATTCCTCTAATTCCACTTTTTCTTCAGTTCTTTTTAAAGCTTCAAAAAAAGCCTCATCTTGCTCTACACCCATATAATCGCTCTCTGGGTCTATGAAAATACTACTTATGAAAAAGTCCAAAATAGAGTTCAACTTTTGTCCTAGCTCGGAGCTAGCTGAGATCAAAATACCGCCCCCATCAACTGGCTCGCCAGAATCTATAAGTTCAATATAGATTAGATTTTCACCATGATAATTGCCAACAGTAAAATCGCCACGACTAAAAATCATTTCCCGCTGATCCAAGCAAAGGCTTCCCTCATTTACACTTTCTAAATACTCACCTCCCAATAAGAAGAAAGAATCTTTCTCAGCGGCTTCGCCAGAGTCTTTAAGCGCTATTCGTTCTGCCCATATCTCCTGATAGATACTTTTTAACTTATCCTCAGAATCCGGGTAAATATAGGCTAGGCCCAGAGGCATATTCTTATCTTGAAGATGGTCTAAATAAAGCTTCAAGCCTTTTTCTAGACCTTCCACTTCTCTTTTCAGCTCGTCATCTCTTGCCTCTTGGCTATGCTCAAAAGTACTAGAATCTGAGTTTTCTTCAGCTTCGTTCACGGATTCATCAATTGTATTAAACTCAGAACTTTCACTATCTGAGCTTTGCGGCTCAGCTTCCTTTAATAGATCATCTAAATTACAGGCTGTCAGAATTGAAAGCAGAAAAATCATGCCTAAAAGCATTGCTAGCTTTTTCATCTTACTATCCTCCTTAGCTTAGCCCTATCTTAGCAGATTAAGCATTGCTAGGCGGTCCTTGGCTTTAAATAATTATTAAGATTTAGATAAATCTTACTCTGCTTTTTCCAATTCGCAAGGCATAAAAATACTACTCTGTCTTCAGCTCAAGATCTGGCAAGTCTTTAAATTTCCGATACTGTGAAAAGAACATCAGACCTGCAATACTGGCCGAAGAGGCATCTGCTATCGCTTCAGATAAGTAGACCCCGTAGACCGAGTAACGGGCAGAGAGAATATAGCAGAGTGGAATCAAAATTATAATCTTTCTCAAGGTCGCTAAGAACATCGAGCGCAGAGCCTGGTTAGTTCCGACAAAGTACATCTGCGCCGTCTCCTGTAAACCAAAAATCGACATCCCAATTATAAAGGTCGGGAGATATTGACGCACCAGACTAGCTAGTTCTGGATCATTAGTAAAGACCCAGGCGAATAATCCAGGTAATAAGGCAACTGTTACTGCGCTGATAAAGCTGAAACTACAAAGTAAGATTAACGAGCGCTGCAAAATCTCTTTAACTCGCTGCAGATTACCGGCGCCATAATTATAACTTAGGAGCGGTTGAACACCCCCAATATAGCCATTCATAGGAATGAACAGCATTTGAATTATGCTTTGCAGTATAACCATAGTAGCAACATGTAGTTCACCGCCGTGAACCGATAATAAGCGATTAAAGACGGTCGCAACTGCCGATTGTGTTGCAATCATAGTAAAGCCCGAAATGCCTAACTTTGTGCTTTCGAAAAACAATTTCAAATCCAGTCGCAGACCGGTTAGTCGCAACTTTGTATCTTTAGATAGGAGAAAGTACAACACTGTGATAAAGCTTAAGGCTTGAGACAATACTGTCGCATATGCGGCTCCACGCACACCGAGCTTTAAGGTAAAAATAAAGATTGGATCGAGAATAATATTTGCAATCGCCCCAATCAGCACCGTTCGCATAGCGACCCTAGAAGCCCCCTGTGCGCTAATAAAACTGTTTAGTGCCAAGGTTCCGAGAACAAAGGTCGTACCGATTAAATAAATTCGTAGATAACTCGCTGCGTAGGGTAAATTACTCTCCTGAGCACCGAAAAAATAAAGCAAGGGTTCTAAGTAAATGGTCGTAAGAACAGTTAAAAGAACTCCGAGTAGTAAACTATAACCTGCATTTGTTTGGAGCAGCCTTTCGGCGCGCTTTTCATCTCCTGCCCCAAGACTAATCGAGGCCAAAGGCGCCCCTCCAAAGGAAGCAAAGGCTGAAAATGCTGAAAGAGTTAGAATAATTGGAGCTGCAATGCCCAAACCACTGAGGGCCAGGGATCCTGTTTCTGGAATTCGCCCAATATAAATCCGGTCTACAATATTATAAAGAAGGTTAATCAACTGGGCTACTATTGCCGGCATTGCTAGTTCTTTAATCAGCGATTTGACCGGATCTTGGCCTAGGCGGTCGGGATTTACCAATGCGCGTTCTTTCTTCTGCTTAACTTGCTCCATAATTTCCTACCCTGTACTTTCTTTATTCTGGCAATAACTGCCAATATCCGAGACTAACCATTCTAGTCCATTCAGCTGATTTGCGCTACTTAGAGCTTGGCTTTTTTTAGGCATAGCTTGTGGCAGAGGAAAGGCCCAGCATTTACGCTGGGCCAGCTTTCGCTAAAATCATCTTTTCTTGAAAGCTTTTTGGACTACTAACTAGTCTTCAACAACCTTGATTCGGCCGTCTGTCTCGTATTCGAAGTCCTCACCATCAGCTATTAGATACTCTATATAGTCGCGGACAATATCGACCATTAAGCCCTGTAAGAGGACTTGTGGTTTGTCCTCAAACATTGTATATCCATCACCACCGATGGCTAAAAAGTCGTTCGTGGCGAGCTTGTAAATCTTCTCGTCATCTAATTCCTTGCCCTGATAGAGGATGTTCTGAACCTCATACTTATCCTTATCCACTTTGACAATCTCATAGGTCAAATTAGCTACATTCGGGAACTTACCAGCCGTGCCCGGGTAGGCATCAGCACCGAATTTTAAGGCATCCTTAATGTCCTTGCCGCTTACTTCGATGACGATGATTGTGTTCTCGAAGGGCATAACAGTGAGTAAGTCACCCATGGTAATCATGCCTTCAGGGATTGAGGCGCGGACGTTGCCGCCGTTACTAATTGCGCAATCGGCCTCAGTCGCCCAGAGTATCGCGTCAACGATGAGATTGCTGAGGTTCGTTTCAGAAGTTCTGACGTCTTCCCTCTCACCATCTAGGTGAACAGCAGTCTTCCCAACTTCCAGCTTTGTATAACGCTCATTTTCTTTTTCAATACTTGCAATGTACTCGAGAATATCGGGGTCTTCCTGATATTGCGCCGCCGACTTGAAATCTATGGTCTGTGCTTCTTTCTCGACTAATTTATCATCTTCAAATTTGAGTCGCACCAAGCCAACATGGCCGAACATTTCGCCGGCTTGGACGAGCAGCGCAGATCCAAGCTCTTCACCTGATTCAATCAGGGTGTGGCTATGCCCATCGACAGCTAGGTCAATTCCCTCGACTTCTTCGAGAACCTTACGCGATGTGTCTACTGATTCTAAATCAATGCCCAGGTGACAGAGCATGATTATTGCATGACAGCCTTCTTTTTTCAGCGCTTCGACTTCCTCGGCGGCTACCTTAACCGGGTCGACAAAATCCAGCCCCTCAGTATTTGGGGGTGAGGATTTGACCTTGGTCTCTGGGGTGGCAATGCCAAACACGCCAATTTTCAAACCGTCGATTTCGAAAATCTCATGGCTTTGCAAAGGCTTTTCGCCACTCTTTTCATCTACAATATTGGCTGCTAGAACTGGGAAATTAGCCTCTTTAATCGCATCATCCAATTCCTTCATCCCGTAGTTGTACTCGTGGTTGCCGGCAACCATTGCATCGATGCCGACCTCGTTCATAACGCGGATCACACTTTGACCTTTAGATAAGGTGGCAAAGTTTGTCCCGTGGATTGTATCGCCAGCATCTAAAACTAAAACTCGATCATCGTTCGCTTTTTTGATGGCGTCGATCATTGTTTTATAACGGGCAAAACCGATTATTCCAGCTTCACGTGGTAGTCCATCTGGACCCGGAACTGAGTCACCGACCACTCGTCCATGAGTGTCGTTCGTATGGAGAATGATTAGCTCTTTAATATTGGCTTCTGGCTCTTCTGCCGTAGCGCCAATGGCGGGGATCGAGAGCAAGAGAATGAGGCTCAGGATCAGGCTGAGAATTACTTTGGTCTGTTTCATGGGGCCTCCTTTTAATTACCTCGGATGATTTTATTTATTTTTCGAAGTAATTACAGTTATAGTATACATACATTTAAGACTAGATATTTGTCGCTGGGGCTAAACTTGTGGCTTTTTCAGCATAAAAAGACGAGGGTAGAACCAAGTCACCCCCGTCTTAGTGAGTTTTTAGCTTTTAAGCGCTCGACTTTTTTAAGTTTAACTGTGGCTATGCTTTAATAATTTCTTATAGCTTAAATCGACCAAAAAGGCACCTAAGGGTGCTGTAATTAAGATTGCCAAGACGGCAACAGTGAGTACGACCTTACCGCAGGCCAAACCCATGGTTAAAGGAATCGAGCCAATCGCAGCTTGGACTGTAGCTTTTGGCATATAGGCAAAGAGGCAGAAGATTCTTTCCTTTGTATTGAGCTCTGTTTTTAAAAGGCAGAGGAAGACACCAAACATCCTAAAGAGGAGCACTAAGAAGATTACGATAACTGCTGAGAGTCCAGCGGCTAGAGCATACTTAATATCAACTGTTGCACCAACTAATACGAAGAGGATAATCTCTGCGGCGACCCAAAGTTTCGAGAACTTCTGCGAGAGTCGAGCGGCCAGCTCCGGCCGCCTCCGGTTGACAGCAATGCCACAGCTCATGACAGCTAAAAGCCCGGAGAAGGGGAAGCTGCCTTTAAATTTAGCTTCGACAGCTACTAAGAGGAAGGAAATACTAAGAAGGACCACAACTTTAATTGAATCTCGGACATGGATCCGGCGGTAGGCCTCAGCAAAGAGCAGGCCAATCAGGACGCCGCCGATAATTCCGGTCACTATCGAAATGGGAATTTGCGCAAAGGTTCCTGCGCTGATTTTGCCGCCCTGAGCCAATGCGGTAAATGAGGTAAAGAGAACAATGACAAATACATCATCGACCGAAGCTCCCGCCATAATTAACTGCGGTATGCTTTTATCCGTCCCATAGCCATTTTCCATCAGATGTAGCATCTTTGGCACAACTACGGCGGGTGAAACTGCCGCAACTACTGAGCCCATAATTGCTGCATCGAGCAGAGAGATACCCAGAAGTCGTGGAGCGATTAAAAGCATCCCGATAATTTCTATGCAGGCTGGCAAGAAGCACATGAGGATAGCGGGCCGGCCAACTCGCTTCAAATCTTCAATATCCAAAGATAGACCAGCCCTGGCCAAAATTATAATTAAAGCCAGCTGTCTTAAATCTGGAGAGATGTTCAGAATTGAGTCATCTAGGAGATTGAGGACGTATGGACCGAGTAAAATACCCGTAATCAACATGCCGAGTAGGCTCGGGAGGCGGAGGCGGGAAAAGACCCAGCCTAAAATCAAGCCAAAGATAAAAATTAGCGCAAGACTAGTTAACATTACTTATACCCCTATTATTATCAAATTTTTTCTCATCTTTTTATCAAAGCGAAAATCTTAGCACATTCAAAGTGCAGAAAGATTAATCCGCAATTGTACACTCGTGTTTCGTTTTGTTCTCAGGCACTATCACAACAATGCAGCTGGCATATTTTACCACGTGAGTAGTGACCGAACCGATAAAGCGAACCCAGGCTTCTTTGGTCGATTTTGTCATCACAATCGTATCGATATTCTCCGCCTTAGCATAGTTCAGAATCTCTTCACCTGCCCGACCGAAGCGGACTTCAGGCTTGACTTTAAATTCAGGCAAGCTTGCTGCAATCTCATTAAGCAGTGGCAAGAGCTCGGCTTTGGCCAAGTCAAACTGCTCTCTCGAGCGTTGTTCTTCTAAATCTTCACGAATCAGTAAGAGCGTGATTTCAACATCTTCCGGTGCATATCTGGCTTTGACCCAGTCGACAGATCTCTTACTCCTTTCGCTGCCATCAATCGGCAATAATAACTTCAACATTTTAAGCTTCCTTTCTCTTCGCTTAATTCTGCTAAGCGCTAAAATCCTGGCCTTTAGAGCAAATCTTGGACACTCTCAGCCAAGTTTAAGCAGTTTAGTCCTAGCTCATTTAGGCTTTCCTTTTCACCGCCTCAGCAACTGCAACAGCCAATGCGACAGTTGCGCCGACCATAGGATTATTGCCCATCCCGATAAATCCCATCATCTCAACATGAGCCGGAACTGAACTGGAACCAGCAAACTGAGCATCTGAGTGCATTCTGCCGAGAGTGTCGGTCATGCCGTATGATGCTGGACCCGCAGCCATATTGTCAGGATGGAGGGTTCTTCCAGTACCGCCGCCGGAGGCTACAGAGAAGTATTTTTTACCAGCTTCGAGGCGCTCTTTTTTATAAGTTCCAGCAACCGGGTGTTGAAAACGGGTCGGGTTCGTAGAGTTACCGGTAATGGACACATCTACATCTTCCAAATGCATCACAGCAACGCCCTCTCTCACGTCATCAACCCCATAACAGCGCACGGCGGCTCTCGCCCCTTTGGAATAGGGGATTTCTCTGATAATTTTTAACTCAGAACTCTTGTAATCAAATGCTGTTTGCACGTAAGTGAAACCATTAATCCGTGAAATTATCTGTGCAGCATCCTTGCCCAGACCGTTTAAAATTACCCGCAAAGGCTTCACTCTAGCCTGATTTGCACTTTCGGCAATTCCGATTGCCCCTTCTGCAGCTGCAAAAGACTCATGCCCTGCCAAAAAGGCAAAGCACTCACAATCCTCGCTGAGGAGCATCGCGGCTAAATTGCCGTGACCTAAACCCACCTTACGCTCCTCCGCAACCGAGCCGGGCAAGCAAAATGACTGTAAACCTCGGCCTATCATCTGTGCCGCTGCTGAAGCCTGAGTAGATTTAGCTTTTATCGCCAGTGCTGCTCCAACTGTATAGGCCCAACAAGCGTCATCAAAAGCAATTGCTTGAATCTCTCTAACTAGCTGGTAGGAGTCAATTCCATAAGCTTTACAAAGCTCTAGACTCGCTTCCAGATTGGTGATACCTGCCGCTTCCAACTCTTGATTAATCCGGCCAATGCGCCGCTCATAGCTTTCAAATTTAGTCATCTTTATGCCCCCTATTCTGCTCTCGGATCAAGATATTTGACCGCATCAGCATACTGACCGTAGCAGCCCGTAGCCGCCTCAAGCGCCGCTTTAGGATCTTCACCTCTGCGAATAGCGGAGGCCAGCTTGCCTAAGTTTAAAAACTCATAACCGATAATTTCATCGTCCTCATTAAGGCCGAGTCGAGTCACGTAGCCCTCAGTCAACTCGAGGTAACGTGGCCCCTTTGCTTTACTGGAATACATTGTGCCAACCTGGCTACGCAGGTTTTTTCCGAGGTCTTCAAGGGCAGAACCAACTGCTAGGCCACCCTCAGAAAAGGCACTCTGACTACGCCCGTAGACAATCTGCAAAAATAGCTCTCGCATCGCCACATTAATTGCGTCGCATACGAGGTCCGTATTCAAAGCTTCGAGAATTGTTTTACCGGGCAAAATCTCAGCTGCCATTGCCGCAGAGTGAGTCATGCCTGAGCAACCGATGGTCTCGATTAAAGCCTCTTCAATTATTCCGGATTTGATGTTGAGAGTTAACTTACATGCTCCTTGCTGTGGGGCACACCAACCAACGCCATGGGTTAAGCCTGAGATATCCGTGATCTCTCTTGCCTGAACCCAATTTCCCTCCTCCGGGATTGGCGCAGGCCCATGATTTGCACCTTGGGCCACAGGGCACATTGCTTTGATTTCTGTGGAATAGATCATAAAAGCCTCCTTTCAGCAGAATAAACTGCCGCTTTACTTGGCCACCAAATGCAAAAAACTGACGATTTCTGCGGGCCATCACCTGGTCTGCAGAAGTCATCAGCTTAGTTAGCGGTTTAGGTATATCCTCGGGAGACTTCATTCCCGACTTCGTTATAACATATTAATCTCAGCTGCGCAAGACTTCAATGAGTCGCGCTAATCTAGACTAAATTCAAAACTTTTAAAGCGAGAGCAATTCTTTTTTCTAATTTCCTATTCTTTTGCTATGATTAAAACTGCCATAGAAAGGATGTTTGACTTGCTCTACTTTGCAATTGTGGAAGATCATGATTCGGAACGCCAACTCCTGCGCCGCTACCTTGAAGCATGGGCTAAGAGCCACGGCGAAGAGCTTGTCATCCGCGAATATCCCACGGCCGAGGCTTTTGACTTTGATTATAGCCAAGACAAACGTGTCGACTGCGCTCTTTTAGACATTCAAATGCCAGGTAAAAGCGGAGTAGAATTAGCCCGCAGCCTCCGCGAAAAAGATCAGAATCTAGCGCTCATATTTATCACTGGAATCGTAGATTACATTCAGGAGGGCTATGAGCTAGAAGCCCTTCACTATCTCTTAAAGCCCGTTAAAGAAGCTGAGCTTGCTCGCTGTCTTGACCGCTTTATAGAAAAGCGCAAAACAATGCCTGCGAGCATCCTCGTCAAAACTGATGATGCTTACCTTAAGGTTCAGGTAGACGAAATACTTTATTTGGAAAGTGAGCGCAATTTCCTCTCGCTGCATCTTAAAAATCAGCGTATTTTACTCACCCGCGCCGCACTTCAGGACTTTAAAAACGAGCTCGGAGACTCCTTTCTAATCTGTCATCGAAGCTATCTGGTAAACCTCAAGGAGGTTGAGCAGATTGTCGGTCGTGAGCTAATTTTAAGCTCAGGCGAGCGGATTCCAATCAGTCGTCGCAAGCTTACGGAGGTAAACGATGCCTTCATCCGCCAGCATAAAAAGGGGGCGAGTATTTAATGCTTACTTGCACTTGGCTGCAATTTAAACAGCCTCTTTTCTTGCTATTTACACTGCTCCTGGCAGCTCTTCTCCTCTGGCTATTCCACAAGCTCATACTTCGCCTTGCCGAGCGTCGCTTTGAAGCAAGAATGGCTAAAATTTTAGAACAACATAGCCAAGAGTTAGATGCCAGTTATCGTCAAATTCGCTCTTGGAAACATGATTTAAAAAATCATTTCCAGATCCTTCGCGCCTACGCTGAACTCGGCCAAATCGATAAGCTTCAAGGCTACCTCGACGACTTATCCGAAGACCTCGAGACTATTGACGCGGGGCTACGGAGTCAGCACCTCCTGATCGATGCCTTACTGAACGCCAAGATCCAATTTGCCAGGGAAAAGGATATTCAGGTCAGTGCCGAGGCAGTTTTGCCAAAATCTCTACCCTTCCCCGACCTCGTCCTCTGTGTGATTATCGGCAATCTTTTGGATAACGCCATTGAAAGCGCGGCTGAACTTGAGAAGCCCGAAGATCGCTTCATTCGCATCTACTTCCATGAAATGAAGCAGCAAGTCTACTTCTATGTTGCCAACAGTTATCAGGGTAAAAGAGCTCGCGTGGGAAACATCTACCGCTCTCACAAGGGCGATCCAAACCACGGTTTTGGCCTCCTGCGTATCGATCGCATGGTAAAGCGCTATGGCGGTTATCTTAAACGAGCCGACGAGGATGGCGTCTTCGCCACCGAAATTTTGCTACCATATCCAGAAAATAACCGCAAATAATACTTTTTCCAAGAAATCTTGACGAACCATGGCAATTTGTTATTCTATACGTAACAGGACTCCCCGCACCTCTCGAATTCGAAGTGTCCCAGGGGAGACAATTTTTTAGGAGTAATTTAGCCCATTAATGGATTTAAAACGTGCAACTTCCTTTGAAGAGCAAGCCGCAATTATAAAATCTCGAGGTTATTCCGAGAAGGAAGATGGCTTACTAGCTAATTTTCTGTCAAGGGTAAATTACTATCGATTTTCCGCTTATTTTTTACCTTTTCAAAACCAGAAGATATTCCCTACCGATATCGAGAGTATTATTAAGATATATCAGTTTGATTCAGACTTAAGGATCTGGCTTCTTAAAGTTATCGATGCGATAGAAACAGACGTTAAAACAAAATTAGCATATCATATTGGTCATGAATACGGACCCGAAGGATATATGGATGAATCCATCTTCAATGAAAAACACAAGCACCAAAAACTTTTAGCTAACATAGAAAGATTTAAACACGAAAATAGAAAGACTCCAGTTGTAATACACCACAACAAAAAATACGACGGTCGATTTCCTATTTGGGTAATTATTGAGTTTTTTAATTTAGGCGCTGTGTCATTCTTTTATGCCGATCTCCAAATAAGCGATCAAAAATTTATAGCTAGTACATACTTCAATACTGGTTATAAACAATTGATGTCCTGGCTCAGAGTTCTTACCGAATTGAGAAACAAATGTGCACATTTCAGTAGACTTTACTTTTGGAATTTTAAATCTATCCCCAAAAGAGATAAGAGATTTAAATATGAAACCGATGGAACTTTATATTCACAATTTATTATGCTTTCCTATTTATATCCTGAAAAAGACGAATGGAACAGGCTATTGCTAAAACTAAAGTATCTTGTTAATGACTATGATGATTATATTGAACTTCAACACATAGGTTTTCCTGATGATTGGTTTGAAGCGTTGTCCAGAAAATAACCGTTCGTCCCAAATAACAAACCGTTAATCTCAAAAGTTCCGCAAAGCGAAATATATCTCCTATACTGGGCTTAACTCGCTGAAAGGAACTTATTTATGAAAGCTGTCACAAGAAGCATTTCTGACAAAAGCCAAAAGCAGAAGTCTGAGTTTTCTGTTCTCAACAATATATTCTTTTTATTGGGGAGGATTTTAAGAACAGATAAGGTGTATTTTCTATTTTTATTCCTGACCGCCATTTTCAATGTCATTACCCCGCTGCTGAACAGCTATCTTCCTAAACTCATGATTGACGGGCTCGCCTTAGATAGCATTGGAAAATATCTCGGTCGCTTATTTCTCTTTGTCGCCATTCTCGCCTTCAGTAAGTTTATCATTGCGCGCCTAGAGGTTTCAGTTCAGTCGCGCAGTGAGAGCCAGCGTTTTTATTTTCTAGCGGAAACAACCAATAATTTGACGAAGCTAGATTACC
This sequence comes from Eubacteriales bacterium, assembly GCA_030537595.1. Lineage (GTDB taxonomy): Bacteria > Bacillota > Clostridia > Saccharofermentanales > DTU023 > JAFAAL01. The sequence continues at coordinate 14,533 of JAUNVR010000011.1, forward strand.
AATATATAACTTCGAAAGAAGGCACCGACAAGATGTTCCGGGCGCTAAATCAAGCCGCCGAACCGAGTTCACCAGTTGGCAAACTCTTCGGCCTCAGCATGTTAAATTTCCTGGGTGCTCTCTTTTCCCTTGTCTTATTTAGCGGAATTCTGATTCATATTCACTACCTGCTACTGATATTCATCATAGGTACAGCACTTCTACACTTTGCTTACGGCTATTTAAATGCCGGCTTTCATGAGCGTGTCCTAGAGGAAACGGCCGCTCCCCGTCGCAAGACCGACTACATTCAGAAGAAGACAACTGGACCAGATTACGCTAAAGATCTCAGAGTCTATAAGATGCAGAACTGGTTTCCCAATGTCTACGAGGCACTCGAGAAAGAGCTCTTCTTCTGGGAGAAGAAAGACCGTTTCCGAGATTATCTGGGAAACCTCTTGAACCTGCTTTTTGCAGTTTTACGTGACGCCTTAGCCTATTTTTATCTAATCAGGCTATTCGTGAGTGGCGAGATCACAATTGGCACCTTCGTCTTCATGCTAGGTATAGTCAGATCTTTTGCCAGCTTAACTGGTGACTTCTTCGAGAGTCTCAACCGCTTCCAGAGAGCATCACCAGATATCAACGAGGTCCGCGCCTTCTTGTCCGTAGATGATGGACTGATCAGAGATCAAGGAGCGAGCTTACCCACAACGCATGAAATTTTCTTTGATGACGTCTCCTTCCGTTACACCGAAGATGGACCTTGGGTCATCAAGAATTTGACTCTGAAAATTGAAGACGGTGAGTCACTGGCCATAGTTGGCTTAAACGGCGCCGGCAAGACCACTCTTTGCAGCCTCTTGATCGGGCTCCTCCATCCTACAAGAGGCCGCATCTTGGTCGGCGGCGTGGATCTCGAAAGCTTAAATATCTACGAGCGCTATAAGCTCTTCGCAACAGTCTTCCAAGACTGTCTGCCAATCCCTGAAAGCATTAGTGACTTCATCACCTGTGAGAAAGACAAAGAGGACCCCGAAGGTGTCGAACGGGTGATCAAAGAAGCCAACATCATCGGTAAGATAAAGGATCTACCAGAAGGTGCAAACAGCATGCTCATGAAGAGCTTGAACCCCAATGGCATCAACTTATCTGGCGGTGAAATCCAACGTCTATGTCTGGCACGCGCCCTGTATCGCAACTCTCCGATTAATATTCTCGATGAACCCACCGCTGCCCTAGACCCCATTGCCGAGCGCAACATTTACGAAAACTACTTCGATATGATCCGAGGCAAGACCTCGCTATTTATCTCACACCGCCTTGCCTCGACCCGCTTTTGCTCGCGAATTATCTTCCTTGAAGACGGTGAAATAAGAGAGCTTGGCACCCACCAGGAATTGATGGATGCTGGACAAGAATATCGCCGTATTTATGAGATGCAAGCCCACTACTATAAAGAAGGAGTTGAAGCAGATGAAGAACTTGCTTAAGATGCTGGCCTATTTAAAGAGCCTTGACCCCCACTACATAATCTGGATGAGCCTGACAAGTCTCATCAGCGCCGTGACGCCACTAGTGGTCCTCACCCTCTCCCGCATTCTTTTAAATGCTCTAGTCGCAGGCGATACCCAAAATAATATCTATATCCTCCTAGCCGCCCTCCTTGGAACTACCTTCCTGCTCTATAATCTCCAGGCGTATCTCAAACTCCAGGTGGATATCCGTAGACGTAGAATCGAGCGTCGAGCAGCACAGGGCAAAAGCCGCAAACTGATGGAGCTCGACCTCGCCTTCCTTGAAGATGAGAGTTTTCTAACTGGCTTAGAAGAAATTGAGCAGAAGAAATACATCTCAAATATCGGCGTCACCTCGCTAGCTGAACAGGTGGAGAGCGTGACTGGGGCCTTCTTCAATATCATTCTGGGTATTGGCCTGAGCTTCCCTATCTTCCTCATGCCACTCTCTACTGGTCCAATTAGCAACCCTGTACTCACAGTCGCTCTATTTACAGGCATCCTTTTATTCGCTGCCTTCAACACTCTGCTGAACAACCTTAACATCAAAGCAGCCCAAGAAATCGTCGCAGGGGATCTCAACAGAATAAATTTGGTATTCGGCTACTACGTCATGCGCTATGGCTCCACACCAGAGGGCGCAAAAGACGTTCGTCTGTATACCTCTGGCTTTGTCCAAGATGTCGCAAAATGGCTGTATAAAGGCAGTCACGAATTCATCATGACGATCTTCAAGCAACTAGGTAAATACCCGAGTTATCAAGAACTATTGCTGGGTTGCAATACCTTCCTCATATATGCCTATATCGCGTTTAAAGCATATGTGCTAAAGCTCCCTGCTGGCGATATTCTACTCTTTGCGGGTACCATCACTTTGGTTAGCGAGGGCCTACGTAACGCACTAGTCGCACGCACCGATCTGAAGCTAAACTGGACATATTTTTCCGAATACCTAGAATTCATGAATCTAAATGAGGGCAAACGCGAGGGTAGTCTGCCGGTAGAGAAACGCCTGGATCGTGCCTACAATCTCTGTGCAGAAAAAGTCTCCTTCTCCTATCCCTCAACCGAGAAACAAGTCTTAAAAGATATCAACATAGATTTGCAAATTGCTAAGAAGTATGCAGTTGTCGGCCTCAACGGATCGGGTAAGACGACGATGATCAAGCTACTGACGAGGCTCTACGATCCCGATCAGGGCAGGATCAAGTTGAACGGCATAGATGTCAAGAAGTTCGACTATAACGAGTACCTTGAACTCTTCTCTGTCGTCTTCCAAGACTTCAAGCTCTTTTCTTTAAGCATCGCCCAAAATGTCGCCTGTTCCACAGATTATGACGCAGGAAAAGTCAAGGCTTGCTTAGAAAAGGTCGGCTTTGGCGAGATGCTAGAGACCATGCCAAAGGGCATCGAAACTTGCCTCTACACCGATTACGAAGAAGACGGCTACCAGATCTCAGGGGGCGAAGCGCAAAAGATTGCTTTAGCCAGAGCCCTTTATAAGAACGCGCCCTTCATGATCCTCGATGAGCCGACAGCTGCCCTAGATCCAGTCTCCGAATTTGAAATCTATAAGCACTTCCAGGAGATCGTCGAAGATCGCACCACAATCTACATTTCACACCGTCTCTCAAGCTGCCGCTTCTGTGATGAGATCTTGGTTTTTGACGAGGGTCAAATTGTGCAAAGTGGAACCCATGAGGAACTCATACAAGACCCCAATGGGCGCTACTTTGAACTCTGGAATGCCCAGGCCGCCTATTACCAGGAAAACGCTGGGGCCTAAAGCCCTAGGTAGAAATTTAAAGCTTCCCACCTCCCATCCCTTCATTTATGAATGATCTTCTAAAGGGGTAGGAGGTGGCAGCTTTTTGAAAATTGAAAAGCCCTGGCTAATTAGCTTTTAGGTAGTCGAAAGCTAGTAGAGTCTGCTAAAATCTTGCCCAATTTAAACTTCCTTCTATCGCATGATAATCTAAGAGGGATAGCAATATTTAATCAGTGAAAGCTGGGGATTATTTTGAAATATAAATTTTATAAGAAAAAAATCAAAAACACCTACCCTCTTCAAGTGTCCTGTGCCCATTGCAAAACACCCCTCCTTATTTACCAAAAGGGCGGCAAAGGCAATCTGATTAAAACCCAATTCCCACGCATCCTAGAATCTGTAATGGATATCGAAAATGAGAAGGGTCATTTGCGCTGTCCGAAATGTCAAATTACCGTGGCTAAGAGAGGATATTTTCACGGAACGGAATGTTTCTGGGTGCTAAGGGGCATGGTAAATACGAAAATACTATCCCATTATGAGTATTAATTGCTGCGAAGATTTTGGAAT
>JAUNVR010000011.1:18466-22773 GCA_030537595.1 Eubacteriales bacterium
GGAACTATGCCCGAGACGAGGTCTTCCATGAACTGTCTATTTATCGGCGCATAATATCTATCTCTATCATTAAGTACAGTTAGAAATGGGAAAAAGATCTTGTTAATCTTACAAGTTTCGATATCATCAGAAATATCGGATATCTGAATCTCGATTCTGTCTTTATACTCACTCATTAAATTTATAATTTCTCCAGCTATAGGACAAATATTTCCCCAATAATAAAAATCTATTTTCATTAGATGCATCAATAAAATCTTATTGCCTTTCTTTCCTTGGATTCTTTAAAAGACTTTTTCTTTTATGCAGTAACACTGCATATATGCTATGACAAGAATAAATTAATTACAAGAATCAGGAAAAGCTAAGTTTTAGTTTAGCTTAAAACTAACGTAAGCTTGAAATAATAATGCTGGATGAAGATGAAGATTTTAAGCCCAATATCCTTATAATTCTCCAGCATGAATGCAGCTCATTAGCAGAATAATAATCCTTTGCTAGCTGCCTTAGCCATAAGAGTTCAGCCTTAAGCCTTCTTTATTAATATGCTATAATATCTATTCACGGGTGCCTAAGTAAGGAGACAAAGAAGGTGACTTATGGCCCCTCCTGCGAATCGGCTTCGAACCGCCCGCGACTTTATCCGCTTTTACTTCGGCCCAGAACTCTGGCGCCTCGCTTTGTGGACAGTCATTAAAACCGCGGTATCTTTTTCCGTCATCGGCTTTAGCTTTTATGTCAGCCATCTTTTAAATCGCCTGAACGACGGCCGCCTGACAAAAGAGAGCGTATTAATTTTTGTCGGCGCCATGCTCTTAATCGAGCTCGTTTTGTACTTAGTTAGTCTCTGGGTGCAGGTTGGTGCTGCGCGCTGCATTGTGAGTCGCAGAGCCTTCGTGCAAAGGCAGCTTTTGAAGCACGCTGTTTCGATGCGCCAGCCATACTTTCGCCAATTTAGCGAAGGCGACCTCATGAACCGTATTCTGAAAGAAATCCAAGGCGTACAAAGCCGCTTTTTTATGTTCTCAGTCAAAGGCTTAGATGCTGCCTTCCTGGGCCTTGCTCTACTGGCGGTCATCGCCAAGCGATTTCAACCCTCCTTTGCCGCAATCGCACTATGCATTTTGCTCCTCGGGGTCCTGCCACTCAACGCCTTAGCGAAAAAAAGCAGCGATGTTTTTTCAAGCCTCATCCAAAAGGAGAGCCGCTATACAGAATTCACCAGAGAAAGCCTAGAAAACATCCGTGAGTTGCGAAGCTACGGGGCCTCATCCCTACCCATCAGCCGGCAAAAAGAGCTGAGCCGGGCGCTAGAAAAAGATGAGAACAAACGCGCCAGATACAACGCTCCGGGCCGCTATCTTTCTCAATTTACTGTATACCTTGCAATGCTCGTTCTTCTCTTTTTAACTAGGGACCTGAGTGCCGAGGGTAAACTCAAGGTCGGGGATTTCTACCTCCTCTTTCAACTCGTCGGTCTACTCTTCGGCCCTGTCGTCATCCTCGGTGAATTCCCCGGCTTTTTCAAACAGCTTCGTGTCACGGCCCAGAGAATTGCTGAAATTCTAGAGGCGGACGACGGCCTATCTTACACGGGCGAACGCCTTAAAAGCATCGACCAGCTCTACTTTAAGAACTACAGTTTCAGCTATCCAGAAAGCGAAGAAGCCGCCTTAAAATCCGTATCCTTAGAGCTCAAGCCGAATGAATTTGTCTGCCTCGTGGGGCCTGTCGCTTCAGGTAAAAGCACGCTCCTGCGCCAGCCCCTACTCCTGGAAGCTCTAGGCAGCGGCAGTTTTGAAATTCAAGGGATTCCAGCCGAAAAGCTGAGTGCCGACGGCACGGACGGGGCGCTTTCATTTATTGGTCAAGAGATCACGCTCTTTGCCGGCACCCTCAGGGAAAATCTCTGCTTGGGCCTTGAGAAGGTCTCGGACGAAGCGCTGCACGCAGCCTTGAAGCAAGCCGCCTTCACCTTCCCCGATACGATGCCAGAAGGCCTCGATACCCTTGTCGGCCAAAGGGGGCTAACCTTATCCGGCGGGCAAAAAAAGCGTCTCGCCCTAGCAAGGGCCTACCTGAGTCCCGCTAAACTCTGGCTCTTCGACGACGTCCTCTCCGCTGTAGATGCCAGCACCGAAGCCCAAATTTTAGAAGGTTTTAAAAAGGAACTCGGGCGCCGTAGCATCCTGATGGCTACGCATCGTTTGAGCGCTGCGCGCCTTGCAGACCGAATCTACGTCCTCGTCGACGGTAGAATCGAGGCGGTCGGCAGCTTCGACGAGCTAGCCGCCGAGTCCCCCGCTTTCCAGGCCTTACTCCAGGCAGATCAGCAAAAGGAGGTGCGTCATGCGTAGTGCCTTGCGCGTTTTCCGCCAGATCAAAAAGGCTTGGCTCGAACTTTTAGCAGCCTTCATTTGCCTATCAATCTTTGCTTACATCAGCTACCGCTTGCCACTATTGTTAAAGGACTTAATTGACCTCAGCCTCATCCCGAGCCTCGAAGGCGCCGCAGCTCCGCTACCGGCGATCAGCTTTTTGCGTCCAGCCGCTGGGCTTTTAATCGGGCTCTTCGTCTGCGGCACAGCTTCGGAAATCATCCTGCCTTACGCCAAAAACAAAATAACGCGACTGCTGCGAAACGAGCTCTTTGCTAAATTATTCACCCTCCCTTTAAAAACTTTCGACGAACTCTCTGGCGGCGATCTCATTACCCGCTTAACCACGGATGCCGCCATGGTCGCCGAAGGACTCTTTTCAACAACCCTGGTCCAATTGCCGCGCAACCTCTTTGTGGCCGGCTCTTCCTTATTCGGACTCTACCACCTCATGGGTCCGAAAAGTCTCTTTTTCACCGTCTTCATATTGCTTTTCTACCAACTCGGCAAACGCTACTCACGAGCAGTTACACCGATGATTTCAAAACTTAAGAAAAACATCTCAAGCATTGCCCACCGGGCCAGTGAGACTCTACGCATTCATGAAATCTTAAAGCTAAACCGGGCTATTGATAGCGAGCTGCAGCGCTTTGACCAGGAAAATGCTAGCTTCGTTAAGCAATTTGTCAGCTACGCCAAAACCGACTGGTCCTACTTTATGGCAATCTTTGGCTTAAACCGCATCGTCCCCCGCCTCGGCATCGCTCTTTTGGCCTACCTCGCAATCGGTGGAGCACCCTTTACCGTCGGTGCCATCGTTGCGGTCTCGGACTACTTGATGGCCTACCTTATTGCCTTGGATAATTTCGTCGACGTTCTGCCTCGCATCCTCGACAGCATGACGAGCGCCGAGCGCATTCACGAAATTTTGGACCTGCCCGATGAGCCGCAAGGCGGAGAGCCTTTCAGTCCCTCTCTGGGGCCTATCGTCTTTGACGAGGTCGACTTTTCCTACCTGCCTGAAAAGCCTATTTTGAAGCACTTGAGTTTCAGCGTTGCCCCCGGCGAAAAGGTGGCGCTCGTAGGCCCCACAGGCTCCGGCAAGAGTACGATTCTCCAGGTTTTACTGGGTTTTCGTCCCCTCCAGAGCGGCCACATATACTTAGGCGGCAAGGATCTTTCAACGCTCCGCTTAACGGATTTAAGGCAAAGCTTTGCCGTCGTCCAGCAAGACCCCGCTCTTTTTGAAGGCACGCTCTACGAGAACCTAAGCTTGGGCAAGAGCGAGATTTCCAAAGAGCAGGCACAGGCCGCTCTGAACACGGTTCTCGGCCTCGACAATGAAGCTTTGAAAGATGCCGTTGAAATTACTCGGATACAAGAAAAACTGGTCGATCTCAAGAGCCAGATAGAAAGCCGTGGGCGCAATCTTTCCGCAGGTGAACAACAGCTCGTCGCCTTTGCCCGAGCCCTGGCCCACGACCCTAAGATTCTGATCCTCGATGAGGCAACAGCCGCGGTGGATCCTGCGACAGAGCGCCTCTTAAATCATGCGGTGCACCGTCTGCAGAAAGGGCGGACCACCCTCATCGTGGCCCACCGCCTGTCAACCATCCAGCAGTGCGATCGGATCCTCGTCTTAAACGAAGGTCGCTTGGAAGCTTCGGGCACGCATGAAGAACTCTTGCAAACGGACGGGACGTACCGGCGCTTTGTCCTCGATTCAGGGGATCAAGGAAAAGCGGCTCTACAAAGCTAAGTGAAATATTAATTAGCTTTCAGCTCATAGCTTTCAAGGTCCAAGACCTTGTCGCAGCTTGTGTTTAGGAATTCCATATCATGGCTGATGATGAAGATGATTTTATCCTCTTTAATGCTTTTAATGAGTTCTGCTATTTTCTTCATATGGTAATAGTCCATGCCGCTCGT
>JAUNVR010000011.1:22873-56473 GCA_030537595.1 Eubacteriales bacterium
TCTGCCAAAAAGATGACCCTATCCACCAGCTCCTTTAAGAATCCAAAGCGGTGCTCGGCAATGACTATGCTTTTATTTTTCGCCTTTAAAATCCGCAGCATTTCCCCGACTTTTTCAGTGTAAATATGGTCCAGATTTGCAGTCGGCTCGTCTAAGACAATGACGTCATTAGCGCTCATATAGGCCTGGGCTATGGAGAGGATTTGCTTCTCCCCTCCGGAGAGCTCGAAGACCGAGCGATTTAAAAGGTGCCCTATCTGGAAAAGCTCGACCGTTTCCTCTAGCCGCTCCTTCATCACCTCTCTTGGGGTGCCGATATTCTCCAGATAAAAGACGAGTTCTAGCGTCGTCTCTGTATTGAAAAAATGGGTTTTCGGATTCTGAAAGACCGTCGAAACCAGCTTCGAGACCTCGTAGAGCTCCATTTGTGCGGGATTTTTTCCTGCTACTAAAATCTCACCTTCGACTGACGCCGCTTCATAGTGCGGAATTAAGCCGTTGATGAGCTTTAAGATTGTCGATTTCCCACTGCCGCTAAGGCCCGTCAAGAGTACGGTCTCGCCTTTCTGAAGCGAAAAATTGAGATTTTTTAGGATTTTCTCATCGCCGTATGAGAGCGAGAGATCTTTGAATTCAATCATAGTAAGTCCACCACTAGACACACAAGTATACTGCCCAGGAAGATGAAGTCAGTGAGGCCAAAGGAGACCTCCTTAAGTCTAGTCTTCTTGCACGGGTCTGAGAGCGCCTTCGTTTCGGCGTATTGTGCGATATCTTCAGCAATTTCTGAGGAGATTGACAGGAGTGGGACGTAGACGTATTCCATGGCTAAAAGAGGGTTTTTTAAGGAGATGCCGCGCATCTTCATGGCAAAGCGAATTGTCTTATATTCTTCGCGAAATGATGGGCCAAAGCGAAACATCGTCGCAATCGGAATGCTGAAAACTCGCGAGACATGAAGCTTATCCATTGAGGAAATGATGCTGCCGACGTCTGAAGTTTTGACCAGGAAGGCGCCTGCCATGAACGGCAGATAGAATACCTTGATGATCGTCAGCGCGACGAAAAACATGTAAAGAATAGCTGGAACTTGCTCTAAATCGACGTATTTGACACTCGCTAAAATAAGCAGATAGATCCCGATCGTCTTGATGCCGTCCTTGACTCGCCCTATGAGTAAATAAAAGAGCGAGAAGATAAGGACAATAGCAAGTGAGGTCCATTCTCCTTTTAAGGCGGTCAAGGAAAAAGAGAGGATCAAGACGACTATGAGCTTAGATATGGGATTAGGATTTAACTTTTCCTCTTTAAATCGCTTCGGCGAATCCATATTAGGCATAATTAATTGAAAAGAGGGATCGCTTACGCGATCCCTGCTTTTGCAAAGTGTTTTTTCAGTAGCTTCTTGCCAATGAGCGCACCAAGGTAGCCACCAAGTAGGGCGCCGAGAATGACAAGCAGCATGCTGGGCCAGCTGATTAGTTTCTCGAGGGCATTGAAATAGCCTTGGGGCATCATGCTCTCGGTCATGGCCTTGTATGTATCATACATCAAGAGCATTTGCATCAAGGAGAAGCAAATCCAGACATTGAAGACGGCACAGGCCAAGATGTCTTTTTTCAGGCTTTGGTAGCCGCCACTTTTTCTGATCAATTCAGCAATGAGCATGATCACGAGTGCGCCTAAGGGCAGTACGTAGGTATGGCCCATAAAGAACATGATCAATGGTGACAGCATACCAAAGATGAAAAGCGCCCCCGGTTTTGGAACTTTCGCCTCAAAGAGCATGACGATAGTACCCGCAACAATACCGAGTATTGTCGGATAGATTAGGAAGAGAATGGGCACCATGCCCATCATGCCGATCGCGACCAAGACAATGAAATAGATGATGGCAAAGACGCCAATTAGGATTAGGTCTTTGACCTTGAGTTTTCTTTCTTGTACGTTATTCATTTAACACCTCAATTTCTTTTAAACGTTGATAGTAATCGTATTGATTCTTGTAGATCCCAGCTTGCTTTATAAGTTCTTCGCTGGTTCCTCGTTCGACGATGCGGCCATCTTCTAGGACCAGGATCTGGTCCGCATTTTGGATAGTAGATAGCCGGTGTGCGATAACCACCAGAGTCTTGTCTTTGACAAGGTTTTCTATGGCTTCTTGTATATATTTCTCGTTATCTGGATCCACGCCCGCTGTCGCCTCATCTAGCAGGACTAGCTTGGCGTCCTTGAGCATGGCTCTCGCGATTGAGATACGCTGTTTTTCTCCGCCCGATAGACTGGATCCACCCTCACCAATGACGGTGTCATAGCCTGCAGGGAGCTTCATAATAAAATCGTGACATCTCGCCTTCTTCGCTGCCTCTATCACCTCATTTCTTCTTGCCTCGCTGTTGCCAAAGGCGATGTTGTTGAAGATCGTGTCATTAAATAAGAACACGTCCTGGAATACCATTGAAATATTGCTCATCAGTTCAGAGAAGGGATAATCCTTGATATCCCGGCCATCGATGAGAATCTGGCCTTTTTCCACATCCCAAAATCTCGCCATCAGGCTGGCTATTGTCGACTTGCCTGAGCCCGATTCACCAACTAATGCTGTGAAGCTGTGCGGCTTAATCTTGAAGTTGATGTCCTTGAGGACTTCTTGTTCTTCGTAGGCAAAAGATACGTCCTTAAACTCTATCTTCATTTCCTCGATTTTCAGAGAATTTACCTTGTCATCCAGCATCTTCTCCTTGAGGATCTGCCAGGTGGCTTTAAGCGCGGCATCACCAACAGAGAGGAATTCACCCGCATTGCCGAGTATTTCAATCGGCTTGAATAAAATGAAGGAGAAGACGATGAAGCCAATGGCCCAGGCTAGCTCGAGCTCGCCTATCTGCAGGAGGTAAATGACGCCCAGGCAGAATAATCCAGTCAAAGCATTGGTGATGACGCGATAGATAATCAGCAAGTTGGAGGCGTAGATGACGTGGTCTACAGAATCATCGCCCATCTTCTTGATAGCGTAATCGATCTCTGTGTTCTTCTCTTTCATCATGTTAAAGGCCTTAATCGTGGGCAGTCCCTGGATGAAGTCCAAGACGGCTTGGGATAAAAGGCCCAAATTATCCTGTCGGCGATACACGCCGTAGCTCAGTGCCTTGCTGGAGATTTCCAGTCCGATGACCCCGAGTATTGAGCAGAGCAGGTAGATCAAGCCCAGCTTAATATTGAAGACGAAGAGGAAGATCACTGACAAGAACCATGAGGCAAAAGCCGAGACGGCGACCCCCAGTTGGATGTAGACAACTTCTTCGATCAGGTTGATCCCACCTGCAACGACACCTGAGATATTGCCGATATTGGCTTCACTGTAGTAGCCCATGTTCAGCTTGGAGAGATGGTCACTGATTTCGAGCCTCTTTTCTGTCAAAGCATAGAGGCCACGATTTTGCTGCAACTGGTCTTGCTTCCGCTTACAAATTGTCCTTAAGACGACGGAAAGCAGCATGACGATACTGATAATAATTATGTCCCTAGGCTCCAGTTCTCTTTTTAGCCGCACTGCAATTATGTAGAAAAGAAGCATGTACGGCACGAAGGTAAAGCCGGATTCGAAGAAGGCTGCAATATAGCCCTTCTGCACGTCTTTTTTATACTTACCTAAGAGGGAAAGGGCCATGCGGATGTATTCGATGATTGCTCTCATGCTTTTACCTCCTCTTTAAACTTAAATCCCTTGGCTTCCGTGAAGCGATCCCAGAGATTCTTATATACAGGGTTTTTCAGCAATTCTTGATGTGTGCCTGCTTCGGCTATCCGTCCCTCTTCTAAGAGGTAGATCCGGTCGGCATGGGCGATCGTCGAAAGCTTGTGGGCAATAGAAATTAGAATCTTACCTTTAGAAAGTTCCTCTACCGCGCGATTGATCTTGTATTCGTTTTCAGGGTCCGTGTTGGACGTCGCTTCATCGAGGATCAAAATGTCCGCGTTCTTTAAGATGGCTCTGGCAATGCAGATCCTCTGCTTTTGCCCTCCAGAGAGCTTGGAGCCCGACTGCCCGACTAGCGTGTCGTAGCCGTTTTCCAATCTCAATATTTCCTCGTGGATCATGGCTTTTTGGCAGGCTTCAACGAGCTCTTCCTCACTCGCGTCGGGCTTACCCACTAGGAGATTGTCGCGAATTGAAATGTCAAAAAGGAAGTTGTCTTGCGACACGTAGGAGATCCGCTCCATGAGACTCTCTAGAGAGAGTTCTTTGAGATTCTGATCATTAATCGTAATCTCGCCGCTCGTGACATCATAGTAGTGCATCAGGAGTTTTACGAGGGTCGACTTGCCGCTACCGCTCTCGCCCACGAAGGCTACTTCTTCACCCTGATGAATCGTGAGATTGACCCCCTTGATCACCTCTTCTGAGCCGTAGGCGAAATGCACGTCCTTGAAGCAAATTTTCTCTACTTCACCGAGCCTCGCCTCGCCCACTTCCAATTCTTCCACCTCGAAATCTTTTTCGATATCACCGAGCCTTTGAGAGAGGTTCATGTAGGCCGAGAAGAAGGTCATCATGCTAAAGATGGAACTGCTCTGGGAAAAGGCCAGGAGGCAGACAAAGATAAAGGTGCTGAGCTCTAAGCTCTGCCTCATCAGCATCCAGGATCCGACAGGAATAATCGCCAAGGTAAAAGTTGTCCCTGTGGCAAAAGCCACGGCCATCGGCGTGTACGAGATGTCATACCAATTCAGGGTAAATTCTCGATAGTGGTCGATTGAATCTTTTAATTTCTTATATTGATTATCCTTGCGATTAAAGACCTTAATTACTTCTATGCCGCGAATATATTCCGTCATATTACCCGACATATTCTTGACCGATTCGTAATAGGGTCCCATGAGGTTTTTACCATTTTTCTGCATGATGCCCATGGCTGTCATTGCAAGGCTGATTGGAATAAGGAGTAGTAAACCCAGTCGCCAGTCGATAATGAAAATAAAGGCCGTCGTGAGCATGAAACTCATGAAGTAGGGAATACCCTCGGGAACCATGTGGGCCAAGAAGATTTCCAGCTGCTCGACTGAATCGACGATCTTTTGCCGGATATATCCTGAGGAAAATTTCAAGCTTTCGCCGAGCGGGTTATTGGCCATCTTTTCGATGAGGGCACTGCGGATGACTGCCAGGGTGCTGTAGGCAAAGATATGGGAGTGCTTCAGGCCAGTTGTCAGGAGGAAGGCGCGAAGAATTTTCAGCAGGAGGAGGCTTAGGGCCAGGGTGAAAATATCTTTAAATACGATCTTAGCGGCCAAGAGCCCCTTGATTATTTCATAGCCTTTATAGAAGGCGAAGAGATTGCAGAGGGTGGATAAGAATATTAGAACGAGCGAGATATAGAGGTGTTTTTTGGTCTTCTCTCCGTACTTGAAGATAGAAGAATTCATCCTATTTCTCCTTTCGATGCTTTCTGATGTAATTACGGATAATGTCTCGGAAAAGATCGGACTGCTTTAGATAGAGATCTTCTAGGTCAAAGTAAAGTTGGGCCACGTACATGGATTTCATCAGCATGAAGAAGTCCTCGTTAGCAAGGGGTACGAGTTCTTCTAAACCATGACCCGCCGTGGCGATAAAGTCCTGGATCTGTTCCTCTTCCATGGTCCGGCAGGCTTTTCTCGCTTCCTCGTCACTGGCGCTCACTTCCAGGAGCATAGAGTAGAGCTTGATGTAGTCGCTTTGCTTAAACATCTTGATCAGGGTGAGTTCAATCATCACATCTTCCTCGCTCATCTCTGGATGATTCTGTTGAAAGTCATAGGTGATCTGCTCTCTAAATTCCGCGCCGATGAAGCAAAGATCGATGAGCATCTCGAGGGTGGATTTGTAATAGTAATAGACACCGCCCTTAGACATACCAACTTCTTCAATTACGTCCTCCATGGTGGAATTCTTGAATCCCTTGCGGATGAAGACGTCCTTTGCAGCTAGGCAAATTTCACGTTTTCTCTTCTTACTGATCCGACTCTCTTCTGCCATATTATCTAGTCCTCAATTCATTTTCGACGCTACCGTCGAATTTGATTGTAGTATAGTTTTTCTGTCTTGGCAATAGCGTTTAGGGATCTAAAATTGCAGTTTGAAAGAGCTGAAAAATCAAATAAAAGACAGCTAATAAGCCGGCATCTAAAGAAGGATAATAAAGTCTAAAATAACTCCAGATTATCCTTTAAAAGGCCCTGCCTTACTTTAATTTGAGACTTTGTGAAAATCTATTAATAAATAAGAAAAAGCGCTTTAGCCTGCTGGAGCCTTTTAACTTATGAGCATAGAACTATTGCCAAAGTTTATTCAGCTTCAAGCTTAGTAAATTTCGTAATAGAAATCTCTTAAAACTGCTTCCCCTTCTGTTAGGTCCAGGATGTATTCTTTAATTCTTTCTATCATTTCATAGGCAGTCGATTCATTGATTGCCAGGTAGGCAGCACAGAGCTCTAGGCGACGATAATCGTCCTGTAAATCACTTTCAATAATCGATAGATTAAACTTTCTTTTTAAGCGCTCCAAAAGACTTTGCCGCAGCTTTCTTTTTTCTTTTAAAGAAAAGCTAGAATGTAAATCTAGGCTGATTTCTATTGCCACAACTCTGACCTGACTGTTTAATCCCGACATTAAGCTAGATACTCTCCTCTTAGGAATATTTGATTTAATTCTAGCACAGCAACTTTCTCAGCAGCTTCAAAGAGATCCCCTCAACTATAAATTCTCGGGAGGTCTAAAAGCAGCAGCTTGAGAACTATTCAGCTCAAAAAAGCCCCTCTATTTAAATAAAGGGGCTTTGCTTAATCTTTATTAAAGCTAAAAATCTAGGGCTTAGGCCTTGACCTCTGTCGGACAATCCTCAGCATTTAGGATCTGGACAATACCTTCGAGTGCGACACCGACCAGCGAGGCAATTGCATCGTCAGTGTAGTATGCAATATGTGGCGTGTAGAAAATCTTTTCATGCTGGAGAATCTTCTTCATCGCAGCATCTAGCTCCTCAACTGGCACTTCCTTGGTAATAAAGGAGCCCTCAAATTCATAGCAGTCTAAGGCTGCACCGGCCAAATGCCCACTGTCTAAAGCCTCAATTAAGGCTTCTGTATCGACGAGAGCGCCACGCGCTGTATTGACTAAGATAGCTCCCTCAGGTAAGAGTTTTAGGCTCTCTTTATTTAAGAGGTGGTGGTTTTCCTTAGTTGCGGGCATATGTAAAGAAATAATATCCGAACGTCTTAAAAACTCGTCAAAATCATCAACGTAGCTCAGAACTTCCTCAACCTTGGGGTTCGGATAGAGGTCGTAACCAATAACCTTAGCGCCTAGAGCGGAGAACATCTTTGCAGCTTCAAAACCGATTCTTCCGGTACCTGCAATTCCGACTGTCTTATCTTGCAAGCGTCTGGCCATCAGTTCTGGATTCCAGCGGTAATCGCCCTGCTTTGCCCGGGAGACAAACTGCGGCAATCTACGATTGATCGCCATCGCCGAAGTCACCGCAAATTCTGCAATTGACGAGGGTGAATAGCTCGGCACTGAGCAAAAGCGGACACCCGCTTTAATTAGGCCCTCTACATCGTACATGTCATAGCCCGCAGAACGGGTTGCCATAACTTTTACACTTGAGTTTTTAATCGCGTCATAAACTGCCGCTGTTAACTCTTGCACCTGTGATACACAGATTGCATCGGCGCCCTCGAGACGATCCATATTCTCCTCAGTCAGATTCTCGTGGATTCTTTCGAGGCTGAATTCAGGATGCTCCTTTTCAAAAGCATCAACGGTCGGAATTTCTTCATTTCTCAAAGAGAAATACACTATTTTCTTCATGCTAAAACCTCCCTTTTACTTCGAGCCCTGGAACTCGAAAATCTTATGATCATAGAGCTTTAAGACCTTCACACATAAGAGGTCAATTAGGAATGCTCCGACAAAAGTAATGACAAAATACGCGAGGAAGAGGTAGAGCAGTCGAATTGCCGGCGCCTGGGTCATGAAATGGTAGGCGTTAATTGGGCCGACCAGACCTGAAAAACCGAATCCGGCAGACTTTGCTGTACCTTGCAGGTTAAAGAGCCAAGCTGTAACACCGGCCAAAATCGCATTTAAGATGATTGGTAAATTCATAATGGGATGGCGTAACCAGTTCGGCATATAGAGCTTCATTGAGCCCAAGACAACTGCTAGAGTAACACCCGATTTATTGACATGGGCAGAACCTACTGCCAGTGTCATTGCGCAGGAAGCAATCCCAATGTTTGCCGCACCGGAAGCAAGACCAGTCAAACCAACGGCCAGAGCAATTGCGACTGTTGAAACAGGTGAAACAATAATGATTGCAAAACTTACCGCAAGTAAAATCGACATTAACAGGGGCTGCAGGGTGGTGAAATGCAAAATCAGATGACCCAGAGCCTGAGTAATTGAAACTGAGTAAGGTAAGAGGAAGAGACCAACACCACCCACAATTACACTGACCAAGGGCGGAAGCAGAATCATTGTCAGTGAACCTAGGCGCCCATGCAAGAAACGAATCAAAAGCACCCCTAGAACTGCAACAATTAAAGTGTTAATTAAATCGCCAATACCAGCAAAGCGCCAGCCTTCAGCTGTGAAGCTTGCCACGCCTGAGGCAATAAAGGTCGTTAACGACAAAGAGCCGAGCTCGATTGGCGTCATTTTGAACTGGAGACCGACCATGGCTCCAACCAATGCAGGAACTGTGAATTGAACACCGCTGACAATTTGGTAAAGGACATTCCAAACTGATCCATAAGGCATTAAAGCCTTGAAAATCTCACCTAGAATAGCATTCGGGATTAAACCTACGACGATTGCAACGGCCAGACCATTGAGCACGCGCATCATAAAATCGCCGGCTTTTAGGACCTCGAGATTTTGCTTGTTTAACTTAACTTCGCTTGCTTTTTCAGCACCATCTTTGACTGAGCTTTGAGCACTCATAAGACACCCCTTTTTTTCTAATTTATACTTTTAGGCTAGCACTTTAAAAGGCCTTTTAATAGCCTTAAATAATCTTCACTTGATTTTTGTCAGGCTGACTATTAAGAACAATAAAAAACTTATATCTTCAGCTAAAAATGCACAATAAAACAATTTAAATAATGGCTGATTTTTGATACATTTAATTAGGAGGTATTTATGAAACTGCTCCTTTGTTTGAAACAGGTTCCCGACACAGCCCAAATGCGTTGGGATTCAGAGACTAACACCCTTGACCGCTCTCGTGCAGCTGCAATCTTAAATCCCTTTGATGCTTTTGCACTAGAGCTAGCTTTGAGCTTAAAAGAGCAGGCTCAAGTCAGCAAGATTGTGGCTCTTTCAATGGGTCCAGCGAAGGCCGAGGAAATCTTGCGGCATGCTCTTTCTCTCGGTGTCGACGAAGCCTATCTGCTGACTGACCGAAAGCTGCAAGGTTCTGACAGTCTAGTTACAAGTAGAGCCTTAGCAGCCTGTGCCAAAGAGCTCGGCCCGTTCTCCTGCATCCTGGTCGGCAAACAGAGTATCGATGGCGATACAGCTCAAGTCGGGCCACAAATCGCAGAGTTTTTAAATCTCCCCCACCTCAGTCGTGTTGTTGCACTGGAAGCCCTAGCAAAGCAAAATAAACTGCTGGTCAAAGCTGAAGATGATTATGCTTTGTCAACTTATAAGATTTCTACTCCTTGTCTCCTAACTGTCGATAAATTCACACATGAGCCACGAACTCCTTCCTTGAAAGCCAAGCTGGCCGCCCGTAAAAAAACTGTCCATCATTTGAGCTTAGAGGATATAAAAGAACTTTCCGCTGATTCAGTCGGGCTCAAAGCATCACCAACTAAGGTCAAAAAAGTCTTTACACCAAAGCTTCATAGCCGTGGCCGGACTGCCCTGGAAGATAGCCCAGAAGCACTCGCCAAAGAGGCTTTCAGCTTTATTAAAGGAGCACTTTCTACGCCTGAAACGAGGGCTAAAAAGAAAACTCTCGAACGGATTAAGGCTAGTTCTGAGCGTGAAGTCTGGGTGCTTTTAGAAAACCTCGATTGTACTATCAGAGAACATGGCTTTGAGCTCTTAAGTCTAGCTCAGGAACTGAGCAAAGGATCTTACCGTACAGTTGCCATCAAAACAGGCGATCGGCCTAGCCCAGAACTCAGCAGCCAGCTAAACCGCGCTGGTGCTGATGCTTTAATTATGCTTGAAGGCCAAGCTCGGCCCAATATTTTAGAACTGTCTGAGACTTTGGCCGAGATCGCGCGCAAAAAACGCCCCCTCGCAATCTTAGTGGGTGCGAGTACTTATGGCCGAAGCCTCGCTCCGCGCCTCGCTGCAAAACTGGCTACAGGCCTAGTTGCAGATTGCACAGGAGTTACTTACAATTCCGAAACAGAACTCTTTACCTGGATAAGACCCGCATGTAGTGGAAATCTCTATGCCGAAATTCTCTGTCCCGATCAACAGCCACAGATGGCTAGCATCAGGCCACAGCAGTTTTTAAAGCAAGACTTTAGGCCGAAGAATGAACTCACAGTAGAAAGCTTTGAGCTAAAAGAACTTCCCCCTCAGCTTGAACTAGTAGAATTTGAGGCTTTTGATGAAAGTAGTGAAGATCGCTCAGCAGAAGTCGTAATTGCGGTCGGGCGTGGGGCAGATCAGAACACACGTAAGCTAGCTGAAAAGCTCGCAGATATACTTGGCGCTCGCCTCATGGCTTCACGTCCCCTCGTCGACCAAGGCCTTTTCTCCCACAGTCGACAAGTCGGTCAAACCGGCCAAAATATCAGTCCAAAACTCTACATCGCCCTCGGTATTTCTGGAGCCGCCCAACACCTCGTTGGCATCCAGCATGCAAAGAAGATTCTCGCTGTTAATAAGGATGCTGACGCTCCAATTAAGGAACTTGCAGATTTATTTATCCCAGCTAAACTTGAAGATTTTTTACCTGCAATCCTCGAGGCCTTAGCTCGAGAAAGTCTATAAACAAATATAATAGAACTCTGCCTCGTGATTAATAATTAGGATAGATGTTAGAATAAGCGTAATCAACGGGTTAATCCGGGGGAGGTCTGCGATGACGGATACATTGGATCGCAACACAATCTATAAAAAAGTCGGCCTTGTTTTGAGGGCAATTGCGCGAGATCTTTACTTAATGGATACCTCAGAACAAATCCCAACCATCCGGCATTATGTTGATGCTTTAGATGTCTCGAGAAGAACGGTACAGGATGCCATGACGCAAATGATTGAAGCCGATGCTATCAGACTAGAGCGTCGCGGTTGTAAAGGCAGCTATCTGGCCTATAAAGATTCAAAAAAGCTTTATCTGATGAGTGGCTGGGCCTCCATCACAGGGATGATGCCCGTGCCCTTGACTGACGGTTTAAAATCTCTGGCTACAGCCATCTACCAAAGCCTTTCGAAGTATCCTGAATTAAGTTTTTCCTTCGCCTTTATCCAGGGCTCTGTGCAGCGGGCAGAGAATTTAAAGCATATGCCCTCGACCTTCATGCTTTGTTCTTTGAGTGCGGCTAAAGCAATCTGCGAGAGCTCGAATGAATACCAAATCGCCTTTACTCTGCCTAATTGCCTCTATGCCAAGCCTTTTGTTTTAGCCTATCGTAAGGGTGAAAAAGCGAGTTTTAAAGAGGGCGGTAAGCTCGGCTGCGACCACAGTTCACACGACCAGAAATTTTTAGCCACGAAATTAGCTGAACTCTACCAGATGGACTGTGTAGACACTCCCTACGTCGGGCTTCTGAAAGCTCTAGTCGATCATCGCATTGATGCCACAGCCTACCGCAGTGAGACTTCGCTCACCGGGCACCCTGGCTTGGAGTATACGGAACTTCCGCAAGACTTTAACTTCAGTGACGATGTCACCACTCCCGTTGTACTGGTCCATCGTAAAGACTACGGTCTGGCTGAGCTCCTCAAGGACAAAATTGATTTTTCTGAACTGGCAGAACAGCAAAAGCTGATTCTCGAGGAAAAAGCTGAGGCTATGTTCCGCTAAAGTTTGCCATTCGGATCGAAATGCTGCTTTAGTTCCGCCCTACGCTTCCGTTGCTTCTCGCTTGAAAATTGCTCCCAAAGCTCTCTTTTCATCCGTCCGACTCCATTTTCATTTTTCCACTCAGCATAAATTTCAAAGCTTTTTTTAGCTGCTCGCAATTCTTTTTGAGTAAATTCTGCTCGGGCTTCAGCTGTCTGTAAAAGTTCGAATAAATGAATTCTTCCACTTAAGCAATGGAGCAGAAGATAAGGCTCTTC
This sequence comes from Eubacteriales bacterium, assembly GCA_030537595.1. Lineage (GTDB taxonomy): Bacteria > Bacillota > Clostridia > Saccharofermentanales > DTU023 > JAFAAL01. The sequence goes on from JAUNVR010000011.1 coordinate 35,169, forward strand.
GATTCCAGCTTCCAGCACTTGCTTTAATAATTCCTCTGGAGGCAAGATGCAATCTAGATGAGCCAAGGGAGGAGCCTTGCGTAATTTTTCTAAGAGTAGGGTGACTAATCCGTGACGCATTTTTTGGAAATTTCTTCGCTCAGCTTCAGTTTCAGCAGCAATCGTATTTTCTTCGGCTTCCCCCAAGGCTAAAAAGCTCTCTAAAAGAGTGACTAGAGCGTTTTCCAACCTGGCTTCATCTTCAGACTCGAGTACTAAATATAAGGCTGGACCTTCTCCCGCTATATTCGGTAAATCTTTGAGCTCTGAAACGCTGCCTTTTTCCGCATTATAAATTTTCACAATCTCAGCAGAAATGAAATCTAGCTGCACCAGCTCCGGCATTTTTTGCTCTAATCTTTCTGCCCAGAAGCTGTATAAGTTTTCCTTTTGCTCGAAAGTAAAGAATAATTGCCAAGAAAAAGCCGGGATAGCTTCAAGTAAAAAGAGAAAACGGATGAAGAATAAAAACTCCCCTTCACTGCCCACGACTTCTGCCGCCTTGATTTCGCTCTGCTTACTTAGGAGCACAGTCTCACCTTCGGCTGTCAGCGCCAAAACGCCGATGAGTGAGTCGAGTAAAGCTTCCTTCTCGCTACGCCCTCCCTGCAAACTGCCTCCGGCTGCGCCATTACTTACGACACCGCCGAGGCTTGCATTAGTTTCGGAAGGTCTAAAGGGTAAGCGGTAGCCCTTTGTTTTTAAGAAGGCTTCGACCTCTTCAATCGTGCAGCCTGCATCAGCAAGCAGACAGGGCTGACCAGCGTAGTCCTCCAAACTGAGACATTGATTAAAGCTAGAAAAATCAATCCCGATGAGCTCAGCATCTTCGCTGGGTACTGCTGCAGCAGTCAAGGAGGTCAAGCTAGCATAGGCTTGATAAGACAGAGATTGATCCTTTTTCTCTTTCAGAAAAGTAGCCAGGCTAGAGCTTGAGGACACGACGAAATTCGCTGCAAGCTCCCCTTCCAGCATTGACTCATCGCTCAAGATACGGGCTGGGCCGAGTTTTTTGGCCGAAGTCTCTGATCCCTGATCCCCTGCCAGTAGAAGTTCTTCGATTCTTTCTCTCACTTTTATTTCTCCTTCATATCTGCAAATTCTGCAATTAAAGCTTCGATAAAGTCAGCACTATCTCCAATCAGCGCTAAATCCGCTTGGCGATTAACGAGAGCCTCCATATTTTCATTTACCGATACGAGCATTTTCGCATCTTTTATTCCCCACATCAGTGGTGTTGCACCAGAAACACCTAAAAGCAAAGCCAGCTGCGGCGCTAAACTCAAGCCCGAAATACCAAGCATCTCTTCTTTTACTGCCAGACCTTGGTGGACAAGTGCTCGAGAAGCAGTAAAACCCCAGCCTCGAGCTGCAGCAAGCTCACGTAAACGCGAGATATCTGCTTCACTGACCCCACGTCCAGCCACTACAACTACAGCTTTATTCGCAATTCCAGAACTGGCTTCTAGTGGCTGCTGAGAGTATATGCTCGCTTCATTCAAGTCATTTTTAAAATATGCTTTTGTCTCAAATAGTCTAGCTGCAACTTCACTTGCCGAGCTTTCAAAGCCTTTTTCCAAGACAAAAAAGTATGGCCCATGCCCTGCCTCGAGCCTTAAACTTTCGTGTAAATTATGGGCATATGCCATCCGTTCGACATAGATTGAATCCTGGAAGCTAATCTCTGTGACTTGTGTCAGGGCCAATCCAGAGCTCGAGCGGGCAAGATATCCTGCAATTCCTTGCGCCGTTTCTCGGGGCGGCAAGAAGAAGCAGCAATTTTTTAAGTCTGGGATTGCTTTAAGAGCTTCAAGAATTGCCTGGAAATCTAAAAGTCCGGGATGTAAATCCAGGAAATATGGCTTGTATGAATGCGCCTTTGCCGCTTGGAAAAAGCTCTCCGACCAGCGCTCATCCTCTGCTTCTGAATTCTCTTCTACAGTGGCTTCGGCTGCCTTTATATTTTCTAAGAAATTGAGCTCTCGCAAGGCTAGACGTGCTGCTTCAAGATTCTCAAAAGGCTGTTTCCGACCATCGCGCAAAAGAGCCTCATGGCGGTAAGCTTCGAGCCTCATGCCTGTCAAAGATACCCTCTCAACAGCAATTTCCTGAGCTATTTTATGCTTGGCACGCATCTTCTCCATCAGTGTTGCGACGCGCAGATAGGGGCTATAATCTTTAAGTGCAAGCACATGCGGTAATGAGAGCTCGAGGGCTTCTTGCACAGCGCCATTACGCCGCAGCACCCGCAGCCCTGCCTCGACTTTATGAGCAAGATCAAAGGCTTCGACCCCTGTTGTTAAAGGAAGGCCTAAAGCAGCAGCTACAGCTCCAGCAGTCAAGCCCAAGTCTCTGGGTAGAGCGCTTTGCCCAAATAGCAGAAGATCTGCCTGACTACTTTCAAGATAAGTTTTAAAGATCTCTGCTGTGTCAGTTATCGCTAAAGACTCAGTCTGAGTTTTTAATAGGGTTACCTGATTAATTCCGACTGCGTACAATTGGCGCACGAAATCTGCTGCTGAATTGTCCTCTTCGCATAAGAGCACAGCCTCAAGTTCAAGCTCTGTCCCAGCTTTACTTAACGCCTCTTTCAAATCTAGAGCTGCTTCCAATGCCCCCTCATCGTCTGGAGACCAAATCCGCGGAGCAAATGAAAGATCACGATCTTCGACGAACTTAGCCCATTCAAAGCTGCGTAAGTTTTCTACTTCACGACATATTTTTGAAAAAACAAGAATTCTCATGCGACTCCTTTTAAAAGGCCGGGAAAAATCCCGGCCTTTAGCTTATTCAATAGACTTTAAACTGCCTCGAGTACCCCAGCTGTCATACTCTGTAATTGTCAGATAGACACTATCCTCCTGGAGATCCAGGACATCTTCGAGGACACCATTCACCGCTTCGGTGAATAGCTTATTATCCTTGAAGGGCGCTTTTCTAAAGCACCTGACGTCAACATATAGTAGGTCCTCGCGGACATTGCCGTTACGGCTCATCCGAACTCCGTCAATGATTTCGATTAAGAGTAGTTCTTGGCTTTTGCCAGGGATTAGGCTGATCGCTTCGTTGAGGCCATTTTCCAGGCGCAAAGCTTCATCAGTCGAGAGTTTCTTAGCACTATGTACGGCAATATAAGGCATTTATTTCTCCAATTCTACCAGCGTACCAGGGTTCATGATACCGTTGGGATCCATCATTTTCTTCAAACCCTTCATTAATTGATAAGAGCTGCCATGCTCTCTAGCTGCAAAGTTTACGCGACGCTTGCCCATACCGTGATGGTGCACTACGCCACCTGTTGGATATTTTATAACTTCTTCGCAAATTGCGTTAATAATCTGACGATGTAACTTATCTGCGAGTTCTGGCTGCGGCACCTTATACTCATAGACAAAGTAAATATTGGTACCGTTGATGTAGCTGTGCGATACATGTCCGCCGAGGACGGTCAGGACATCTTCAAATTGACCAGGCACATTGGCCATGACGTCATTGTAGATTTCCTTGATTTCAGACCAGTTGGCGGCAATTTCTGTAGTTGCATAGTAGGCCTTCTGGCTGCGGAACTTCGCTGAGCGCTTTTCGTGGACATAACCCTCGCAAAGATCGTTTCTGTGGATCATCCAGTGCTCAACACCCTTGGTGCCAATCCAGCGTGCACCATGTTCTTTAGCAATTCTATCAATTGCTTCACCAGTTGCCTTGGCGATTTCCGGTGGTCCATCGGTGACGAAGAACATGAAGGCTTCATCGTCCTTCAGCTCTTGGCTCTTGTAGTTGTAGTCGTAGTCGGCCTTATCATAAAGACGTACTACGGATGGCTTATAGCCCTCACGCATAATCTCTCGAATCGCGTCGAAGCCCGTCATAATATCGTGCACGATATAGCCGCCAAGCCAACGTGAATCTGGGTAGTAAGGCTGTAACTTCAAGGTGACTTCAGTGATAAAGCCGAGTGCACCTTCAGAACCCATGAAGAGATGGCGTAGATCCGGGCCAGCTGCACGGCGGGGTACGTTCCGGATTTCGATCTCTTCTCCATTAGGTAAAAGACCCTTGAGACCACAGAGCATATCTTCAATGGCACCAAAGTAGGTGGAGAACTGACCGATACTGCGGGTTGCTACTAGGCCGCCGAGGTCTGCCATCGGCAGAGACTGAGGCGCATGGCCAGTCGTGTAGCCCTTGGGATTCAAGATCTCTTCTTCGAGGCGCTCGAGTGGCATACCACACTCAGCAGTGACCATCATATTCTCCGGATCAAAGGAGATTAGTTTATCCATCTGAGATGCATCGAGAACAATTGTGCTATCGTTGACAACCTCGAGTAGACCTTCTCCGCCTGAGCCGCCTGTCCGTGGAATTACTGACACACCGTGTTCATTACAGTATTTTAGTGTCTTGACTAAATCCTCTTTGTTCTCTGCCATGACAATGGCGAGAGCCGGCGGGGTAAGATAAACCTCAAAGGCCTTTTCATAACCACGGTTCCAGGTGTCTGCATTGCGGCAGCTTGCCTCGTCGGTTAAAACCTTTTTCTCACTCAAGAGATTCTGTAAATCCTTAATAACTTCGCTTTTTTCTTTGTTCATGAAATCCTCTTTTCTCTAATTAAATCTTTAGTAAATTAATTTCTTTGTTCTTTGTATATCGACTTCGGGCCACCGGTTTCCGGCAGGAAGAGGGTGAGAACACCGAAGAGGACGGGAGATATGCAGCAAATCGCTAGTGCCATTTCTAGGCCGACAAAGCCGGCGAGATAACCCGCAACGATGGAGCCTAAAGACGCACCGAAGCCATTAATTGCGATGATGCAGGAGGTGCCGACGGAAATGCCCTCCGGGCTAAAGCCTGGGATTTTGAATAAGGAGGTTAAAGCCACCGGAACAAAGGCATAAGCACCGTAACCAACTAAAAATGAGCAGACTGATAAGAGTGCAACGCTGGTAAACTTGGTTAAACCAAAGTACAAGAAAGGTAGGATGAAGCCCCAGGGCCAGATTGCATTCTTATCTGACTTGATTAATTTCGGAATCTGGGCACCGGTGATTGAGCCAATCGCTGAACCAATCGGTAAGAGTCCTAAGATGACCCCTGCTTGTTGCAGGCTTAAACCGAGATTTTCCGTTGCAAAAGTCGGCCAGAAGGTATACATTGCTACCCACACAAAGCCTGTTCCCGGCCAACCGAACATCAAAAGTCTGACCGAGCGATGACTCCAAGCTTCCTTGAGCGGTTCGAGGAAGGCTTTTTTCGGACCAGTTTGAAGCGGAAGATCAGGGTTTTCTTGATAATTTAAAATCCAGAGCAGAGTCAGGATACCGGCAATTACACCTAAAATGATATTCGCCTTACGCCAGCCACCAACTGCGGCAATGAAATATGTCATTACTGCTGTGCCCATCGCCTGCCCCATTGGAGCGATGAAGTTTTCAATTCCGTTCATGTTGGCGATTTGATCTGTATGGAACCAATTATGTTTGACCATTGCTAGGGGTGCTACACAGCCACCGAGAGCGATAGCAATTAACATTTTTCCGACATACAACATAAAAACGCTATTCGCTGCACCAAAGAGCAGCAAACCGGCAAAGAGGCTGAAATATACCAGACTCAGGACCCACTTGGGTTTGAAGCGTGCTACGAATAAGGCAATAGGAATGGTAAAACCTGCTTTTACTAACCAGCCGATTGAGCCTAAAGTCCCTGCCTCGGCAGTGGTGAATCCAAGCTCGTGCATCATATCAGGCAGGATAATGCCGTAGGCAAAATTGGCAAGGTTCGCAAAGAGCATCGCGACCCAAGCGATGATAATGATAATTAGGCCTCGTTTAGCCATTTTGTGTTTCATGTAGTGTTCTCCTCTCTTTCATGCTGATTGCAGCAAGAATGTTGGTGTCCGTGCCACCGATGTTCGCAATCAAGACCTCACCTGCCTCAATCGGTGCCTTTAGCTCAAGATGATGCAAAATATTCAAGCAGTCTTTGAGCTTTGCTCTGGACGTCTCCTTATCTCCGATGACGGGAATTCTGGGATAAATACCTCCTTTGACTTTGACAGTTGTTGTGAGCATTCGTTTCGGCTCCGTCATCTCACTGATGCCGTATTCAATGCCCCGTTTACAACCGTAATCTTCAACCTGCCATTCCTGCTCTTCATCCTGAAAGACCTTGATGTGACAGCCTCTAGGACAAACGATGCAGACCATCTCTTTCTTCTCCATTTACAGTTCCTCCAAACCGACGCTGTATCCCTCACCTTCTCCGAGTTCTTGAACCTTGACTTCAACTTCCAACATCTCGGGAGGTGCCACAAAGTTCTTTCGCTTCTTTGAAAGCTGTGCTTCGCCTCTATTGACCATCAATGAAGCCTTTTCCATTGGCCGCGTGACCCGCATGTATAAGGGTAAAGTGAAGTTTTTCGCCTCCTTACGAACCCTTTGCGGAATCACATAAAAGACATTATCTCCAGCCTCTACTGGGACATATTCAGAATTCATGTCTAGCTGTCCCTTAAGGTAGGCCGCCGCTCCCCGTGCCGCATACTCAGCGGTCTTTGACACATAATCCACCAGGTCAAAAACAGCGCAGACATTACCAGCAGCGAATACACCGGGCAGGCTAGTCATATAGCTTTCGTCTATAGTTGGACCCTGGGTGATCCGGTCAATTTCAATTTCTGCCTGCTGCGATAGCTCATTTTCAGGAATTAAACCGACAGAGAGCACCAATAAATCACAGGGTATATAGCGTTCAGTGCCTGGAATTGGACGGTAGTTTTCGTCAACCTTCGCAACCGTTACACCTTCAAGGCGGCGTTGTCCGTGTACCCGAACTACGGTCGTACTGAGATGGAGTGGAATCTGATAATCGTCAAGACATTGCACAATATTCCTAGTTAAGCCTCCGGGAGAAGCTTTCAACTCGTAAACCCCTTCGACTTCAATGTCTTCAAAGACCATCCGCCGCGCCATAATTAGCCCAATATCACCTGAGCCCAGTATCACAGCCCGTTTCCCCGGGAGATAACCTTCCATATTGATATACCTTTGGACGGCACCTGCAGTTAAAACGCCGGCGGGTCTGGTGCCACTGACAAAAACCTGATTCCTGGTTCGTTCGCGGCAGCCCATGGCCAGGATAATGCTCTTGCAGCGTAGGCATTGCATACCATCTGCTTCTGAAATTGTGTAAAGTTCTTTGTTTGCAGTCATCTCAATTACAGTGGTATTCAATAGATACTCGACACCTACAGCTTCCAGCTCATCGATGAAGCGCTGAGCGTATTGCCCGCCAGATAGGCGAACACCAAAACGCTGGACTCCGAAACCATCATGAATACACTGTTGTAAAATCCCTCCGAGCGCCACATCGCGCTCGATTAGGAGGACGTCCTCAATGCCTTGTTTCTTCAATTCAATGGCAGCAGCCATTCCTGCCGGCCCACCACCGATGACGACACAATCTACGTTTCGCTCACGCATCCTGGACCTCCTCTGTAAACTCTCTTGTATTCTTTAATAAGACCTCACTGCCAGCTTCTTTTAGGTTAATTTTGCACCAATCTGTTTGGAGTGCTTCGGCCAAGAGCTCAACTACCCTCGGTTGGCAGAATCCGCCCTGACAGCGTCCCATGCCTGCCCTTGTTCTCCGCTTAATGGCATCTATTGAACGAGGTGGAATTAAAGAATCCATACAATCTAAGATCTCGCCTGCGGTTATCTGCTCACAGCGGCAAATTATTTGACCATATTTGGGATTTTCTTCGATCAGCTTTGCCTGCTCCTCGCGACTCAACTTGCGAAACTCTGGCTTGCGCTTGCGGATCGGATTAAAGCTGGCTTTTCGCTCGAGTGGCTGCCCATCAGCCGCTCTTTCTGCTTTGAGAATATTTTCTACAAGCTCGGCAATTGCAGGCGCAGAGGCCAAGCCGGGTGACTGAATTGCAGCGCAGTGAATTAGACCTTTGACATGTCTTGAAGCTTCAATTATGAAATCCTCGGTATAATCTGCCGGTCGAATCCCAGAAAAAATCGCGATCACATCACGGCGCTGAATGCCCTCAACGACATCCATGCCCCGTCCCAGTGCATATTCTAAATCTTCAGGGTTGAAACCGAGGTCTTCTTTGTCTGGAATTTCGCTCGCTGACGGTCCTAAAAGAATATTGCCCTCAACTGTAGTTTGAGCTCCGCCACCTTTAGAATCTGGATTCTTAGCTTTGGGCACAGAGCCAAGTGTGCCTTTTAAAACACCTTGGATACCCTTATCTAAAAGCAGGATCGTACCGCGGCGGCCGTGGATCGTAAAGAACTCGTCATCTGCCATTACGGCGATGTCATCGGCGTAAATTCCTGCCGCATTTATTAGGTACTTAGCTCTGACAATGCCTTGCTTTGTGACAACCCCTGCGATCCTCTGATCTTCGATTAGGACATTTGCAACTTCAGCATCGAAAATGAACTTAACTCCATTTTCGGCAGCATTTTCAGCCAAGGCAATAGTCACAAGATAGGGTTCAACCACTCCCATGGTCGGGGCTAGAACCGCCATCAAAGGTTCACCCTTAACACCTGGTTCTCTTCTTTTTAATTCCTCGCCGCTAAATAACTCCATGCCGGGCACGCCATTAGCCACGCCGTCATCATAGATTTTTTGCACCTTTGGCAGATCGTCCTCATCGTAGGCGAAAGAAATCGCTCCGATTCTTTTAAGATCAAAATCTAGTTCTTCAGCCCAGCGATCGTACATCTCGTTACCTAAGACGTTGAGCCGTGCTTTCAAGGTACCGGGTTTGGCTTTATGGCCTGGATGAATATCTCCATTATTGGCTCTGGTTGCGCCCTCAGCGACATCAAGGTTTTTTTCGACTACTACGATATCCAGATCGTACTTCGAAAGCTCTCTGGCAATGCCACAGCCAGATATTCCTGCCCCAACAATGACTACGTCACAGTCAGCAATTACGCCCTTTTGGAGCCCGGCCTCAAGGCTTTGTGAATAATCTTTGCGGTAGGCTGCCATGTCTGGAATTTCCAGATGGTTGACGACATTTCGCACACCGTCAACTTTAGCCGCCTGGTGTCCTAAATCGACGACATCGCGCCATTCAGGAACCTGCCCCTCTAAGACCACTATATCGCCATCCTTGACACGCACATCCAACTTGCCTTCGCAAGCCTCAACCCGAGCAGCAAGCTGCTCTTGCACCCTGGCTCTCAATTCATTATTCTGCATGTCTCTCTCCTTAAAACTTGCTAAACGGCATCAGCCTCATACCAATCCAAGCAACGCTCCAAGGCTTTAAGCCACATTTTATAGGCCTTTTGCTCTTGTTCTTGTCGCTCATTCGGTTCAAAGGTACTGAGTGTTTCGCAAATTGTTTCAACATCCTGATACTCAATCCAGCCGAGTTTCAAAGCCGCAAATTCAGCTGCACCGAGAGCCGAAGCCTCTACCGTTTTCTGACGTATAATGTCCAGATCAAAGAGATTTGCCATTTGCTGAGCTAGGACATTTGACTGACTCAAACCACCTGAAATTTTCATTGATTTGAATTCCATTGAAGTCAGGGAACGAATGTCGTTGAATATGTTGTAAATACTGAATCCAACACCTTCCAAAGCAGCCCGAATTAAGTGGTTCTTTGTAGTCGAGCCTGAAACTCCCATATATGCGGCGCGTGCGGATTTTATATGCGCATATCCGGTCAAAGCTGGAATAAAGTAGACGCCGCCATTATCTGGGACTAATTGGCTTTGTAAATCGATCAGTTTGACATCGTCCATGAGACGTAAATGATGGACCAGCCATTCCATTACCGCACCGGTAGTCGCGACAAAGCGCTCGGCCATGAAGGTTGGCTTGCCATCAACTGTCCAGGCAATTCTTAAATAGCTCGGATCCTTAACTGCGTAGTAATCTTGGCCGAGGTTTGCGGTAATAAAGCTACCGGTTCCATTCGTACACTTTACAGTGTTCGGCTCCAAGCAGCCCTGGGCAAAGAGGGCTGACTGCTGATCAGCGACAACTCCGTAAATTGGAATCCGCTTACCTAAAATCTCTTCATCCAAATAGCCGTAACAGTCGGCTTCATTTTTGACCTCGGCAAACATCTTACGGGGATAGCCGAGTGCATCAATTAAATCGTAATCCCAATCACCCTTTTCCACGCTTGCTAGCTCGATTGAACTCAAATTGGAAGAAGAGGTGGCAAAGCATTCTCCACCGGTCAACTGGTAAATTAACCAAGTGTCAACAGTCCCAAAGCAAAGCTCACCCTGCTTGTACAGCTCCTGAGCTTCCGCATCGCAGTTAGCGATTACACGCTCAAGTTTTAGTGAAACTGAGGAAGGAACTAAACGTTCTGCATAGCGCGGGAAACGGCTGCAAATCTCGGGATCAGCCGTCGTCACATCACCGGTTTGATCCTGCCAGACGATTGCCGGATGAACGAGATGACCGTGCTCGCGCTCCCATAGCGCCCAGGTTAAACGCTGGTTGGTCATCCCGATGGCAGCGATGTCTTCTAAAAGAATTTCATGATCCGCCAAACAGCGCTTCATGGTGAGAACTGTCTTGTGGTAGATATCGTCAAAGGACTGCTCCACGCGTCCATCCTCACCGTAGTCGATATCAATTTTTTCATAGGCCTGGCCGACAATATTGAACTTGCGGTCAAAGATTAGAGTTCTTACCCCTGTCGTGCCTTCATCGATTACCATTATTTTTTGATTCACGCTACCCTCCTTTGCAATTACGCCGATAAAAGTATCTTTTAGCATACATTTGCTAAGCTGAACGAGACTTAAAAGAAAATAGCCTTAGAGGCTAAGTTATGTATGCTTTTTTATACTTTTTAAATATTAGGATTTTCGTTCACTCTCATTCTCACCAGCCTTAAACAATTTGTCAAGAAAAGCGACGCTTAGCAGTCCTTATTTGTGCATTTGCATAATAACATTAAGCCCCTATTATGCAAGAGGGCAGGTTAAAATCTCAATAATTGTTATGGATATAGCTTTTTGAGCTGATTTCTACGTTCCTGCCACTTTTCTCATCAACAGGAGAGAGCTTTCTTTTTAGACTAATTAAATATTCGTATATTAGTAAAATTTAACAATAATTATAGAGATATATAATCACTATACTTTTACTTTACTCGCTAAATATTTAAATCTGGTGAGGAAGTTAAAAAAAGTGATATCCTGAACAGGAGAGAATTGAGGAGCCTTTGAATCACTCCTATTTGTATTAGAAAGAAGGCTCAGAAATGCAAGAATTACACGATTTAATCGTTATCGGTGCTGGACCGGCAGGTGTCAGTGCCGCAGTTTACGCCAAGTCACGCGGACTAAATGTACTAATTTTAGAGGCCGAGGCTGTCGGCGGCTTAATTGGCAAAGTTTCCAAGGTCAGCCACTTTGCTTCAGCCATAGTTGATGAAACGGGGCCGGAATTTGCCCAACGTTTGCAAGCACAGATCGATGCTGCAGGCATAAAGCTCCTCTATGAGCGTGTCACAGCCGTAAAGAAAATACCCGAGGGCTACCTAGTCCTCAGTGAGCAAAATGAGCACAGGGCCGCTAAGCTGATTATCGCCTCCGGCGCCCATCCGAAAGAGCTGCCGCTAGAACTTCCTGAGGCAGTCGAGATTCAGCATTGGGCCTTAGGTCAGGAGGCTGCAGTCAAAGATAAGCTAGTTGTAGTCAATGGCGGTTCCGACGGAGCAGCCAAAGAGGCTCTCTATCTGGCGCGTTTTGCACGAGAAATCCACCTGGTGCAGGATCAAGCTGAGCTAATGTGTATTGCAGAGTTCAAAGCTGAGCTGTTGGCGAATCCGAAGATTCAGATTCACTGTGGCTCGACCCTCGCAGAAATCAAGGCGGACGGCTCGAAAATTACTAGCGTCAGACTGCAAGGCAAGGATTCTAGCACAATTACAGATCCGGCTGGAATTCTCGTCTTTGCCCAGATTGGGCTCGCGGGTAATAGTGATTTCCTCGAGGGCTTCTTAAACCTAGAGAATAGCTTTGTTCCGACTGAGGCTGGCAAGAATGAGCTCCCCGAGGGACTCTGGCTCGCCGGTGATATCAAGGTCAAAACTGTGCGTCAGGTTGCCACTGCTGTTGCCGATGGCTGTCTGGCCGGAATTGCCGCCGCAAGGTAAACTAAGACTAGAGCTTTAAATGCTTCTAGAAAGAGGTCAAAATGCCCACAAATCAAAAGGCAAAAATCGATCTGAGTCAATTGACGACTGAATCTCGCAATCCTGAAAGTTCGAGGCTCGACGAAATGTCGGCTTTAGAAATCGCGACTTTGATGAATCGTGAAGATCAAAAGGTCCCACTCGCCATCCAGCCTATTCTAGGGGATATCGCCCTAGTCATTGAGCGTGTTGCCGCAGCTTTTCAAAATGGCGGCAGGCTCTTTTACATTGGTGCTGGAACTAGTGGACGGCTAGCTGTTCTCGATGCGGCTGAATGCCCCCCAACTTTCGGAGTTTCTCCAGATTTAGTCGTCGCTTTAATTGCCGGCGGAGAAAAGGCCTTTGTTCAGGCGGTTGAGGGTGCTGAAGATAGCCTCGAACTCGCTGCTAGAGACCTTCGCGCAAAGAATTTGACTGCAAATGACGTGGTCATTGGTCTTGCAGCCTCGGGTCGGACACCCTATGTCCTCGGCGGCCTAAACTACGCCAAGTCTCTGGGTGCTTTTACTGCAGCGATTGCCTGTAATCGAAATAGTGAGATTGGCCGTGTAGCTGATCTCGCCTTAGAGATTATTGTGGGTCCAGAGGTCCTCAGTGGTTCGAGCAGATTAAAGGCTGGAACTGCGCAAAAGCTGGTCCTCAATATGATTTCTACTGGAGCTATGGTGCTCTGCGGCAAGTGCTATCAAAATCTGATGGTCGATGTCGTGCAGAGCAATGAAAAGCTAAAGGTCCGCGCTGAAAACATTGTCATGGAAGTCTGTGGCGAAAGTCGTGAGCGAGCGAGGGCAGCGATTGATGCCGCCGATGGTGAGCTTAAAACCGCTATTGTTAGTTTAATGCTCGGCTCGACTCCTGCTGTCGCCAGGGCCCGTTTGGCCGAACACGGCGGCCACGTCCGGAAGGCTAGCCAAGACAAGTAAGCAAGAGGATTCCGTGTTCAAGATCTGAAAAGCTTCTGCCGAGCAAGCTAGGTTTACTAGTAAAGCCCGGCAGCAGCCAAGTCCTAGAACCCTTAGTCCTGCTCGCTAAATTCTAATTAAAAAGTAGAATTCTAGCTAAGCATAAATTAAAGAAAAGATGAGGTAGATTATGAGTGAAGTTAAATTAGCCCAAGAGCTTCTGAATCTAGTCGGAGGCAAGGAAAATGTGCGTCAAGCCAGTCACTGTATGACTCGCTTGCGCGTTGATTTATTCGACCGTAGCAAGGTCAATATTGATGGTATAAAGGCCGCCGGCGGTGTGCTCGGGGTGGTCGATGATGAAACCTTGCAGATCGTTTTAGGTCCGGGCAAGGCGCGGAAAGTCTGCGAAGACTTCGCCGCTCTTGCAGCGATTGATATGCCAGTCGAGGATTTAAGTGGCCAGGTCAGAGAAGAGATTAAAGGTAGTGATGGAAAGTCCAGAGCAAAACTTGGCCACTGGCAAGAAACTAAGGCCGAGCTTAAAGCAGGCCAAAAGGATAACTTCCTGAAGCGCGGCTTACGCACGATTGCCAACATCTTTATTCCAATGATTCCTGCAGTTATTGCTGCCGGTCTATTCTTTGGTCTTTCTAGCCTAGTCGCTCAGCTTTGCCCTAGACAATTCGAAATTAAGGCCGGTCTCGGCTATGTGCTGACCGTTCTTTTCCAACTCTTTGGCTCCTCCTTCCTCGGTTATTTCGCAATTTTCACCGGTGTCAGTGCTGCCCAGCAGTTTGGTGCCACTCCGGCAATGGGCGGAATGATTGGTGCAATGTCCCTGGGTGGCCAGATCATCGCCCTCTCGACCTGGCTCGGCCTTTATAATGTCGATGAACCCCTAAAATCCATCCTCACCACAGGTAAGGGCGGGATTATCGGGGTAATCATTGGAGTCTGGATTCTGGCCAAAGTCGAGAAGTTCTTCCGCAAGCGGATTCCCGATGTGCTGGACTTAATCCTAACTCCCCTCTTCACAATCTTCATCACAGGAACAATTTTCGTCTTTGCGATTATGCCTTTGGCCGGTTTAATTTCAGATGGCCTAGTCTTTGTCTTAAGCCTTTTAATTAACTCTGCAAACCCCGTAATTTCAGTTATCTCCGGTTATGTGCTCTCTGCCGTTTTCCTGCCTATGGTGCTGCTCGGCTTGCATCACGGCTTAATTCCGATCTACGCTGTCCAGCTCGAGCAGATGGGCGGAGTCTCCCTCTTCCCCGTCCTCGCAATGGCCGGTGCAGGTCAGGTCGGTGCTGCTATAGCAATTTATTTGAAGGCTGCCAAAAGCCGTAATCTGAGCCTCAAAAAGATTATTTTAGGCGCCTTACCCGCCGGTCTTTTAGGTGTTGGTGAGCCCTTAATCTACGGTGTCACCTTGCCGCTCGGTAAGCCTTTCATCACTGCTGGGCTGGGCGCTGGCTTCGGTGGTGCATTCGTCATGCTGATGGGTGTTAAGGCCATCGCCTGGGGTCCTTCAGGTCTGGTTGCAATCCCCCTGATGAAGACTCCGGCAATGATGCTCTACTACTTCCTCGGTCTGCTGATCGCTTACACCGGTGGCTTCATCATAACCAGTCTCTTCATTAAAGAAGACGATATCGCAAAGATTAAATAGTTCTAAGAGATTGTTCCATCCTAGGGTGGTGGACGGAGGCATAAATGAAGCTAAGTAGTAGTAAACAAAGTATTGGTTTTTCAGCCTTTTTGACCGGCTTTGAAAGTCAAAAACCGCTCCTTGCCGAGGCCGCTAAGGCCTCGGCTTCGGGGCTGATGTTGTTCACCTCGCTCCATGTATACGAGGAAGTTTCTGCGACCTATGCAGCTGAGATGAAGGAGCTTTGTAATTGGCTTACTGCGCATAATTTTCGCATTATTGCTGATGTTTCGAAGCGCACAAAGGATTACTTTGAGCAGGAAGATTTAACTGTCCTGGCAAAGGAACTGGGAATTTGGGCACTGCGCCCCGACTACGGTTTCGAGCTCGAGGAGATTAAATACTTCGCAACTCAGCTCCCCCTAGTCGTCAACGCAACAACTACAGGGATTGAGACCATAGTTGAGTTGCAGGAAGTTGCAAGAGAACTTTATGCTATGCATAATTACTATCCACGGCCTGAGACCGGCCTCGACCCGCCTTTTTTCCAAGCTCTAAACGCAGAGCTGAGAGATTGTGGAGTGGGTATCATGGCCTTTGTCCCGGGGGATACTAAGGTGCGTCAGCCTCTCGGTGAGGGCTTGCCGACTCTGGAAAGCCAGCGTGCTTTACCGCCTTCTGTAGCTTATGTCGAGATGCTCGTGCGTTACGGGGTCGATTATGTCTTCTTAGGTGACCCTGGTATTTCAGCTTCAGAATTAGCTAGAATTCAGGACTATGCTGAGACTTCAATCCTGAAGCTCCCGGCTCGTCTAGACCCTGCTTACCACAGTCTGTATGGGAAAGTTTTCACCCATCGTGTAGATTCTCCCAGTACTTTAATCCGCTTTGCTGAGTCGCGTGAATACGCTGTTCAAGGTGCAAAGACTGAGGTCGGACTTACGCTGCCTCGACCCCGCGGTTCTTTGACCATAGATAATGAAAGGTATAAACGCTATTCTGGCGAAATTCAATTGCTCCGCGAGGATTTCCCCGCTGATCAAAGAGTAAATCTGATTGGTGCCATAGATGAATCATATCTAGCGCTAATTGATTGCATTCCCCGTGGTTCACGCCTAATGCTGATTGAAGCTTAGGTGGGGACCTTATTTTTATTATTTTTATGAAGGAGGTTTCCAGAATGAGGAAAACCGCTTGTACATCCGTAATCGTCGGCAAGAAGGCCAGTATTGACGGTTCTATCATGATTGCTAGAACTGAGGACTACCACGGCCCAGTCAATCCTAAAACCTTTGTCGTCCATGCCCCGGAAAAGGCTGAAAACAGAAGCTTTTTCTCGGAAAATACGAAATTAACCTATGAGCTGCCAAATGAGGCTCTACGCTATACCGCAACCCCCTCTGATGACCCCAACGAGCTTGGTAATTATGCCTCTGCCAGTATCAACGAGGCCAATGTTGCGACCAGCGCGACTGAGAGTCTCTACGGCAATGAAAAGGTTCTAGCCTACGACCCCTTGATCCCAGGTGGGGTGGCTGAAGATGCCATCAATGACGTCGTCGCCCCCTATATCAAGTCGGCTCGTGATGGTGTGATCTACCTTGGCGAAATGATTAAGAAATATGGCTCTGCAGAAGGTAATGGGATCCTCTTCGCCGACTGTGAAGAGGCCTGGTACATGGAAATTCCCACAGGTCATCACTGGGTCGCAGTGCGGATTCCAGATGACTGCTATGCCGTAGCTCCTAACCACGTCTGCATCGAAGAAATCAAATTCGACGATCCAGAAAACTACCTCTATTCAGAGGGCATCCAGGACTTTGTCGAGAAATATCAGCTAAATCCGAATCCTGACGGCTTCAATTTCCGCAAAATTTTCGGCACTTATCGTGAACTCGACCGCGTTTACAATACACCGCGCCAGTGGTTTGCGCATAAGATTCTAGACCCCAGCACCAACTACGATCCACTCTCTGGAGACATCCCCTTCCTCGGCAAGGCTAAGCGCCTGATTTCGCACGAAGATGTCGCTGCTGTCCTCTCCTCTCACTACAACGAGACTGTCTACGATCCCATTGGCCAGCTCGGCACCGAGGCTGAGAAGAAGCGCTTCCGCTCGATCTCCCTCTCACGCACCTCGCAGGGCCACGTTTTGCAAATGCGCCCAGAGCTGCCCGAACGCCTCCGTGGCATTATTTGGCTGTCCTTTGGTACCAGTGCCTTTAACCCCTATATTCCCTATTTCAGCTACATCGAAGATACCCCTGTCCAGTACAAGACAGTTCCCCAGGAGGTAGACCTCGAAAACGCTTATTGGCTGGCCAAAATCTTTGGCTACTACGCTGAGCATCACTACGCTGAGTTCCACCGCGAGACCGAGGAGTACCGCTATGCCATGATGGCCTACGGCCGGCGTCGGGTGGCGGAGATTATTGAGGGCGCAAAAGACAAGTCCGACGCAGAGCTTCTGCGCTATCTGACAGAGGAAAACCAAAAGACCGCTGATTACTATATCGGCGAGACTCAAAAGAAACTAAAGTCCTTTATGAAGCGAGCATTAGCAGATTCTAAGCTCTCCTTCCTGATGGATAAGAACCTCTAAAATTTGGATACTTGGGATGCAGCTTAAAAAGAGTGGAAAAACTGAGAATGGCGCAGTAAATAAGTGGCAAAGCTTAATTAATTCAGCGGCAGCTGAGCTCGACTTTGAGGGCTTAAACGAGGGCTTAAAGAAGCTAGTCTTGGACTCTTTTAGCCAAGAGTCTGAAGCTTTAGACCTAAAGGCCTACCTGAAAGCTCTAGCTGCTGCCAAAGCCGATTCTGCGGCGAACTGGAACCAGCTTTGTAAACCACTTCACTCCCTGGGTGTGCTCGAAAGTAGCATCAATCAAATCTATGCCTTGCAAACAGCCCGCAGGGGTCGCAGCTTCGACCCTAGGCGGGCTGTTTCGCTGCAACGAGGTCTGGTCGCAGTCTTTGCTGCCGACAATGGTGTAGTCGCAGAAGGCGTCAGCCAAGTCGGAGCCGAAGTCACTGCTACTGTGCTTAAAAACATTGCTCAAAAGAAGGCAAGTGTAGCAATTTTGGCCCAGGATCAGGGGCTAGATATCTTAGCCGTTAATCTCGGCTGTCGCGATTTGCCTAGCAGTAAAACTGTCGAAAGCGATAATTTAAGCACAGAACTCCTGGAGTCTATAGCTCAGGCCGAGCGCATAATTGCGGCCGACTCAAATTACCTGGACTTTGTTTTACGTCCAGCGGGTAGCCGCAACTTGATGCGTGAAGCAGCTCTCAGTAAAACTGAGTTAATTGCAGCCATAGCTTTCGGCTATAATCTGGGAATTTATGCAGGACAGGCGGGCTACGACTTCGTGATTGGTGGTGAGATGGGAATTGGTAATACCACTTCTTCTACCGCCTTAGCTGCGGCGATTTTAGCTATAGCTCCTGCCGAGATTGCCGGCCGAGGTGCTGGCTTATCCGATGCTGCTTATGAGCAGAAGGTTCAGGTTTTGCAGCAAGCCTTAGAGCGCTGTGCTGGAATCTCAGAACCACTCGGCCTTTTAGCTGCTTTAGGCGGCTTCGATATCGCAGCCTTAGTTGGCTTCTACTTAGCTGCCTTCGTCTGTTCTCTACCAGTTTTACTAGACGGTCTAATCACAATTGTCGCTGCCACGGTCGCCAGCTTAATCATCCCTGAAGTTAGCACAGTTCTAATTCCCACGCATAGACCGCGCGAGAAGGCTTCACTTAGACTTCTAGCAAAGCTTGGGCTAGAAGCTCCGCTCGAGCTCGACCTAGCTTTGGGTGAAGGTGCAGGTGCGCTTTTTTACCTCCCGATTTTGCGAGCGGCAAATTTAATCTACCGTAAGCTTCCTTCTTTCGCCGAGGGGAAGGTTGAGCAGTATAAGGATTTTAAAGATGAAGAAGCAAAATAGAAATTTCGAACTCAAATTACCGGAAGAGATTTTTCGACCTCATGAAATGAGCCTGATTATCGGTGGCGAAAAATCAGGGAAATCTGACTTTGCAGAACAGGCGGCCTTTCAATTGGCGCAGTCCATGAACCAGCCCCTACTCTACCTGGCCACCTTATACATTGGGGACGATCTAGAAAATCAGGAGCGGGTTAGAAAACATCGGGAGCAGCGTTCTGCCTATGGTTTTTCTAACCATGAAATCTACTTTGACTTCAAGGATCAGATTGTCAATCTTCCGAGTGGGCATATTATTCTTTTAGACTGCCTGACTAATCTGCTCACTAACCGCCTTTACCGTCCTGTCGGTGACGAGTGGGAGACCAGTGAAGATAGTGACGAGCTGATTATTGATGAGCTGTTATTGGCCTTAGAGAGTCTCGCTTCGACTTCCTCTCACCTTTTTATTGTGGCCAATGATTTGCATCGCAATCTCCCGGTACAAAGTCCTGAAATGCAGCGTTTTTTACGCTTACATGGAAAACTATTACAAGCAATCGCGAAGCGCCCCGGGAGCAATTTATTTGAACTCAACTTTGGCCAGGCAGATTTAATCAAGGCCAGTTTCTCAGGCTAGACTAAGTTAGGATTTTTTGCGAAAATAGGCAGGAGCGCTATTTCTAGGCCTTTAAACTAAAGCTGTTGTTAGGAGTTAAAGATGTCATATTGTCCATTTTTTATCGAGCTTGAGAATCAAGCGGTAATTATCGTAGGCGGCACTGATGCAGCTTACCAAAAATGTCGTGAATTAGTTGCACACGGGGCTTTAGTGACCTTGTGGGCAGCCGAATTTGTCGAGGATTTAAGACTTCTAAAGGAAGAGCAGAGTGATAATATCTCTATTCTCAAGGCTGAACTAACTCCCGATATGGCCGAACAGATTTTCAAGGGTAAAAATGCTCCCCTACTTTTAGTTTTGGCTGGACAGGATGCCGAGTACAATGCTGAGCTAGAGAAGATTGCTGAGGCGAATAAGGTTTTAGTCAATAATCTCAGTAATCCTGAATCGCGGCTGAACTTTTCTGCCAATTTGAAGCGGGCTGAAATCTCTTTTGCAGTTCACGCTGCAAAAGCTCCGCAATTGTCCTCAGCCGTTGCGCAACGCCTCCACGAGCTCTTCCCCGCCCATTGGGCTCAGGCCTATGAACGTTTCATGGCCTTAAGTCAAAGCGAGCAATTAGCTTTAATGAAGCCAGCAGAACGAGTCTCCGAGCTGCGAAAATTAGCCAGCGCCCTCGTTCAGGCAGATGGTAATATCGAGGATGCTCTGGGTCTTCTAGCAGGCGCACTTGAAATCACCGAAAGCGAGTAATTAGATGGCTTTAAAGGCTGGTATCGATGAGCAGAGTAAGGACTCTGGACAATCCTTAGTCCACAGTCTAGGCATTGCTTTTGCTCTGTATTCAGTCATTCCTCAGCCTAAATTAAATTTCTCAGCTGAAAATCGACGTCGCTCGATTCTTTTCTTTCCCCTTGTCGGTTTTGTTAAAGGCTTTACACTAATAATCTTAGCCCTAGCTCTTTCTGCCCTAGGCTCTTTGATCTTTACTGAGAAGATTGTCCACTCAGCAGCTTTTAGCCTCCTCTTGGCTTTAGCTTTAAGTTTTTATCAGCATGCCTTTTCAGGCTTCATCCACCTGGACGGTTACTTAGATGTGCATGACGCTCTAGCTAGTCGGCAAAGTCCAGCTAGACAGTTGGAGATTATGGCCGACCCCCACATCGGCGCCTTTGCCCTAATTCGTGCATTCTTTTATCTTGCTGGGGAAGTCGGATTATTTTTCTTCTTAATCTATAAAGCTCAGCTATACGGCTTATTTTTAACTCAGGCTAACTTGGCTTATGCTCCTAAGAAGGCCTTGCTCTACCTAGTTCTAGCAATTTCTGCTGGGTCCTATACGGCCTTTTTGTATAGTTTTTCTGGCAAGAGTATCTACCACTTAGCAAAAGCCAAAGCTGAGGGGATGGCTCAGCTAATCTGTGGTCGTGAAGAGAAAGCCTTGACGCGACTTCTCTATTTCGAATCTTTCCTGTTCATTAGTCTAGCTTCTCTTTCAGTCTACCTTCTCTCAAGCCTCATTCCATTCACTTCTAATCCGCAAGACTTCGGCCTACTTACGGCCTGGGCTGCAAGTCAGGCTAAGCTTGCTCTAGGCCTTTTTTGGGCAGGGATTGCCTGCTTCTATTATCTTCTCGATTGCCTCAAGCTAAAGTGGATAAAGGCTAAATTTGGAGGGATTACAGGGGATTTGGCAGGACATTACCTCTGCCAAATGCAGCTATTTTTGCTGCTTATTTTTGCACTTACACTGTAAATTTGAAAATTATTAAATAATTTTATTTTTCAGTACTTAAATACCTTTGGAATCTGATCTAAAGGCTTTATTCTTAGGCTAGAAGATTAGAGCAGCAGATCAATATTCATGCTTAATTGCAAAGTTAAAATTTATTTATAGGGGTATACCAAGTAGGGGGTTTCTCGTCCGAGAAGCCCTCTACTATTTTTGTGCAAAAAAGCTAAATCT
>JAUNVR010000027.1:0-6773 GCA_030537595.1 Eubacteriales bacterium
ATTGTTAAAGAAAAGATTGATTGGGTTAGCCAGTTCTCGCACGATCCTACAGGCGGACTATCACGTCTTCTCTATAAAGAAGACTGGCTGCAAACTCAAAATCTAATCAAAGATGAGATGACTAAACAAGGTTTCAAATCAGAATTCGATGAAGTTGGTAATCTCTTTACCCGCTTCGAAGGCGAATTACCCGAAACCATCCTCATCGGTTCTCACATTGACACCGTTGTCAATGGCGGTCCACTAGACGGGCAGTTTGGTGTTTTAACCGGACTCATCGCCCTCGAAGTCTTAAAAGAAAAATACGGCAAGCCAAAAAAATCTATCGAAGTTGTTTCGATGGCAGAGGAAGAAGGCTCACGCTTCCCCTTCACCTTCTGGGGTTCTAAGAATATTGTCGGAACTCCGGATCGCAGCGAGGTCGAAGACCTCGAGGACATTGATGGCGTTAATTTCGTCGCAGCCATGACTCAGGCCGGCTTTAACTTCAAAGAAGAAGGCAAGCCCGCACGTGATGACCTCGAAGCCTACTTGGAAATCCATATCGAGCAAGGCGGCATCTTAGAGCGTGAGCAAAAGCAAATTGGTGTTGTCACAGATATTGTTGGCCAAAAGCGCTACACCGTCGAAGTCGATGGCGAGGCCAACCACGCCGGCACCACTCCAATGTCGTATCGGCGCGATGCTCTGGCTGCAGCAGCTGAAATGATCGTGTTCATCCATCAGACAGCTATCGAATTTGGCGATCCTATGGTTGCCACAGTCGGCCAAATTGAGCTCGTACCCAATACCTCAAACGTCGTACCTGGAAAGGCCACCTTCACAATTGACTTTAGAAACACCCGGTCTGAGGCCTTGGATCGTTTCGAAGAGGCGATTACAGAGGGTCTGAAGCGGATTGCAAAAGACTACGACGTCAGCGTTGACTTAGACCGCTACATGGATGGAGATCCTGTACCCTTAGATCCCAATCTGGCAGTCAAGATTGAAGAATACTGCAAGAAAAACGAGATTAAATACCGGGTCATGCACAGTGGTGCAGGGCATGACGCTCAAATTTTTGCCCCCTTTGTCCCGACTGGTTTAATCTTTGTCCCGAGCATCAAAGGCATTAGCCACAACCCTGCCGAATGGACCGAACCTGAAGACTTGGCCAAAGGCGTCGAAGTTATGATTGGTGTAATTCACGAGCTCGCATACTAGAGCAAAGTTCTATTTAATTCAAGTGCATTAAGGAGAAGGCCGCCGTTAAATCGGGCGGCTTTTTCTTTATAATAGTTCTATCTAAGACTTTTTTGGCCGGGAAATAAAAATCCCGCGCTAGACAAGAATGGCAGCAAGCCAGCAAGCTAAAAGCAGGTAAAAAAATGATTACTTTAATTAAATCCCAATACTTACTCGCCTACTCCCCAGAGCAGGATAATCACGAGCTAATCAGCCAGGGGGAACTGGCCTTTGAAGATCATGAGATTATCTATGTCGGCAAAGCTTATAGCGGCCACTACGATAAATTAATAGACGCAAGCGACAAGCTCGTCGCGCCCGGCTTTGTCGACCTCGATGCCCTGGGAGACATCGACCATACCCTACTCTTCTATGAGCATCCAGCTGAGTCTCGGCATGAGTTAGAGTGGTCTCAGGAATACTTTAAGCACGAGCGCAAGGAAGAGATGTCTGCGGAGGACGAGGCTTTCAAGTCACTCTTTGCCTACGTCAGTTTAATCCGCAACGGAATCACTACCGCGATGCCGATTACTTCGGTCATGAATAAGGCGGCTGGTGAGACATATGCTGAGATAGAAGCCGCAGCAAAGCACGCAGCCAAGCTCGGGCTTAGGGTCTACCTTGGGCCGAGCTATTTGGCCAAAAAGCATGTCCTAGACCCCGAAAGTAAAAGCCAGATCTGTCTAGACCTCCCTCCCGAGGAGCTCGAAAGAGGGCTCGCAGATGCCGAGAAATTCATTAAAAACTACCATAACTCAGCTGCTGGCCTAATCCAGGCAGTAGTGGTGCCAGAAAGAATTGAGCTGCAGACAGAAGATAGTCTCAAACGCTCTAAGGCCTTAGCCCGTAAGTACGATCTCTACTTCCGCCTACACGCGGCTCAAGGTAAAACGGATTATTCCATCATTACGGAAAAATATGGCTGTTCCCCAATCCAATACCTAGACTCAATCAATCTCTTAGATGAAAAGACCCTGATTCCACATTGCACTTACAGCTCAGGCTGCAGGACAGTCGAAGATCGCAGTAATCGGGATCAGGAAATCTTGCGGCAACGCGGCACAACGGCAATCCACTGTCCTCTAGTCTACGCCAGGTTCGGCGCTGGGCTCGACTCTTTTGGCCGTTTTATTAGAGAGGGTGTGAAGATGGCCATGGGCACAGATACCTTCCCGCCCGACCCCTTTATTGTGATCCGGACGGGTCAGGCGACGGCAAAGCTATTGGATCAGAACCGAGCGGAGAATAGTCTGGAGCAGTTTTACCGCGCCTTTACCATTGGCGGAGCCGATGCCCTGGGGCGCAAGGACCTCGGCAGACTAGCTGTGGGAGCAAAGGCTGATCTGATTATGATTGATCTAAGCCGTCTCGAGGCTGGGGTTATTGCTGACCCGATTCAGACCCTCTGCCTAGCTGCCAACGGTGGCTTTGTCGACAGTTCAATTATTAACGGACGAATCGTCATGGAGAATAGAGAAATTCCTGGAATTGATCTGGCGGAGCTTAAATCACGCGCTCAGGAATATTTCCAGCGAATGAAGCATGCTTACTATAAGAGAAGCTGTGCCAGAGATCAGAAAAGCGAAGCTGAGCTCTTTCATAAAAGTTTCCCCGAAAAAGCATAAATAAAAACAGCCGCTAGGCAGGAGCTTAAGCTCATCTCTAGCGGCTGTACTTTTACTTATTTATTTTAACTTTAGTGCTTTCTCTTCAGAAATAAAGCAATCTCCAGATTCTTATTATTCTTTAATTATGGAAATTCTGTAAACTTGCCCCAGTTCAATTGGCGAGGACAGTTCATCATCCAGATTATTGACAAGACCGTCAAAATAAACTTCCACAGTCTTTTCTCGAAGTTCAGAGATTTTTACTCCCCCTGCTCCGGCTAGGTCTAAATTATCAATTGGCAAGGAGATTACTTTCAGCTCTGAAGCTCCTTTATTTGCAAAACAGTAGCGAAAGCTTCGCGGAACTTCAAGCAGCTCAACAAGTAGTCTATCTGCTTCAGAATCTACGACTTTTGCTTTGAAATTAGCAACCATCTCCGGAATCGGCCCATTATCTATTTCAAGAGTTTGGAAAATATACCATCTATCCTTTATTTTGACAGTTAAATACCCTTCTGAACTATACTGATACTCGTAGCCTACACCAAAATTTGACTCGTCATCTTTTTCTGGTATTTGACTCCGATCTACAGAAGTTTTTATCTCTCCGTCCGGCACGTCGCATTTAATTGCGCTGTTCACAAAAGATAGGTCACCGTAGACCTTCCCGTTTACCCGTACCATTGCTTTTAGATCTCTAAAATTACTATCTTGCCCTAATTCTTCCTCAGCTAAGGGCTCACATGAGCTCAGTAGTAAGATAAAAGATAAAATTACTAAAAGTTTAAGGTATTTTCTCATTTTATCCTCCTTTTTAAAGAACAAGTTAAACACTAAGCGAGATACCACTTTTGACCGATTCTTTGTAAGCAGCCAGCTCTTTCTGAAAGCACTTTGCCCTCAAAGTCTCTTACGATTAATTTTTCATAGTACTTATAATCGACAATCTCCGAATCCTTGATTAGCTCTTCTTCTATCCACTTAGAGAGGTAGATTTCCTTATCGTTAAAGAAGCGAAAACTCTCCTCCTCGCCGAGTGCTATACTAAATTCTCGAGGATAATAGCAGCATAAATTCTCCGTCTGCGAAATGAGGCATAATGGATCAGCTACGAGATAGAGATTTTCGAGCTGCGTGTCTTTGATGTCTCGTTCATAAAAAACTCTGCTTGCAGCCCCGAACTCATATTCTAAAATGGCAACTGTCCCCCGCCTAAAATCAGCCTTTGGAACGTAAATCTTCCCCGATTGGTAAACCGGCTCACCATAGCTCACAGCCTGCTCCAGCTCGAAAGGTGAGAAAAGTTCCATGCTTTCGATATCGTAAAAGCGAAGCAGGTTCCCCGGATAATCAGCTGCTTGGAATTGCTCGTACGCTTGCTGCAGGCTTTCCCAGCTTGATTTTTGATAAAAAAAGCGTGCCTGATTGGGAATCTCGGCTAAGTGACTGCCGCTAATTACTTCAAATTCGTGGATTTTCATCTCGACCTCCCAGAAGCTAAGTCTTTGGCTATCATGAAATATAATTGAGAGCGCAGGGTCTAGCTAAACTATAGCTTATCCCAATAGATTAATGCGAATTCGCTTTGATCAATATACTTTGCCTGATCAGCTTCAATTTTATAGAGCCTTCGGATGTATTCCATCAGCCTCGGATCCTCCGGCTCGAGCTTATATCTTTCCTTTATTGCTAAGCTTAGACTCTCTAAGTCCTCCCATTCTCCATCGAATTTCATCTCTGGCAGCTTTTCTTTTTTGTAATCGATACCGAGGGCCTGGAGAATCGCTTCTAAATGCTCGAGTTTGGGAAATTCTGCTATCTCTTCTTTTCGCCCGAAGATTTCATTGGCTAGACGCTTTTGTCTTTCCATGCGGTTTTCAGAATCGAACCAGTAGATGTAGACTCGCTTTTTGGCCAAGCGATCCATCTTTTTAAGCCCGGCCAAAATATCCTCAAAGAGCAGCGAAAGCGAGCTGATGACGTAGTCAAAGCTCTCTTTTGTTTCAAAATCCTCCCACAAGCTTTGCTGAACTTCTATATTCTCTAGCCCCGCGGCTAAGGCACGTTCTTTTAGGACTTCCGCCATTGCCACCTCAGCTTCTACAGCTGTAAGTTTTGCGCATCTTTGGCCTAGGCTGATGCTCAGAATCCCAGGTCCAGGCCCAATTTCCAGGATGCTCGAATTAGCTTCAAGTGGCAGAGCCTCTGCACGTCTGATCCCATCTTCCCTGGCTCCTGGACTATTTAAATATTCCCAGGCCTCTTCAATGCTCATTTCAGGCAAGTCTTTGTCCCTGAATAAGTAGGGCTGGATTAAATTATTCCACTTTAAAACTAAAGCTGCTAAATCTTTACCCTCTGCTCTAGACACTGTCATAGTTTCACCTTTATACTGCGATCCAGCTCATTTGGCTTTGGCCTGATCTATTTAGTGATTTCATCAATCAGCTGAATAAAGTCCAGATAGCCAATCGTAACTAGTTCACCATGTTCTCTGTTCGGGATTTCTCTAAACTCGGCCTGGGGATAAGTTTTACGGAAGAACTTAATATCCCCGGCCCGGCTTTTTGCTTCCAGATCACCGTAAATGTAGTAAATTTTCGTGTCGTTCTTAGGCATAAGCTCTGGCATCTCGTAATTATTAGCAGAGTGAAAACAATTCCTGATGCTCTTGTTACTCAGGCGCTTCATAAAGACTAAGGTTTCAGCGTAAGAATCTTCGTCTTCCCAGGGGTAAAGCCAGCGCTCAGGCGGAAATGCAAGCTTAACTAGAAGCTTACTATGCCGCATCATCCGGACTCCGAGGACATCTCTAAGCAAGATTAGACGAGTCAGGAAATAGGGGTAGTCGTAAGGGCTTATCCCTGCATCAATAACTAAGGTCGTGATTTTTACACGGTCGTAAGCGTAGACTAGATTTGCCACAGAACCACCCAAGGAAAGCCCATAAACTAAGTCGAGCTGCTCGATATTCTGCTCTTCAAAATAATCTAATATGCGCTTAGCTTGATCCTCAACCGAGGTAAAAGACTGCTCATAAGGCTCATGATAACCATCGTAGGCGACTGCAAATACATGCCAATTTTCACTCAGTGCTTCTATGCACGGAAGATACCAATCGTAGTCTGAAAATGCCCCGGGTAAGAACAATAATTTCTGACTATTCTGACTTCCATATTCCCTAATAATCATTAGCCCACCTTTTCTTTCTAGCTTATTTAATCAAAAATAGGATTATTTACGCTTATTGTACCGTAAACGGCAGGAATACAGAAAAACTAAGAGCAGCTGCTTAAAATCAGGACTTATGCTCTAAACTACAAAGCTCTAAAGTCACTTTGCTCCAGGGCTAAAGTTAAGGCATCGTATAATTTTCCGCGCACCTCCCTATACTCGGGCTTGCGCTCAATAATTTTAAAGCCGAGTTTCTCGGCGCTTCTCAGCATTCGCTCATTACCTGACCAGCTTTGTAGAAAAAGAGGATTGTGCTGATGTTCGAAGTGATGCTTGATATAGGCTGTGAGTGCCTGGGTCCCGAGACCCTTGCTCCAATAAGCCGGCTCATAAATTGCGATGCCCAGCGCATAGTAAAACTCCTCGCCTGCTAGAAGCTCCTGCCTCCGGACTCTCTGATACGAACTATTGATCAGATAAGAATCCAGCGAGCCAATATGTGTGCCATCTGCGTAATCTATCTCGAGACTCCAGCGAAATGAGCTTTCCGCTTTTAGCTGCTCGATTTCTAAAAACTCTGCGTACTTGCTTTTACGCATTTCTTCAATATCTTCTAGAGGATCAGGCTCTGCCCAAGGCTCATCCCAGAGCATCCACTCTTTTTCACTCGTCTGCCAGCGAATATCGTCTTCTATATCCTCGATACGCATATCGCGAAGGATTATATTCTTATACACTATTTTCATCTGATTCACTGCAGTAATTTAC
>JAUNVR010000027.1:6873-8991 GCA_030537595.1 Eubacteriales bacterium
GCATTACTTCCTGTCTGCATTCTAAACCCAGCGAATTCGACGGGTATAAGGATTGACAACAAGCTCAAGCGCTATCACAGTAGCTGAGAATTTAAATTAAAATCAAAGCTGAGTTATTGTTGACTTGCTTTACAGAGATTTTTGGACTCCATCTTTTTATTAAACTTTTAAGTGGCAGGACAAAAAGCAGGCAATGAACACGGGGCCTCCGACATTTAATTTAGTCTTAAAGCAGAAAACACAGCTAGAAAGCTTGTTTTTAACTTAAATATTTGAGATGTCGAAGGCTTAAAATTACTTAGCCCAGTTGGGCTTTCCTGCTTTATGGATGGGCCTTTGATTTAAGGTATAGTTCTACAATTAAAACAAGGGCGCATAAGAGCAGCATAAGTAAAACAGCAGGATTAAAGATTTGCATTTTTAAAATCAAAGGTAGTAGCAAGCAAATGAGAGCAAAACAGGACAGAACGATCTGGATTTTGCTAAAGGCTAGGGACGTCTTTTTCAAAAGCCTTAGGGTATTTATGACCAGCATAATGAATACTGAAATCATAAATAAAATGGGGAATGGAAGGCCGTTTCCAAGCGGAAGCAAAGAAGTAAAAGTAAATTTTCTGATCAGGATATTCTCGGGCGAACTTGCAAAGCTTATCCAAAGAAATTTACCTAAAAGTCCCATCAGTAAAACGAGCAAGAGAGCAATTGTTTGCGTAACGAGATAAGTAGTCTTTCTTTTAAACATCCTTCAATCCTTTCATAAATCAAGTCTAGTGGCTGAGCTTACTTAGTATTTGGCTTTTTTACTAGGCTACAACATATCCTTCTTATTTGCGACCTCGCGACGGTTTTGAAGCTGCAGCTTAATTTATTAACGCAATCAAAGCCGAGGTCCGTATCTTGCTTTTTAATCTTTCTAAATTTGATGCTCTTATTTAATTCTCTTAGGCTTCTTTCCCGAAATGCCTAATTTATTGCAAATCGATAATAATCTTTTCTTTGGAATGAGCAGTGCTATAACACCTAGGATTACTAAGGTCCAAAAAAAGATAGTTAAAAGCTCTAAATTATATTCTTGTATGAAGTATTTATAGCTACGGCCTGTAAAATCAGGATCCCAACGGTACCACTTTTCTCCGCCTTTATAAAAGATGAATGGAAGCATGACTTCAATCGCCCTCGATAGAATGTAGATGATAAGGTTTCCAAAGAAGCCTAATAGAGTAAGGGCTAAGGCGATGATTTTGGCCATTTTCATGCTGGACTCTTCACGCACGGATTGAATCATGGGCAAATTCATAATCACTCGCGTACGCTTCGTTTAATAGGTAATCTGTCGTCACGCCAAAGAGTTTACTAAGTTCGACAAGGTTCATCGCATCGGGCAGTGCTGTTCCACCTTCCCAACGAGATATAGCCTGTCTTGAAACATTCATTTGCCCGGCTAAGTCTTCTTGCGACCATCCCTTTGCTTTTCTAAGCCTCACTATTTTATCTTGAAACTTCATTGATAAAAGCCTCCTTCATTGCTTGATCTAATTCTTGCAAATAGAATGCGTTAAGGCCAGCATCTAAGCTTTACATACCCGCAACAAAAGCTTACATTCTCAATATTTTAATTTACATTGTGCAGCGGAAGGTAATTTGACCCAACTGCTCCTGGTATCAGCGGCACTGGAATGGCCCATTTGGCATAAAGCACCCCGTAATTATTAAACAATCAGAATTACATACGCCCAGCACTTTCGCACTGCTTTGAAGGGATTCTAGCATTTTTTGAAGATTGCTTTCCCTGTACTCCGGAACAGAGTCTTCCAAGCTTCTTAGCCTACTCATTGTCTCGATATAATCTTCAAGTCTTTGGATATGCTTGCCCATGGTTTTTGCCGTATCTTTAACCATGGCATCCGAGCTGGCTTCAAGCATCTCCCCATAGCCTTTCAGAACGGTCAGAGGTGTTCTTAAATCATGGACAAAAGCCGCATGCAGCTGTTGTCGATCTTCTGCCTGTCTCCACATCAGAGAAAAGTTGTTTTCAAGTGTTGAACGCATTATTTCAAAGGACGCACAAAGTTTGAGCCCGTCCATACCTGGCATATTGATATCCAGCAAGATGATGTC
>JAUNVR010000028.1 GCA_030537595.1 Eubacteriales bacterium
ATTATTCTAAATAGAGGATGAAAAAGCCGTGACGTCTACGCCACGGCTAAAAAACTTAGTTAAATCTTTTTTCTAATTCTCTTTAGCTAGCTTTGCTGCCTGACTTCGCTCTAGGCTTCTTTTTTCTGTGCTTCCAGACCTAGCACATTCAAGATATTCCAAGGTCTATTAAATAGTGGTTGGAAGAAGAAGTCTGCAAAGGCTAAGTCATCAATTGTAAATTTGGCTTGGATGACCATCGAGAGGGCCTGGATTGAGCCAGTTAAGTCTTTCTTTGAAAGTATTTGGCCGCCTAAAACTCGGCGTGAGTCCTTATCATAGATGAGTTTTGCATAGACTTTTGCATTCATTTCTTCAGGCACATACTCATCTAGCGCTAGGCTTTCGACGTAGACACTATCCCAGCTTAACTCTGTGCGCTCAGCGCTACCTGCATTGAGGCCGGTTGAGGCGAAAGAGTAGTCATAGACTTTTAAGGCTGAGGTGCCTTGCATTCCGATATATGGGAAGACTTCTCCATTTAGGTTCTTCGCTGCAATGCGACCTTGTTTTCTGGCGTTAGTTGCCAAATCCACATTGATGTAGCCATCGATGGGATTGTATTTCATCAGGGTAGCCCCGCCAGCTGCAAAGACGTCTTTAGCTGAGCTTTGCATATAGTCATCAACGATGATAAAGCCACGTTCATTCAGCTTGATTTTGTCTTTTAACCAGCCGGTGTTGGGATGATTGCCGATCGAGATGATTACTAATTGTGCTGGGAATTCACCCTGCTTTGTGACGACGGACTTTACTTTGCCGTCTTCACCGAGCAGTTTTTCGACCTCGATATTGCCTTTGAAATCAATTCCGTTGGCTTCAATTTCCGCGGTCAAAATATCAGTCATTTCTTTATCTAAGTGGGTGCTAATTAGGCGCTCACCACGATTTAACATGGTCACCTTTTTACCAGCTTTGGCAAAGCACATAGCCGCTTCTAGAGCAATGTAGCCGCCACCAATGATGACGACATCTTCAATCGCAGGATTGACTTCCTTATAGCGGAGAAGTTCTGCTGAATCACGCCCACCAAAGAGCTTTACGTTCTTTAGATCTAGCCCTTCTATCTGCGGGATATTGGGGCTCATACCTGCACCGAGAATTAGGCGATCGTAGGACTCGATCCGCTCTTCATTGCTCTTTAAGTCTTTGACCTTGATTTCGTGCTTTTCCGGGAAAATTTCCAGGACCTGGGTAGAGGGGAAAACCTCAACTCCGCGCTGGCGCATTGACTCGGCTGAGCTATAACGGATACTGTTTACATCTTTAACTGTACCTTCCAGGTACAAATGCATGCCTCAGGACATGAAGGAGAGAAAATCTCCCTGTTCGTACCACTGTAATTCGTAATTCTCTTTAGACTGTAAAAGCTCTTCTAAAGCCTCATATCCGGCGTGTGAAGAACCTATAACTATAACTTTCATTGCTTTACTGCTCCTTTTATCTGTGCTTTCTGTTCTCAGTATAACTTAATTCTGCTTCTAAATATATAATCATAATATATTTTTTTGAACTTCAGCTTTTGCCAAATTCTGTCCTACTCCTGTCTAAACTCTGAAAGCCCTAGCTTAGAGCTATTTCCATAATTCCCTTTTCAGCTTATACTGGTCTGTGAATTTTCTAAGAAGGGGTCTAGGGTCTTGAATTTTTTCATCAGTGTTTTGAAATTGCCTGCGCTTTTAGTCGGACTGATCTCCCTGATCGGGCTGATCAGCCAGAAGAAGTCGCCTGTGGAGGTTATCAGCGGTACTTTTAGGACTATTATTGGCTTCACAATCTTGAATGCGGGCGCTGATTTGGTCGCACTGGCGCTGAGTCCTATAGGGAAAATTTTCCGCGGCGCCTTCGGCCTCGCTGGCATCGTACCCAATAACGAGGCTACGGTTTCCTTCGCCCTGGCTGAATATGGTTCTACAGCCGCTGTGATTCTGGCTATCGGCATGCTGGTAAATATCTTCCTGGCTCGCTTCAGCCGCTTTAAATATATCTTCCTAACTGGTCACCTGGCATTTTATATGTCCTCTTTGCTCGCCATGCTCCTACCCCAACTGGGCTATAGCTCCTACCTGCTATATCTAACTGGCGGCCTGATTCTTGGACTGCTGATGTCGATACTCCCTGCAATTGCGCAGCCATATATGAGAAAAATCACTGGCTCCGATGAGATTGCGCTGGGCAATTTCGGAACCCTAGGCTACATTCT
The DNA here is from genome assembly GCA_030537595.1 of Eubacteriales bacterium. Lineage (GTDB taxonomy): Bacteria > Bacillota > Clostridia > Saccharofermentanales > DTU023 > JAFAAL01. The sequence continues at coordinate 2,243 of JAUNVR010000028.1, forward strand.
CTCAGCTGAGTTAGGCAAACGCTGTGGCGGGGACAAGAGGTCTACGGAGGAGATTCAGCTCAAGGGTTTCTGGCGCTTCCTCGAAGATAGTACTGTCGCAATTGCTCTGGTTATGACTTTTATTTACATGGTCATTGCGCTGCTCGCGGGGCCAAAATTTATTGAGGCTGAGCTCTCAGCCGGGCAGCACTATTTAGTCTACGCCCTCCTTCAATCGATTATCTTTGCCTCCGGTATCTTCGTCATCATGCAAGGTGTGAATATGTTCTTGAAGGAACTGGTCTCAGCATTCACTGGTATTTCCAAGAAATTAGTACCCAGTGCAAAGCCCGCGCTCGACGGCCCAGTCATCTACCCCTATGCACCAAACGCTGTCTTAATAGGCTTCGTATCCAGTTTCGCGGGCGGGCTGCTTGCTCTTGCAATTTTAATCCTGACGAAATCGAATATTGTCATTCCAGGCCTCGTCGCCCACTTCTTCTGCGGCGCTAGCTCTGCCGTCTTTGGCAATGCGACTGGCGGCCGGCGTGGCGCTGTTATAGGCTCCTTTATTAATGGTCTAATCTTCGTCCTCTTGCCTCCAGCCATCCATAGAATAGTCGTCCCCCTCCAGCAGGCGACGACTACTTTTTCTGATACGGATTTTCAGGCTACAGGCCTTTTGACCAATTATCTTGGCCGTTTATTGGGACCCCTTGCTTTCACCTTCCTACTAATTGGCATAATTTTCGTACTTGTTACGGTCGAGGCTGTACACAAGTTTAAGTCCAGATAACTAAGCTTTATTTTTCTCTTCAGCATAGATGGCAAGATCTGCTTCCAGTTTGAGCCTGGCCTCCTCCAGTCTCGCTAACTCAGCTTCGCCAAGTTGTGGGTATTTAGGATCCATCTGAATCAATTTATTTTTAATTACTTCTGAGACCAGATAGCGGCTGTACCACTTCTGGTCTGCTGGAATAAGATACCAAGGGGCATAGTCTGTGGAGGTGTTCATGAGCATCTGCTCGTAGGCTTCTTGATAACTGTCCCAGTGTTCTCTTTCTGCGATATCAGCTGAGGAGAACTTCCAGTTCTTCTCTTTTTCTAGAATTCTCGAGAGCAGCCGTTCCGCCTGCTCCTCTTTTGAAAGATGCAAGAAGAATTTCAGCACGTGGATCCCATTCTCAAACAGATATTGTTCAAAATCCCTGATCTGACGATAGCGTTTCTGCCAGACCTCGGCATCGATCAGGTCGAGTGGAATCTGCTGCTGCTTTAAAAGATCATGGACTCTAGTGATTATTACTTCCTCATAGTGAGAGCGGTTAAAGATACCGATATTGCCTCTCGCGGGAACATTCTTGGCAATGCGCCAGAGATAGTCGTGATCTAACTCAATGGCCGAGGGCTGTTTGAAACTCACCACCTGCGTGCCCTGAGGGTTTAATCCGCTCATCACATGGCGGATAGTCCCGTCCTTCCCCGCAGCATCCATTGCCTGGAAGACGATCAGCAGGGCCTGCTTGTTCTCGGCGTAGAGCTTCTTCTGATACTCCTGCATGAGCTCGATATTTGCCGGCATCAGTTCCTGCTTACAGAGCTTCTTGTCAAAAGCTGCCGAGTCCCTGGTCGGAAATTTAGCTAAGCTGACCTTCTCATCTGGCCTGAGCATGTATTTTTTACTAATCATCGATACTTCCTTTCTCGCTGCGAAATCTTCTTTATAACTTAACTTTAAATAAATTAGCTGATCAACTGCAAGTAATTTCGAAAATTAGCTCAGCTCGCAGCGCTAGAGCAGCTTCGAAGCTCTGGCTCATATGCTATTCTTTAGTCAAGGAGGCTGACTACTATTAAGCTGAAGTATAAAATCAAGCATCAGAGTTCATCCTTTGTCTGGGAGCTGCGCTGTGCCAGCTGCCAAAAAGCCTTCGCCATCTATCAAAAGCGGGGTAAGGGTGGGCTCTTGAAAATCCACCTAGCGCGCCTGATTGAAAGTGACTTTGACCGGGACAAGGTCGGGGGCGAACTCAGTTGTCCGAACTGCAGTCAAGTTCTCGCCGTGAGGGGGAGTCAAGATGGACAGGAGCTATTTTGGGTCAAGCGCTCCATGGTTCAGACCCGCGAATTAAAAAATTACCGCTATTAAGCTAAGCAGTGGATCAAATTCGCTGCGGGAGGCCTGTCTCAGGGCTTTTCTTAGGCTAATTTTCATCAATAAAGACAGCTTGTAAATCGTAAAATTTGATATATTCGGGCTTTTATTGTTTAATTATCAACATGAGAGACGGAACACAGAAACAGAAACGTAGTCTCACTCGCCTAGATGTCTTGGGTCTAGTCATTGGTTCTATCATTGGCTGGGGCTCATTTACACTTCCTGGCGAGCAATTTCTACGTCAATCGGGAGTTATCAATACTAGTCTAGGCCTCTTACTGGGGGGCTTCTTAATGTGCTTTATCCAGACGGCCTATCACCGCATGCTCACCGTACATCGCGATGAGGGTGGTGAGTTTACCTATACCTTAAATGAGCTGGGTAAAGGCCACGGCTTTATTGTCGGCTGGAGCTTAACTTTGGCCTATTTAAGTATGATTTCATTAAATGCCAATGCCTATCTTCGCCTCCTACAAATTATCCTCGGCGAGAAGATTAACTGGGTCTACCTCTACACAGTGTCTGGGCACGAAGTCTACTTAAGTCATGTAATCGTGATGAGCCTAGTCATCGTGATCTTTGCCGCAGTTAATATTAAGGGGCTCAAGACCAGTTTCTACCTTCAGAACTTAGTTAGTACGCTGCTGGTCTTGTTTGTCTTAATCCTGCTATTTGTAATCGGGATTAGAAGTGACATGAGCGTGTTCAGGGCCAATTACGTAGATACTGCGACGATCTCATTTCCGCAGATTGCTACAGTTGTCGCCATTGTGCCCTTCCTCTTTGTCGGCTTCGACGTCATCCCGCAAGTCGCCTCAGAACTCAACTTCAAGGCCAATAGAGCGACCTTCCTAGTCATCATTTCACTCTTTGTCGGTGTCTTCATCTATGCGGCCTTAAATCTCATTGCTGCCTTCTCCTTCGGACCTGAAGCCGCCTTTAATGATCCCTGGGCCGTAGCTAGCTCAGTCTTAAATAAGACTGGATATCTGGGCTTTGGCATCATGCTGGTTGCGCTTTGGGCTGCGATTTCTGGCGGGATTAACGGCTTTATGATCGCTAGTTCTAAGGTCGTCTCAGCACTTTCGCGTGAAGGCTTCTTGCCCGAGCGCTTTGCGGCAACGAATAAGCAGCAAAATCATCACTACGCAATCGTCTTTGTCAGTGCCATCAGCCTCTTAGCCCCCTGGTTAGGCCGTGCACTAATTTTATATATTGTCGACCTCTCTTCCGTGCTCGCGGCAGTTGCCTACGGCTACGTAGCCTATGTCGCCTTGAAGAGAGCCAAACGCTGGTCTAAAAAAATCATCTATGGACTAGCACTTTTAATTAGTCTATTCTTTATCGTTTTGCTCTTGAGCCCGGGTTCCCCATCTCAGCTCGATGCCTTCTCATACTACTTTTTAGTCGTCTGGTTGGGTGCGGGTGCGCTGGTCTACTGGCAAAGCGAGAGAAAGAGGAGTTCTTGTCAAAATAACACCGCGCCACAAGTTGACAAGTCCAATACATGGCGCAAGTAAAGGAGTAATACATGAGAAAAAATGATCCTAAAATCGTCGTCGTTGGTGGTGTCGCAGGTGGTGCCTCCACTGCTGCCAGAGCGCGCAGACTGAATGAGCACTCCGAAGTAATTATTATGGAGCGCGGCCCGCACGTCTCATTCTCTAACTGCTGTTTACCCTTCCATCTTTCAAAGATGATTCCTGACAGCGATAATCTGGTTCTAATGCATCCAAAGGAGTTTGCAGACAGCTATAAGATCGAAGCCAGAGTGAATAACGAGGTCCTTTCGATCGACCGCGAGAATAAGTCAGTCACAGTGAAGAATCTCGAGAGCGGTGAAAGCTATGTCGAAGAATACGACAAGTTAGTCTTGTCGCCCGGAGCTTTTGCCATTATGCCTCAGAGCATCAAGGGTATCGACGGTGAAAACGTCTTTAAATTAAAGAATGTCGTCGATGTTAAAGCCATCCAAGACTTCATCGACAAGCACGACGTGCAGGAGGTCGCAGTCGTCGGTGGCGGTTACATCGGACTCGAGGTCGTAGAGAATCTGGTTGAAGCTGGTAAGACCGTCCACTTAGTCGAGAAAGAACGTCAAGTTCTGAGAACTCTAGACTACGATATGGTCCAGGGCGTTCATAAAGAGCTCCATGATCACGGAGTCAAGATGCATCTCGGTGCTGCCGTAACTGAAATCTACGAGGACAAGGTCGTCTTAGATACTGGTGAAGATGTACCCTGCCAACTAGTCGTCATGGCAATTGGCGTACGCCCGGAAGTCAAGCTAGCCGAAGAAGCTGGTCTTGAAATCGGTGAGACTGGTGGCATTAAGGTCAATCAGCACTATCAGACCTCAGATCCCGACATCTATGCAGTTGGTGATGCGATTGAAGTTCACCACCGCTTAACTGGTAAGAAGACATTGCTGCCACTAGCCGGCCCAGCTCAGCGCCAAGCCAGAGCTGCCGCTGATCACATCTTCGGTAAGCAGCATAATAACAATGGCGTTATCGGCTCCAGCTCGATTCACCTCTTTGACTTGAATATTGCAGCCACCGGCCTCAATGCTGGGGACTGTGAGCGCAATGGTATCGACTACGACTTCGTCCTGGTTATCCCAGGTGATAAGGTCGGTCTAATGCCAGGCGTTGCCCCGCTATTCTTTAAGCTAATCTACGAATATCCGACAGGTCGTCTGCTCGGTGCACAGGCCTACGGTCACGGTGAAGCCGAGAAACGGATCGACGTCATCGCCACCTTGATTTCCATGGGCGGTACTCTGGAAGACTTAAAGGAGCTCGAGCTCTGCTACTCACCACATTACGGGACTGCAAAAGACGTCGTTAACCACGCAGCTCTAGTCGGCCTCAACCTCCTCTACGGCCAATTCCGCCAGGTCGGCATTGACCAGGTTAGACCCCTAGTGGAAGAAGATGCCTGCATTATCGACGTGCGCGAGAAACACGAATGGGATAGAGGCCATATTAAGAATGCCATCAACATCCCAATGTCAGAATTCAGACAGCGGCTAGACGAGATCCCCAAGGATCGCCCAGTCTACTTACACTGCCGCTCATCACAGAGAAGTTATAACGTCATCATGGCACTCCAAGGTCTCGGCTTTGATAACCTTTACAATATTGCTGGTTCCTACCTCGGTCTGTCTGTTCATGAGTACTTCCTCGATCAGACCACAGATCGCGAGTGCATCTTGACGGAGTACAACTTCAATTAGGATTGAGGTTCAATATGAATGTAAGAGAGTTTTCTAAACATTTCTCAAAGGGCCAAGTAATCTCAGGCTTTGTGCTCATCGCCCTGATGACCCTATTTGGCTTCTATCTCCATGGGATTAGTCCAGACTTGCCTGCTGCCTTGGTCTTTGGCCTCGGTATCGGCTACACTTTGACCCGCTCACGCTACGGTTTCGCGGGTGGGATCAAGCGGATTTATGTCACCGGTAACGGCGACCTTTCCGTCGCTCTCCTGGTTGCCTTTGTCATCACAACGGCAATCTATGGAGCCTACCACTGGATTGACCATCTGAAGGGGGCAGTACCTGCCTTCCTCGCCACAGAGGGCCAGGATATTATCACTGGTACGCAGAATGTCCACTTCTTTAATATCGCAACTATGATTGGTGCCTTCGTCTTCGGTATCGGGATGATTATCGCTGGCGGTTGTGCCTCAGGTACCCTATCTGACCTGGGTGAGGGTGAAATGCGCTCAGCTTTAGCTCTGCCTTTCTTTATCCTCTCGACCATCCCCGGCCACTACCTGCGCGCCGTCATCGACCGCAGCGCAGTTGGTAAGGTTGGTGTCCAGCACTATCTGCCACAGACCTTTGGCTACTTTGGCGCCTTCGTCGTGACTTTGTTAATCTGCTTCTTGCTCTACCTCTGGGTCAAAGCCTACGAGCGCAAGCGTAAATTAGAGCACACTTACGTCGAGCCAGGCTTCGATGATTTCGAAGACAAACTAGTCGAGCCTGCAGATGAGCCAGTCTTTGGCCTCGGCCTCTACCACCGTCTCTTCTGCAGACGCTGGTCCTTCAAGACCGGTTCACTGGTCCTCGCTGCGATCTCCGGCGCCTTCTTCATCTTTAATAAGAAGGCCTGGGGTGTAACCTCAGCATTTACCAGAATTGCAGTATGGTTCTTCTCCCTCTTTGGTGTACGCTTCCAGGATCCCTCCTTTGACGGCATTTACAGCAAGCTCGAAAAGGGTATCTTGGCCGATAAGGGTGTCATCCTAAACATCGGTATCATCATGGGTGCGACCATCTGCTTCCTCTTGGCCTCACGCTTCAAGTTCAATCGCAAGTTTGACGGCAAGAATGCTGGTCTATTCATCTTGGGCGGCCTGCTGATGGGCTTCGGCTCCAGAATGGCAAAGGGTTGTAACATCGGTGCACTCTACTCTGCTGTTACCAACTACTCAACTGCCGGCTGGCTCTTTACCCTCTTCATCTCACTTGGTGCGGTCTTCGCCTTGAAAGTATTTAAGGGCGGACGCTGTTCTTTAGTCCCGCCAAGACATCGAGATCCCGCTGACTTCAAATAGTCAAAAATAA
>JAUNVR010000012.1:0-4632 GCA_030537595.1 Eubacteriales bacterium
TTACAGTTAAGCCGTCTTCACTAAATGTTGCTATGTAGTTTTCGGGTACTGTAGGCTCTTCTAGATAGTAGGTGTACGATTCTCCACTAGCATTATTTTTTGTGACTTCAAGCTCATTTGAATAGTCAGCACCTTCCATTGTCGTGAAGCTTTGCACGAAGTCCTCGTCAACTTCTTCGCCCACTTTTCTCTTTAGATTTAATGTGGTTGCAGGTTTTGTTCCGCCTTCCCAGACTTTTTGAACCGTTAGCTTTATTGTGATTTCCTTCCACTGAGCGTATAGGATGTTTGCCGTCTCTTCATTAAGACGATCCACCATTACGGTCATCTCAGCAGTGAATTCCATTCCTGTCCCGTCTTCTTCTGTATTCCAACCTGTAAATTTATAACCCGGCCTCGTAAAGCCTGGATTCGTAAGCTTTACCAGAGCATTGTTTGCTAAATTAACACTATGAGTCGTTGCTCCACCTTCCATAGCACCGCCGTTGCCATTATAAGTTAGTGTTATCGCTGTGTCCGGGTCCCCACAAACTCTAACTAGCTCGATGTTTTCATTAACAACTATAGTTTCTCCAGGTTGGTAAACCTTTTCTGCAACTTGTCCATTCGCATCTTTTATCTGCCAACCTAAGAAAACTTTGCCGTCACCACAACTAAAGCCCTTTGGCATCTTTGCGGCCGTCCCTTTGACGTAACTCTCAGTCTCAGTACCCTCAGCAGATATCGGATAAGTAATAGTGACTAAATCTCTTGCCCAAACTGCGTGAAGATCTAAATCTGAGATTATCGGTGTATCGAAGTCAAATCTTGTGAACTTATCGCCAAGATAATAGAACCAGCCTGCGAAATCATCTAATGTTTGTCCGCTAGGAACATTATTATCCTTCAGATTGTCCATGTCAGCTTTTTGATCACCCGTGAGTTTTCCATCATGATCAACAATAAACTGAAGCGGGAATTCGTCCATTGCAATTCCCTTATGTGCTCTAACTTCATGAACAGGGGGTGCCCATTTAGCATAGAAAGCCAAATTGTTCGCCGGCATTGTTTTACCATTGAAATCAAAGGGTTCTCCTGCTAAACCTTCATTATCGAACCAACCTGCGAAAACATAGCCGTCAGCTTCTCTTATAGTCTCTCCAAACACATGGTCTGCCGGAGCTTTTCCTGAAATATCCGCTTCGAAAGCTATATTGCTGAATATCTGATTCGCCCCATCTTTATCGTTATGGAATGTAATCTTATATTCATTTCTACTGTAGTAGAATTTAAGTTCATAACGCTTTGTAATACTATTCCATGTCCAGGTTTCACCATATTCCTTTGGATGGATGCATGTAAAACCTTCAATATCTACATAGTCTTCTTGAGTGCTAAAAATACTGCCTTGATAGAATTCATATGCTTCTCTAATTTCTTTCCCACTTGCTTTTTCTATATAGATATTGGCGTGTAAAGTGCTTCCCTTTGCACGCCCATATACCGTTAAATCCTTCTGCGGCATTTCAGGGGGCAGAGAATACCAAGGACCTTCGCCATTGCTTTTCTCTCCCCAAGAATAGGTAGGATACTTTGCAACTGCCTGATCCCACCATTCAGATGTATCTGCACCCCATTTTATGTCTGGGAATGTGAATAGTCTTTTATCGGGTTTATATAAAATAATTGGTTGTTTCAAGCTCCAAAACTCCAAAGTATACCTGTCTCTGTCATAGTAGACATTGACTACTGTAGAGCCATAACCATCTATAATTTTTTCACTATCACTTTTTGCTTCATTATATTTAAATCCCGAATATGTTTTAGGACTAAAGCCGGCCGTTTGACCTGTAACGCCTGTTAGAACTTCCTGTTCTACATACTCGTAATCGTCGCTATTTGCCTTTTCCTGCCAATGGACAACAGTGTAATTTGTGTTCCCTGCCGCTGTCCATACTGCGTGTAAAACTATATCTTTAGTTATTGGGCTTGTCAGATCGTATTCTGTACCGTTTTCTTCTAGTGACCAATGCTCAAAAGCATAACCAGGTCTAGTCGGATTTGTCACCTTACCTTCTAGAGTCTCATTATGCTTAACCATAATCATATTATGAGCTGAGCCACCATGAGCCCTAAAGCTCACCTTATGCCCATCGACTAAAACTGCATATAGTGTGATCGTCTTTTCGACCGGTGTATTAAAATCATATTCCTCACCATTTTCTTCTAGCGACCAGTGAGAGAAAACCTTACCTTCAGCCAAAATTACTAGTGGCACATTGGAATCGTCAACTGTTTCACGGGGAGCCACATCTTTACTAGCAATAACAGCGCCTTCACTCTTGAAATAAACTTTTATGGCATCGCCAAATTTTGCGTGAAGTTTTATTTCTTGGGTGTCTTGAACAGTAATTGTCTGGCTAAAGTCTATTCTAGTGCTTTCATCATTTAAATCTTTATACCAGCCTAGGAATACTTTATCCTCTTTTTCTGGGACCCTTGGCTCAACTAAAGATTCTCCATCTTTAATAATCTGCGGATTATTATATTCATTTCCATCATCGTACACTTCACCGTCTAGCATAAATGTATATTCGTGGTAAGGTTTCGGGTTAATAATATTCCTCGTAGAGGAGTCAGGAATTTTACTAATTACTCCCTTAATAACAAACTCTTTGTCTGCCTCACTTACCTTAATCGGATTATTAAAGTCGAATTCTACCCACTCACCAGCATCATTCTGTACTAACCAAGTCTCGACGCTCATTCCCTCCTGATTTAGAGCAAAAAGATTCGGTTTTTCGAGGTAGCTTAGACCGTCCTTATTAGTAAATGCTTCAGAATAGAAAGCTTCTAAATTATCGAGCTCTGTATCTTCTGTCTCAACTAGGAAAATGTAATAAACATTAAAGATCAGATAATCTAAGTCAATATAATATGTCTGACCACTAGTTTGCGTATTTAAAGTCTGCTCAAAGTCAAAGCTAGCAAGATAATTCCCAGCTTCGTCTGCCAAGTACCAACCTTCTACAAAATAGCCTTGTTTTTCATATTCTTCAGTCTGCGGTCTACTCAGCACCTGGCCATCTTTGGCCATTTGGGAATCAATTTCTCTCCCGTCAAATCTGAAGATAAACTTATTCTCATAATCAGATTTAACTTCCCCCGTGCTTTCCGTCCCTACTTCCTCCTCTGCCTCCGGGGCAATAGGGTCATTGTCAGCTCCAGCAGCCTCTGCTTCAGCCTGCTGATTTTCAGGATTTGCTATCTGATCATCATCTGTAGCATGAAGAATACTGCCCGGCACCATACTGAACATGAAAAATAAGCTCAATAGGATGGCCAATAAATTCTTGTGCGTCCTCTTGTACATTGTCGATCATCCTCCACAATCTAAATACTTGGATAAATCCTCAGATTTAATCCTGTATTTTCTATTAATTCTCTAGCGGTCAAGTATAAATAATTTTTACTTATACCATCCTGCACATGTCAGGTTAAGCGAATAAGCGAGCTAAGACTACTACCTGGAGGATAGTATTTCACAAATCTATTGGCATTTTTTAACTTTTACACACTAAATTGATTGAATTATTTTAAATTCTATATTATTTACATAGTTTTATTGTTAACTAGCACACGCCTTTGCTCTGTTATTTTATTAATTAAGCGCTTGGTTTTATGCGCGAGGCTTGATCAGTCAATCTTTTCATCTTCCCCCGAGCTGCGAGGATTAGCTAGGACAATGAAATTAAAGCAAATTGATTTAAAAAATTTAAATAGAGGTGAAAAATTTATTGTTCTGTTGTTCTGTGGTGATGTCGGCCTTACAGTTTAATTAGGGACGAATTCAATTCAGTTTTCCTCAGCTGGGAGCACGGCTTGGACTTTGAATCTAAAAACGCCTGAGCTAATCAGCCCAGGCGTTTTACGATATAAGCAAAAATCGGATTTACTTTTTATAGCTTATTTCTGTACTTCAATTTCGCTGACTGCACCTAAGTCGATAACTAAGGGAGCACCTGCTGCGCTAAATTTCTCAGCTGCAGCTGCACTAGCTTCAGCAGTATCAGCACAGAGTAGAATTACAGTTTCACTGTCTTTTAATTCTTCAGCCTTGGCTTCGACTTCTGCTTCACTCAGTTCACTTGCATTAGCAAGCTGGGGAACTGCGTCTAATTTAGCATCAATGACGAATAACTTGGCCTGATCAGCAAAGACGGGAACTGCCTGCAGCATTTCATTGATGTCCATCTTCACTAACTGGGGCAGAGCTTCTTCGCCACTCAGAAGCTTGATGCTCTGAGCATTGATTTGGCCAGGGTAGCTCATCATCATTGCACCGTCATGTACGATTTCCAGGCTGTCACCTAATTTGTAATCGGCAGCAGCTTTGGCCTGTTCTTCAGTCAAGTTGACTAAGAGTGGACCACGGAAGTCCTCAGCAGCACCATTGACTAAGAGGCTAATTTGCTCAGCTTCGCGACCGATAAAGTAAGCTTTCCAGCTGAACTCGGACTGGGCCTCGTCCTGCTCAGTTGCGGCATCTTGATCGCTGCCTACTTCCTGCTCTGTGAGCTCGTCAGTGCTGGCCGGATTTTGCTCCTTTGCTCCGTTACAAGCAACAAAGACCAGGCTAAGTGCTAAGAGCAG
>JAUNVR010000012.1:4732-9447 GCA_030537595.1 Eubacteriales bacterium
GAAGATATAAGGGGAGGTCAAGATATGCCGATGCAAAAGTTGTTTATTGCAATTGTCGATCGTGGTCGCGCTGACCAGATCTTGCATGAGCTCAGAGCTTTCTCGCCGAGCGGTGCTTTGGTTCTATACGGGGAGGGTACTACGCCGAATCGAGTCTTGGAGATTTTAGGCCTCGATCGGACCCAAAAGGAACTGATTCTGATGACTATTCCGGAAGATTTAGAGCAATCTTTACACGAGGTCATGCTGCAAAACTTTAAATTCCACAAAAAGAATCGGGGGATTGCCTTTTCGCTGCCGCTGAATCAATTTCAGGCCGCAATCTACAATCCAGAAAACTTGCGAGCCGAGCTTCAGGACTATCCTTTCCACCTAATTGTGACCATCCTCGACCGGGGTGCGAGTCATGACTGCGTGGCCATCGCCCGGGAAAATGGTGCCCCTGGGAGCACTGTAATTCACGGCCGAGGTGCTGGTGTTCCTCATAATACAGCTTTTGACCTGCTAATCGAACCACAAAAAGATATCGTCTTAAGCCTTACACCGAGCCCCCTCGTTAAGCAAGTCAGCTCCGCTTTAATTTCTGAGCTGGATTTGAATAATCCGGCCTCTGGACTGCTTTTCGCTCTGCCGGTTTCACTTGCAACGGGACTTTACTCCAGCACGGAAGGAGGCCGCAATGAACGCACTTAATGCCAAGGTACGCGAAGTCGGCTCCTCCCTTCTGCCGATTATTATTCTCGTTATTCTCCTCATCATCGGGCCGGTCTCGGTCAGTTTTCAAGTCCTAGCCCGCTTCCTGATCGGGGCACTCTGCCTCTTCTTTGGCCTCTCTATCTTCCTCTGGGGTGTCGAGCAGTCGATGAACCCTATTGGTTACCATATGGCGACTGAAGTTGCGACTTCAAAGGGCCTGACTAAGGCTGCTTTAATTGCCTTTTTCATGGGCTTTTTGGTCACGGTTGCAGAGCCAGACTTACTAATTCTCGGCAAGCAGGTCGAGAGTGCGTCAGGTGGCCAACTGGGCTCGAAATTCCTCGTGCTGATGGTTTCTCTAGGCGTCGGTCTGATGATTAGTTTAGGTGCAATTCGCACCTTAAAAAGTCGTCGCTACAATCTTTTAATGGCGATAACTTACGCTATCATCTTTGTTTTGGCCTGCTTCGTTTCCGAAGAGTTTATGGCGATTAGCTTTGATGCCTCCGGCGCAACTACCGGCGCTTTGACCACGCCTTTTATCCTCGCCCTGTCAATCGGCTTATCGCGACTCAAAGGCTCTCAACATGCTGAGGAGGACTCCTTTGGCCTAGTTGGGGCAATGAGTGCTGGTCCGATCTGGGCGGTGATGCTGATTTCAATTCTAAGTGGCCAAAAGAAGATTCATGGTGAGGCTTTGCCCTTTGTGCCGGGAACTGAGATTTTTGCCCCAATTGTAAAGGCTATTGGCCCCACCCTCCTCGAATCTTTGGCCGCCCTTCTTCCTGTCACTTTGCTCTTTTTTATCTTTGAACGCTCGAAGTTTCGCCTCGATCGCCGCGAGCTTCTGGGAATTATCCGTGGCTTAATCTACAGTTTACTTGGCCTTACTCTCTTTATCCTCGGTGCTGAAACCGGCTTTATGGACATGGGGCGTCTGCTCGGTATGGGACTTGCTGAGCACAATGCCAAGCTCCTGCCCTTTGTCGGCCTCGCCATGGGCTTAATTGTGGTTTTGGCCGAGCCTGCGGTGCACGTTTTAGGGGAGCAGATTGAAGAGGTGACCTCCGGACACATTCCTCTCCGCGTGATTCGCCTGACTCTGTCGATTGGCGTTGGCTTAGCAATTTCCTTATCGATGGTTCGGATTATGTTCCCGGCCGTAAAGCTTTGGTACTTTATTATCCCTGGTTTTATCCTGGCCATCATTCTCTCCTTCATTGCCGAGCCGATCTTTGTCGGTATCGCCTATGACGCTGGCGGTGTCGCTTCCGGGCCGATGTCGGCGACCTTTGTCCTCGCCTTTGCCCAAGGAGCAGCGGCCAAGGTCCCAACCGCCGATGTCCTGGTCGACGGTTTCGGGATTATTGCAATGATTGCGATGGCTCCCGTGCTTTCCTTAATGATTCTCGGTACCTACTTCAAATTGAAGCGCAAACGCCACGAAGCCAGACCGCAAATTAGCTCAGAACTGCTTCCTGCACGCCCCGACTTAAAGCCTCAAAGCGGTGTTTTAAAGGATTTAATTCTCGTCATCTGCGACCGTGGTTATGCTGACGAGCTGGTCAGCCTAGCCCGCACTGCCGGCGCTCATGGTGCAACTATTCTGCACGGGCGTGACTCTCGCGCCGAGGCCTTGTCCCGTTTTAGTATCAGCGTCGAGCCTGAGAAGGAATTAATCCTGCTCGTAGTTTCGAAGCAATTGACTGAGGCTGTGATGGATAGCATCCTGGACTCCCAAAAGTCCGGCAATAAGAATCATATAATTTCTTCCCTAGTCCTCCCGGTCAGCCTGAACTCGAAGATCACTTCCCAACTTGTAGATTAGGCTGCTTTAGAAATTAGCTTGAGCTAGCTTATATAAGTAGAAGTAAAGGAGCTATTTTAAAATGGCTCCTTTACTTTTTGCTGCTCTAAACCCTGGCTAAAAACTTAAGCTAAGAGCCTAGTTAAAACTATTAAGTTTGGAAAATGTGCTTAAAGCCACGCTTAAAAATCGGGATTGACTTATCTCTAGGCACTTATTATCATATGAACAGGTATTCATTTGTACTTAAAAAAACTAATTAAAAGGGGCCGAGATGCAGGATAAATATAGTTTCAAATTAAAAGACGAAATCGAATTGTTCGAACTCGCTGAGTTATTTAAAAACTTCGCCGACACCAGCCGGATTAAAATTCTGGTCGCACTCCTCGACACGGAACTTTGTGTCAACGACATCGCTGAAGCTGTCGAGCTTTCACAGTCCGCAGTTTCACACCAGCTACGGATTCTGAAAAGCTCGCGCTTAGTCCGCCATCGGCGTGAGGGCAAGCAAATCTTTTACACCCTCGATGACGATCACGTAAAGAAGCTCCTCGAGGTCGGCTTCGACCACTTGAGACACTAGTTCTAAAGCCTAAATTGGCCCAATGATTGGTAGGTAAATCATGAAAAAAGCGTATTCCCTAACCGGTATTGACTGCGCTAACTGTGCCCAACAGTTAGAAGATGAGCTGAGGAAGCTCCCGGTAGTTAAAAAAGTCAGTTACCACTTTCCGACAAAACGGCTGGCTGTAAGTTACAGCGACGATCCAACAGCCGAAGCCCAGCTTAAGGAGCTAATCGCAAAACGCGAACCGGAGGCAGTATTAAAACCCTATGGGACAGCGAGCGCACCACAAAATAACAGCCGCCTCTATCTTTTAATTGCCGCCCTGGTACTCTTTTTAATCGGCTTCTTTTTACGTCTTAAATTTGGTAGCTTTAATATCTTTTCCACCCTCTTTCCCGCGACTGAAGAGGCCCTAGAGTCGGGCCTCGCCCACGGAGCCTCTAAGGCCGGCGGAGTCGAAGTGCTGCCTGGAAGCTTTGGCTTTACAATGCAAATTACTTCGCTGCTTGCCTTTGCTTTAAGCTATATTTTGGCCGCGAAAAGAGTCTATCGTAAGGCTTTCAGAAACCTCAAGATGGGGCGACTGCTCGACGAGAACCTGTTGATGATTATCGCTTCTTTAGGGGCGATATTACTCGGTGAATACCCTGAAGCTGTGGCCGTTATGCTCTTTTTTGCTTGGGGTGAATACCTCGAAGACCGGGCCGTCGACGCCTCACGCCGCTCGATTGAAGAGACAATGAATATCATGCCGGAAGAAGCTAGCCTCTTAAAGGACGGGCAAGCCATTACGGTCAAGCCCGAGGAGCTAGTGGTCGGCGATATTATTCTAATCCGTCCCGGTGCGAAGGTGCCGGCTGACGGTGTCGTCGTCGAAGGCCATTCCCAACTGGATTCAAAGGCAATTACTGGAGAATCCCTACCACTGGAAGTCGGCCCTGGCGATAACGTACTCTCCGGCTGTGTCAACCAAAGCGCCCTCCTGAGTCTGAAGGTCACAAAGGCCTACGAGGATTCGACTGTTGCTAGAATGCTCCAGCTCATTGCCGATGCGGCTGAGAAGCGCTCGCCAACGGAGCGCTTTATCACTCGCTTTGCCCGCTACTACACCCCCGCCGTGGTTGGCATCGCCGCGCTTTTGGCCGTGATTCCACCGCTTTTAAACTTTGGCAGTTTCAGCACCTGGCTCTACCGTGCCCTAATTTTCCTCGTCGCCTCCTGCCCCTGTGCTCTCGTAATTTCTGTGCCCCTCGCCTATTTTGCAGGCCTCGGCGCAGCTTCTCGTCAGGGCATCTTGGTCAAAGGTGGTAATGCCCTAGAAGAGTTGGCCAAAGCGCACACCCTGATTCTCGACAAGACTGGAACTTTAACCGAGGGTAATTTCGCAATCTCCGGACTCGAAACTGCGGATGGCGTATCTGAAACAGAGCTTTTAGAAGCGGCAATAATTGGCGAGGCTGGATCCCAGCACCCCCTTGCCGTCGCCCTCCGGCAGAGTGTCCAACGCCTCTGTCTTTCCGGTGGCTGTAAGCTCTGCGCAATCGAGGAAGAAAAGCAGCATCCAGCTTCAACTGCAGCTGAGCAGGACTGCTGTGCAGATTCTCACGCGCACGGTGACGGTTGCTGCGCTGACGGACACACACA
>JAUNVR010000012.1:9547-14734 GCA_030537595.1 Eubacteriales bacterium
TACCCACCGCTGGCTTCCGCAAGGTACTGCATAAGCTAAACCTTAAAAAGCTACAAAGTACGGAGCACAAGGGTCTGGGTGTCGAGGCAGAATACGAGGGTAGTAAATATTTTTGCGGCAACGCTAAGTTAATGCGCGAAGCAAAGATTGCCGCTGACCTTCCTGACGCTGCAGCAACCAGCATCTACGTGGCTAAAGACGGAAAGTACCTCGGCGTAATCTACTTAGCAGATATTATCAAAGCTAACGCTGCCAGCACCGTCCAGGCGCTAACTCACTGTGACGCTTGTAAAATTCGCTCCGTCGTAATGCTGACCGGTGACAAAAGTGAAGTTGCTGCAGATGTTTGCGCGGCAGTCGGTATCTCACGCTTCGCAGCAGACCTCCTCCCCGAGGACAAGCTCGAAGCCTATGAGCGCATCGACCCCAGCGAGGGTACCCGAGTCTTTATCGGCGACGGAATCAACGACGCTCCCGTTCTGATGGCCTCAGATGTCGGTGTCGCAATGGGTGGAATCGGCCAGGCTGCAGCAATTGAAGCTGCCGATATCATTATCGCGAACGACAATCTAGAAAAATTCCACCAAGTCTTACATATCTCCAAAAAGACTCGCTCTGTAGTCCGACAAAACATCGTCTTTGCGCTGAGCATTAAGTTCCTGGTCCTAGTCCTCGGCGCCCTCGGCTATGCAAGTATGTGGAGTGCGGTCTTTGCTGATGTTGGAGTAGCCTTAATTGCCGTCTTCAACTCCTTACGGATCCTGAAGAGTCCAGTTTAAGGCAGAAAACAGTCAAAAACCGTCAATTTCTGTATATTGCCGTCAAACTTTGTATAAAGCCGTCAAAATTGCTTGAAAATCCGTCAAAACTCGTCAGCTTTAGGCCTTTCCAGCCCCGGATTTATTAGCTATGATAGATACAAGATAAATCGCAAAAGGGAGGCAGCAATGAGATTTCTATACTATCCAAAATGTACTACCTGCCGACGGGCAAAGGCCTGCCTAGATGCTCAGAAAGTAAAATATGAGGCTCAGGACCTGGTTAGCAATCCACCCACGGCAGCTGAACTCAAAACTTGGCATCAAGCCTCTGGTCTACCCCTCACCCGATTTTTTAACACTAGCGGCCGGAAATATCGCGCACTCGGACTGGCTGAGCAACGCAAGACCATGACAGAGGATGAACAATATGACTTACTCGCCTCTGATGGGATGTTGATCAAGCGACCTATCCTAATTAGCGACTCCGGTCAGGTCATACTCGGTTTCCAAGAAGCAGAGTATCATGCACTTTTAAAAAAGCTCGCATCTAGATAAGATGCATTTTACTTTTCCAGCAGCAGTACCGTCAGGTCGTTTAGGTTACTGCCCGTTGGCCCGGTTTTGATATGAGCTTCTATCGACTCCAGGGCCAGATAGCTGTTATGAGTGGCTAGCAAAGTGTCAGCATCTAATCCTTTTGCTAATAACTCAGCTAAGCTACTGCTATCGACAATGGCGCCGGCTGCGTCGGTCGGCCCATCACTTCCGTCAGAGCCTAGTGAAAATAACAAGGCACCGGGCAAGTCAGAAAGATAGCTTACAGCAGCCAAGGCAATTTCCTGATTCCGACCACCCAGAGTGTCCACAGAGCACTCGCCAAAATCCTTACCGTTTATAATCCCATTCTGTATTCTACTAGCCAACTGCTGCGGACCGGCGCCACCGATGGTGGTGCCGGTTTTTAAATTTACGGTAGTTTCTCCACCACAGATAATTGCTAGCTTGGAAAGCTCGGGCAGGTCCTCTGAAATAGCTAGGCTGCCCTGGTAAAAGCTTGTGGCCATCGCCCCGAGCATGCGCCCCAGCTCTTTCGCCTCGCAATCCATCCTTTCGCTAAGCATCAAGCAGGTATAGCCTTCAGCGCTTAAAATCTCGACCGCACGGCGACAGAGTAGGGCAACAGAACCGATAAGCTTAGTTTCAACATTAGTTAATTCCTCTGGTAGCTCGCGTGCCAAGAGAGTTTTTGCCTCTTCAGAAAGCTGAATCTGGTAGCGCTCGACTACCGACAAGGCAAAGTCATAGGAGCCGCGATCAACTACAGTCGGGCCAGAGGCGATTTCCCCCGGCTCATCTCCGAGCACATCAGAGAGCAAAATAGACTGAATCTTAGCCGGGGCGCAAAGCGCTGCAAAGCGTCCTCCCTTCAGCTCGGAAAGACGCTTTCTGATACTGTTTATCTCCTCTATGCTCGCCCCTGAGGCGAGGAGCTGACGATTTATCTCGGCCAATTCATCGAGACTTAATAAACTGTGCTCAAAAAGTGCTGAGCCACCTCCGGAAATTAGGCAGAGTAGATGCTCGTCTGCAGAAAGACCCGCAGCTAAGTCGTAAAGTTTAGCCCCAGCGTTTAAACTGCGCTGATCGAGGATGGGATGCGCCGCTTCAATAATTTCAAAAGGCGGAAGCAAGCCCTTGCTATGCCCGTCCTTGGTAATAATGAAACCTGCTTTCACCCGCGAGCCGAGCGCATCAAGAGCGGCCTCTGCCATCGTCCAGGCCGCTTTACCAATTGCCAAAACAGTGTAGGAAGGGGCGAGTTCCAACTCTTGTAAGGCCTCTTTAAGTAAAACACCTGGAGCTGCCGCAGCTAAAACTCCCCTAATCACCTTCTCAGCAATCTGCCACTCTTTTTTACCGCGCTTTGAAGCGGCCAAGAATTCATCCATTAGCGACTCCTCGACTAATCTCTTTCTACTTTTAATACTCTAGGTTGAAGGCCGCAGTTTAGAACTTTCCGCTCCTTCCGCCATGGCTTCGGCCACTCGAGCTGCGATGCGTGCTCGAAGTCCCAGAAGTAGAACTACTAGCTGAATTACTGGCCTGGGCAATCGGATAGACTCGAGTCCTGCGATCAATTAATTTATCTGCTGCTTGGTCCAAGCGCCGCGATTTCCGATTCATATAGTGACTGGCTCCGTAAACCCGATGAACTGTCTTAAGCTCCTTGCGCATTCTATTAACTGGAGCAATTCCACCGATGCTACCAAAGCCGAGTCCGGCCAGACTCATCCCCATGACTCTAGCCTTCTTTCTTTTCTCATCATGAATCCTCACCGGCTTACCGGCTCTAGCCCGCTCCAAGAAATAGTCACATTCCTCGGCAAAGCGAGAAAATGCACTGTAGTATTGGTCGGCGGCTAAATCTGCCTTGAGCTCAGAAAAAATCTGATCTAAGCCGTAATCGTCAAAGGCGTAAATCCCGAACTGGTGGGTAGTCATCGCCCAATCCCGATACTCCATGCTGAGCAGGAATAAAATACCGTCATCATCCTGACCATAGCCGTAGCCATTGTAGTCGAAGTAATCGTCGGCAAATTCTTCTGCTGTGAGCCCATTAAGCGAGTAGACTGTGACCACCGCAACATCGCATTTATGACGCTTTGAGATAGTTTCGAGCTGCTTTAAAAGCCGGTCGTACTCCGCATCACTTAAGAGGCCGACCTCATCTTCAATCAGGGGCTTCAGGCGCACACTACCTGCATCTTCCTCGCTAGCTGGATTGCCTTCAGGAATAGTCCTGAGGTTCAAAGACTGCTCAGTGCGTAAAGCTCTACCCATGCTCTGCTCTACAGCCTGGACCGGAGCTTCCTGCCAGAAGAAAATTAAGGCAGTAATTAGGCTGAATGAGAGCAGGGGCAAAAGAGGCAGGAGCGCCCAAAATTTTACTTTAAATCGCCTTTTAATCTTTCGTTTCATCTCCAGACCTCACAATCACGAGACAAATAAGGGGGCTATAAAATAAGCCGCGATAATTGCAATTATTGCCGCAATCACTCCGTAAATTAGACGGTAGCGCAAAACCTTACGCGGATCTTCTGGCAGATTGCCAATTAGTTCACCGCTTTGACCATTCATCGCAAAACGGTAGAGCTTTTGATCCCAGCGAGTGTTTAAGAACCAGACTGGCAAAAGTACATAGTTGACTTCACCGTTTAATAATTCTAAATCTAAATCTTCAAGACTGTAGTTGCGGTATTTCGAATCTAAGGTATCGTCAAAGGCAGTCCGCATCGTTTGGCGAATCCGCTCATCGGCGCGTGGCCTCGACTCTTCAGCACTCCGGTCATATTTATCGGCCAAATAACCGGATAAATAGGCTGGACTAAAGTCCTGGAGCTCTGAAAAATCAAAGGGCTCTATTGATTCCAGCATTTCCACATCATGCTTTGAAGATGCTTCAACCGGCACATGGTCAAAATGCACGACCCCTTCACGTAGCACTCGATATATTTCCTTGGTCTCGTGAATCTCACCCTTTATCTTTTGCTCAGAAACTCGCTCCGCGGTAAAGCTCGCATTGGCAGCTGCATCGCAAGAAAGTAGCCAGTAGGGAACGTAGACGCCCTTGACCTCTTGCAAGTGAGAATCAGCACTAAAGATATCGGGGACCAGCTTTTTGCTTTTGGCATGCTGCCGGAAGGCCTCTATCGCCTCCGCCTTAGTCTTCTTAAAGGGGATGATCCAATTCGGCTTTAACTTTTGACTAAAGCGCGACATGATCACCACCGGATTGTCGCAGTAGGGGCAGTTGGTTGCAGCCAAACTTTCATCAGCTAGGATCTGCCCTCCGCAGGACTCACAAGTAAAATTGAATAAGCCCTCGCTCTCCTCTGCGCTCCACTCGTCAATTTCACGTTCCGAAAATTCTAATCTACCGCCCCCAGCTTTTTGCCGAGCTTCCTTCTCCTCTGCCGCAGTTTCCAAAGTCTCAGCAAAGCTCTCCGGATCAAAGCTTGAGTCACAGTAGGGGCAGTGCAGTAGTTGACTTTCCGGATCAAATTCAACCCGTCCCCCGCATTGGGGACATTCATATTCTCGCAATTCTGACATTTTTAACCTCTGTTCAACTCAGTACAGGCCCGATAAGGCCTTTTAAAATCACAGCCCGGCCGAAGCCGAGCTGTGAGTGGAACTAGACTCGATCTTGCTCGTCGAACTTATCGCCACATTCAGGACAGAATTTTGGAATCTGCTGGCCTTGCGGTTCCCAACCGCATTTATCACAGCGATAGTGGATCTCTGCCGGGCGTTTATTGCCGCAGTTGCTGCAGAACTTACCTTGGTTCACTGCACCGCAGCTGCACTGCCAGTTTTGGCCTGCTGGAACCGCTCCCACCACGCCTGCTTGACTGGGCTGTGGAGC
>JAUNVR010000012.1:14834-48204 GCA_030537595.1 Eubacteriales bacterium
AGCTTAAAGAGCTCGGCATTATTCAGGCCACCAGCTTGACCAGCCATACCCATTCCGAGGAAGCCGGTCATCGCCCCCGACTCGTTCGCGGCGGCGCTGCGCATTGCATCAGCTTGAGCAGCTGCGATATTGGCTGCGGCCAGGCTCGGATCGCGCATCATGCCGGCACGTTGTGCCTGCTTAATCAGGTTCTCGTCCTCCGGCGGGATGCTGACTGAGTTGAGCGCTAAGCTGACAATCTCAATGCCCCTGAGTTCGGACCAGATTCCAGATAATTGCTGACGTAAGGCAGCGGCAATCTCCGGACCCTTAGCCATCAATTGATTTGGCCTAACTTCCTGCTCCGAAATAATTGCAAAGGCCGGGGCCAGATGATGCACCAGCTCGCTTTTCATCTGGGCATCAATCTCCGAGCGATAATAGGCTGAAGAAACATTGCCCGTGACATTTTTATAAAAGAGAATCGGATCGACTATGTGATAAGAATAGCTACCATTACAGCGCACAGTCACATCGATATCGAGGCCGATTTTGCTGTCGACAACGCGGAAGGCAATCGGATTTTGAGTGCCGAACTTATTGTCAACAATCTCTTTTACATTGAAGTAGTAGACCCGCTGATCACGCCCAGTATCTCCACCGAAGCTAATTCTGCGACCAAAGGTCTTAAAGCTTTCCAGAATTGATTCACTTAGTTTACCTGTGAAAATAGATGGCTCAGAGGAGGCATCCCAGATAAACTCGCCTGGCTCGGCACAGACTTCAACAATCTCACCTTGCTCAACAATCAGCATGCATTGCCCATCAGCCACCGCAATTGCCGAGCCGTTACTGATGATATTGTCCTGACCCTTATTTTGGGAGCGCGAGCCGGTTCTTTTTACACCCTTTGCTACCAGCACCTCTTTATCGAGTGAGTCACAGTAAAAGAACTCCTTATACTGATCTGACATCACGCCGCCAAAAGCGCCTGTAACAGCCTTAATTAAGCCCATGGAAGACCTCCTTCTGAGCGCCCCAAAGGACGCAGCTTAAACTATTATATTTCAACTTATTGTATCATCTCCACAGTTTTTTGAGTAATTAAAGCTGCACTTCCTCTGCAAAGTATTTTGCCTTAAAAAACGCAGCAGAACTCTCGTCCTGCTGCGCTAATTAAGCTTCTGATTTTCTTAATTTAAGCTATTTTGCGGCGCTGATAACGAGCTACAATTTTCCGGCTAAAATAAACCCCGACAATCGGTAAGCCAATAGTTAAGACCACCGTTAAGAGGCCAAAAAGGCCCTTTGAGTAGCGGACGAAATCATTCATCTGCTCTAAATCTGCTGTGCCTGCTTGGATAAAGTGGGCGACAAACTTTTCCGGGAAGAACCAGGCCGGAACCAGCTGCCCACAAATCGCACCAAAGTGCACTGCGGCATAAGCTATGGCCTGGCCGCTAAAGCTCTGGTAACCGAATTTGCCTAAGGCCAGCTCACCGATGATTACACCGATTGTGTAGGTCAAAAGAAAGGGCAGGTAGAGGGCGGCCAAAGAATAAATAATAATTGGCAGCATTAACATGAAGCTAAAGACAAAGCGGCGGGGAATGCGCTCCATCACAAAGACAAAGACGATGGCGCTGATCAGGCCGGAAAAGGCTTGGCTCATGGTATGTGCGAAAGTCCCCAGGAAGATGGAAATCAAGCTACCTAGTGACTCGAGGATGATTAAAACTACAGTACAAACGGCAATTAAGACGATTTCTTTGGTACTGAGCTTAGGCTTTTTTGACTTTTGCATAGAAAATACCTCATTGACTTTCTCTAATCTAAATGCTGCTTGCGCAGCAATTTTTAATATATTTCTGCCCAGCGCTCGCGAATTGAGTCCAATTCACTAGCCACGAGGGTCACGGCCTTAGAAATTCCTCGCTCCGTCATAAAGGCGATTTCATCTGCTGCATAACTAATGAGCTCCCGGTCGTGAGTGATTACTAAAACCGCCCTACCCTGGGCTGCCAGCTCACGGCTGAGCCGCGCAACGCGGCGCATATTCGGGTAGTCGAGCCCGGAGCTCGGCTCATCGAGAATCACGAGCTTGGCCTCAGAAAGAATCGCCAGAGCAATTACTAAACGTTGCTTTTGACCTCCGGAAAGCTCCGCCGGCAGGCGCTCTAAATCATTTAGGCTAAAGTTTAAACCGAGTGAATTCAAAAGCTCGACCTGAGCTTCCCTACTTGCTGCTTTACTGAGCAATAATTCTTCGCGAATAGTCGGTGCAAATAGTTGGTAATCGCAGTCCTGCATCACAAAGAAAACTCCCTGCTCTTTCTGCAGGTTATAGAAGGGGCTGGCCTTGCGCTTACGTTTAGAACTCGTATTCACCCCACAGATATAGCGCGCCAATGTCGTCTTGCCAATACCGTTACGACCGACTAGGGCTGTGACGACGCCAGATTTTAACTCTAAGTCGATTGGCGGAAGCCAGTCATTTAAAATGATATTTTCGCCCTTAAAAAGGCAGTTGTGCTCCGCCTTATTTAGAGGAGCAGCCTCAGCTACATCTTTCCGGCTGGGGAGAATAAAGATTTCTTCTTCTAGACTCCGCAGCTGGTACTCCTTTATAGTCTCGGGATTTAATTCAGCCCGCCCCAATCTTTTAGCTAATTTGCCATCTTTTAGGATCAAGAGATTGTCGAGGATGTCCTTTAAGTAATAGAGCCGATGTTCAGCAATTAGAATCGTGAAGCCGAGGTCTTTGAGGCGCTTGATCTCACGCTGCAATTGGGCAATTGAACTTTGGTCTAAATTTGCCGAAGGCTCGTCTAAAATTAAAAGTCGCGGCCGGCTGACCAGGGCGCAGGCGAGGGCGACCTTCTGCCTTTCACCAGAGGAGAGGGCAAGAATTGACTTATCGAGTAGATTTTCTAAGCCGAGCAGAGTGCAAACTGCCCTGACTCTAAGCAACATTTCCGCTTTCGGATATGCTAGGTTCTCCAGCCCGAAAAATAGCTCATCCTGCACATTGCAGGTAAAAAACTGAGCTCTAGTATCCTGCTGTACATAGGCTGCCAAGTAGCATAAGTCTAAGTGCGAGTAATCCTCAATTGCTTTTGCACAGAGCTTTAACTCCCCCTCGACTCTTGCTGGATACAGTTCCGGAATTAACTTTAAAGCTAATCTAAGTAAGCTCGACTTCCCTGAACCAGAAGGGCCGGTCACGACGTGGCATGCACCCTCAGCTAATTCCAAGTTTAAAGCGTCTAAAGCCTTAATCTTGAGAGCAGTATCAGAGCTTTCCGCCCCCAGCTCCTCTGTGCCAAAACTGTCCACCGAACTATAAGTTAAGCTTAGGTCTTTGGCTTCAAGCATTAGTCTATCCGCGCTCATTTGCTCCTCCTCAGCTGCCACTCACGGCCAAAATTATTAAAACAGTAAAGACAAAGAGCATGAAGATTAGCTCCCAGGGCTTTAGCGAATTTAAGGAATAGGAGGTCCGAGGCTGCGGATTTTCTATGCCCCGGCTAATCGCGGCGGCTGAAAGTTCTAAAGAAATTGCTTCCAAGCGTAGGAGGACAGGCATAATCAGGTAGCCCCAGGAGATTAGCGGTCGCTTTAGGCTCAGTTGAATGCCGCGAATTTTAAAGCTTTGCCGAATTAGCCGCGCTTCACTCGAATAGGTGGGTAGAAAGCGCAAAATTATCGCCAGCGCCAGGATGAAGCGCCGTGGCAGACGCAGTTTTTGCAAAAAATAAAGGATGTCGGGAACTGGCGTATCGAGCAACACAATACTGCCTAAGGGGCCAAAGCAGAGGATCGGGAAGATTATAAAGATTGCCATTAAGGCAATCTGGGCATAATTACCCGGCTCTGCCCTTGCCTGCAAAAAAACGATTAGAGAAAGATAGCTCAAGTTGGCTACGATGAATAAGATTAATCTGCGCCAACGCCGTAGATAAGCCAGCAAGGCTAGTGAACAAATCACAAAAAACGCTATCGCCGTAGGGCTATTATAGAAAAAGAGATAAACACTAAAAAAAGCCTGGAGACTAAGGGGCAGAGCCGGGTGGATCTTAGCTCTCTGAGACCAGGGAAAAGCCGGCTGTACAGTCGCTTTAATCAGCTCTAGATTTGCTTCTTTAGCCGCTAGCATAAACCCTAATTCCTTTCAGTTAGCCTTGCCTAACAAATATACACTCTTGACCGTTCAGAAGCAATGCATAATTGCTTAAATTTTCTTAATTAATAATGGTAGGTATAGGGGTTTTCCGGCTCTTCGAGTGGCCTCACAGAACTCGAGTTAATCCTCAGATAGAGCATCCCATCCGGACCCTCGTAGCGCTCGAACACACCCTCGACTTCAATCCATTGATTCGAGTCCAATTCGACCCCTTCCGGCAGGGTGATTTCAAAACCGCACATTCCTGCGTCGTTGCCACAGCAGCCTGGGCCGAAGCGGTATACGACGTAGTGATCTTCAGACCAGATTTTATAACTTTCGAACATTCCGCGAATACGCACAGTTTTGCCGAGATAGTTCTCGAGATTAGTGTAGATGTCGAGGACCCAGCCCAGGTACATTTTCTCATCGATAAAGAGCTCTTCACCCTCTTTTATCTCCGGCAGTTTCTGAGGTTCAAAGGTCTGCAGCTCAGGAGCCTCAGTCGGATTTTCGACTAAATCAATCAGCTCATCATAGCTTTGCTTTTGGCCGGAAGAATCTCCAGCTTGCTCTGCTTCTGGCTTAGCCTTTTGGTCCAGGATTGCCTGCTCGGCCTCCATCTGCCGCCGCAAGCTACTGTCTTCTCTCGCCTTGCAGGAACTGAGGAGAGGACAGAATAGGGCAGAGCTTAGGCAGACGATTAATAAAATTTTGAGACTACTACCCTTCATAATCACTTTAGTGATCTTTGGCGATTTCAGATAGGGCAAAAGCTTCCCCGTCAGGGCAAAGATGATAAAGAAGATTAAATTGACAATCACAATCGAAGCCCCTGAGGGTGTTTTCAGAACGTAGGAGGCAATAAAACCTAGGGCAAAGGCTAAGACCGAGATAATTGAGGAGGAAATGATTACCGACTTAAAGCTTTTGAAAACTCGCATCGAAGACAGGCCCGGGAAGATAATCAGCGAAGAAATCAATAAAGCGCCCATCATGCGCATGCCAATCACAATGGTCACCGAGGTCAGGGCTGCCAAGAGCATATTATAAAAACCTGCTGGGCTCCCTGAAGCACGGGCAAAATTCTCATCAAAGGTGATCGCAAAAAGCCGCTGGTAAAAGAAAATAAAGATTACGATGACTAGGCTAGAAAGTAGGACTGTCAGTTTCACATCCTCGATTGAGGTCGCCAAGATGGTCCCGAACATGTAGTTACAGACATCAGTAGTCATGCCCCTACCCCAGGACACTGCAATGACCCCGATTGCCAGGGCCGAGGAGGAGATCATCGCGAGCGCTGAATCGCCGCGAATACTGGACTTATCCGAGAGCCGCAAGAGTAAAAATGAGGCGAGCAAAACCAGCGGAATTGAAAAAGTCATCGGGGCCCAACCGACCGCCATAGCAAAGGCCAGGGCTCCGAAACTAACATGACTTAAACCATCACCAATCATCGCGTAGCGCTTTAAGACCAGGCTGACCCCAAGTAGGGCCGAGCAGAGGGCAATCAAGACGCCGGACACAATCGCCCGAGCCAAAAAGGGGTAGGATAAAATCTCGCGAATTAAACTAAACATTGGAAAACTCCTGATCTAGCCCGAGGAAAGACCTGCCCAAGGGACTTTCGGCATAATCTTTTGCGGACCCGAAGAACAACTGCTTCGAGCCCAGATGTAAGACCTTGCGCGCATTGTGTAAGACCGGATGCACATCATGCGAAACCATAATAATTGTAATTCCGCTTGCATTGACCTCCGCCAAAACCCGATAAAAATCGTTGGCCACTAGGGGGTCTAAGCCGGCCAGAGGCTCGTCTAAAAGCAAGAGCTTTTTCGTGGCTAGTAAGGCCCGGGCCAAAAGCACCCTTTGCTGCTGACCTCCGGAAAGCTCACGGAAAGAACGCTTTGCCAAATCCGAAATCCCGAGCAGCTCCATAGTTTCTGCTGCCCGGCGCTTATCTTCACGCTTATAAAAGGGCCGCCAGCCGAGGCTGTTTAGACAGCCAGATTGGACAATTTCTCTAACTGTTGCCGGGAAATCTCGCTGGACCTCGGTCTGCTGTGGCAGGTAGCCAATTTGCTTTGCACTCAAGTTTGCGCCGTAGCTAATCTTGCCCCGATAAGGAGACTTTAAGCCTAATAAACCCTTAACTAAGGTCGACTTACCCGAACCATTTTCGCCTAAAATACATAAGTAGTCCCCGCTAGACAGAGCAAAATTCACATCTTCTAGGACTAGATTCGCACCATAGGCGAAAGCTAAATTATGACATTCTATT
The DNA here is from genome assembly GCA_030537595.1 of Eubacteriales bacterium. Lineage (GTDB taxonomy): Bacteria > Bacillota > Clostridia > Saccharofermentanales > DTU023 > JAFAAL01. The sequence goes on from JAUNVR010000012.1 coordinate 21,257, forward strand.
AAATTCACTGCTTACTCAATTCTATAAATTCCTGAAGGCCGCTCCCCAGCTTGTGGAGAGCGGCTCTACAGTTCGCCAGTTCTGGACTAGGTCTGGAAAAACTGCACTTAGCTTCGCTTTCTAAGCTCGGCCAGTAGTCAAATTAATCATTCAACGCGACCCGCAGATTTTCCAGATTCTGCCGCATAATATCCAGATAAGTCAGACCTGCTTCGAAGTCTTCTCTGGCAATATTATGTGCGCCGTGGAGCAACATGACCTGAGCTCCGCTCGCATCGGCAATCGATTCAGCCATCTTTTGGTTCGAGAGTTCGATATGGAAAACTACCGGAATGCCCTCTTCTTTGACTTTTTCAATTAAGAAAACGATGGTTTGCGGACTGGCATCACCCTCTGTTGAACAACCGGGGAAAGCAGCGTAGTAATCTAGGCCGTAGGCGTCAGTAAAGTAGCGGAAGGGGAAGCGATCGCCCACAACAATAGTTTTACGCTTTGCGTTTTTAACTAAGTCTTTAAAATCTTGATCTAACTGCTCCAGCTCTTTAAGGTAAGCGGCAGCATTCTCTTTGTAAAAATCTTGATTCTCAGGGTCGAGTTCGACTAATGCCTCAGTTAAGGCCTGAACAATTTTAATTGCATTCTTAGGATCGGTCCAAACATGCTCATCTAGCTCATGCTCATGATGATGGTGGTGTTCATGTTCATGTTCATGTTCAGCATCCTCATCATCGTGGTGATGGTGGCAGCAATCTTCGTCCTCGTGTTCATGCTCGGCATCCTCATCATCGTGGTGATGGTGGCAGCAGTCCTCGTCCTCGTGGTGGTGATGGTGTTCCATGCCCTCGACAATTTCTTCCTCGACTGTCTCGACTAGGTCGACCAGAGCCAGAGTTTTCTTGCCTTCTTCACGAGTTTTCAGTAACTCATCTACCCACTTATCACCATGGCCGCCAACATAGACGAATAAATCGCTTTCAGAAATCTCGATTAAATCCTTTGGGGTCGGCTCGAAGCTGTGGCTTTCTGCACCGGGGCTAAGTAACATGCTGAGTTCAATTTTATCTCCGCCGATTCTCCTTAAGAAATCGTACTGCGGAAAAATCGAGGCAATAACCTTCAATTTTGCCCCCGGGGCTGGCTCAGCCTCTGCATCTGCAGTACCGCTGACCTCATTATTGTTAGCTTCTGCAGCTGGCTTTGACTTGTTCAAATTCTCGCAGCCCGCAACTAGACCTAAGAGCATTAAGACTGTCACGAGTAGAGCTATAAGTTTTGAATTTTTCATTTATTCTCGCTTTCCTTTCATACATCCTTGTTCTCCCTCCCATCTGCTTCTGAACATTTCTCGCAGAGTCCATAAAACATTGTTTGCGGCTTCGAAACCTGGAAATGGTGATCGTGCTCAATATGCTCAATCAGCTCATTCAGGTGACTGCAATCCAGATTTGAACTGCGGCCACAATCCCGACACTGGAGTTTACCGTAAGGACTTTCCTCAGCACTATCTGCGACATAGCGATAGAGTGCGCCGTTACCATCTGCGGCCGGAATTTTCACCAGGGCATTTTCCGCCTCCAATAAGTTCACCGTCCGATAGATTGTTGTTAAACCAACCTTCACCCCTGCCTTTGCCAAGCGCTCGGCAATTTCCTCAACAGTCAAAAACTCCGCCTGCCAAAGCTTTAAGTGTTTAATAATCTCCGCTCTGGGCTTACTTCTATATCTTTTTTTCTCTCTACGCATTCTTCCTTACCCAACTTTCTAACTTGCCCTTTGCATCAGAGCAAAGTCTTTTTCGCTTAATTAGTCTAAGATGGAATTGAAAACCGTTTTCATAATATCCGATGGCGGAGAATTGTCAAGTCAAAATTAAAAAACGGGCTGCAAAGCCCGTTTCCTCAGGATCCATAAAATTAACTTCCTGCCTACTTCCGCTTGATTAGCGAAATGAATTCCAAAATAAAGAGCAGTAAAACGATAGAGATTAGGCCAATTAGGCCAAAAAAGAAATACGGCAGTTTAAGTCGAGACTCGGGCTCGTTGAATTCTAAGCGCTTAATTTCAGGCTCAGCAGAGCTCTCTTCGAGACTAGACTCGCTCGAATCCTCCGCACTAGTCTCGAGACTTTCATCTACTTTACTAGACTCTGCGCTGGAGGACTCTTCTTCAGGCGAGCTATCTTCTATGCCAGACCCGTTCTCTGAGCTTAAAGCACTGGCTTCAGGCTCAGCACTCGGCTCCTCTTCGCTCGGCTCAGCCACAGCGTAGCGTAAGTTATCAATCTGGGCTCTTAAAGCAGCCAGATTAACTAAGTCTGCACTTGGCAGAACTATTAGTTCTTGTATTGTTGTAAGGATGTCGAGATGATCTAAAACATGCTCGCCTACACCGGCCGCACCCATCGTCACAATTAGCACTCGCCCCTCCGCGAGCTCTTGAAAGCTGGCTAGATTGTAGCCACTTTGGCTAATCCAGCCAGTTTTTCCGCCCTGGATGAGCTTTGTATTCAGGCCCAGCTGCTCAGCATAGAAGTTCATGCTGTGCTCGATCTCGCGGCCTTCAGGAAAATTCTCTAACTGAGGAAAACGATAGCGCTTATAGTGCATGATCTGGGCTAATAGGGGGCGTTCCAGGATTTTTACTAAAAGTTTAGCAATCCCTTCGGCAGTCACCAGCTGCTGTTCAGAATAAAGGCCGACGGCATCGCTAAAATGTAAGTCTAGAGCCAGCTCACGCGCAGCTTGATTCATCCGCGCAATAAAGTCCTCCTGACTGTAGCCCAGGGCAGCAATTAAGGCATTCACCGCATCTGCTCCCGAGGCAATCAAGGTTCCACAGAGCAGGTCCATCACCGTCAGTTGATCCCCGGCTAGAAAACCACAGGCTGCAATATTGTTCTCGTAAAGCCCCGCATAGTCCTCTGCTCTAATCTCGTAGACCGTCCCTAGATCGATGCCCTCTTCACTGATGATTTGATCAGCCACAAAGATCGTCATTAACTTTGTCAGGGAAGCCGGCGGATAAAGCTCCTCCGCCCGCCTAGTGTAAATTGCCTGAAGCTCTCCACCGTAGGCTTGGTAATAAATCCCGATTAGCGGTGAAGCTAGGCGCAAGTCAGCAAGTTTCGGCTCTAGGCTCTCGAGTTTTTCAGCCTCGGTCCAAGTCAGCTCAGCAGCTAGAAGCTCAGCCTTTGGCCGGGGAAGATTGGTCCAAGTCAGGCTCATGCAGAGCAGATAAATTATTAGGAGTAAAAATACTTTAAAGCGCCTCAAGGCAGGTCTAACTGCGCTCTTTTTGGCTGTAAAACTCCGCATCCGACCCCTCCCCCGCCACGTCAGTTCTCTTCTCTTCTCGAGAGAAATTAATTCCTATCTTAGCAGAATAAGCCACCGCTAATCTATGTTAAACTGAGCTATATGGATAAACGATAGTAGATTCTAATAATCTATTAATCATCTAATGGAGGTTTACATGCATTTACCCGATAAGTTGAATGGCTTTAAGCTGCTCGAGCAGAAATATTCGAGCGAAACATCTTCCGAAGCCTATGTATACAAGCACGAAAAAACTCAGGCCACTCTGGTCTACCTGGCCAACGACGAGGCCAACCGCACCTTTGCCGTCGGTTTCAGAACTCCCCCGGAAGATTCCAGTGGAATCGCCCATATCCTAGAGCACTCAGTGCTATCAGGTTCAGAGAAGTTTAGGACTAAAGAACCCTTCATGGATTTAATCCAGGGCTCACTCCAGACCTTCCTCAATGCCATGACCTTTGCGGATATGACCATCTACCCGGTCTCGAGCAAGAATCCCCAGGATTTTAGAAACCTGCTTGAAGTTTACCTCGATGCCGTCTTCTTCCCCCTCGTCCACGAGCGCCCGATGATCTTCCAGCAGGAAGGCTGGCACTACGAGTTGGAAGATCAAGACAGTCCGCTGATTTACAACGGTGTTGTCTACAATGAGATGCGCGGTGCATATTCCTCACCCGAAGCCTATAACCTCCGCCAAGTCATTAAAACACTCTACCCCGAATCGACCTACGCCCACGAATCCGGTGGCGATCCCTGGGAGATTCCGAAGTTAAAATATGAGGACTTCCTGAACTTCCACGAGCGCCTCTACCACCCTTCGAATGCCCTCTTCTTCTTATATGGAGACTGTGATTTCGAGGACATTACAGCCCTAATTGACCGCGATTATCTGCAGCGCTTCGAGGCCATCGATCCGCAAAGTGAGATTGTTAAAGGTCGCCCCCTCGCCGAGCCAAAGCGCGCCGAGTTCAGCTACAACGCCGAAGCCGGCCAGACTGCTGAAGGCGACTCCTACCTCTCCTATGCCGTCCCAGTTGGCCAAGCCACGGATAATAAGAGCCGCTTTATTCTCGGCCTCTTAAACCGCATCCTGCTCTACGGCGAAGATGCACCGCTCCGGAGAGCGATTATTGAATCTGGGCTCGGTGAAGACGTCGACGCCCTCAGTGTAGACATCTTTTACCTGACCTTTGGCCTGATGATTAAAAAGGCCAAAGCCAGCGATCTAGAAAAATTCAAGGAAGTCGTCGAGCGCGTACTGCGAGAAGAAGTTGAAAAAGGTCTCGACCGCGACCTCGTCCTCGCCTCCCTGAACAAGGAAGAGATGGACATGCGTGAGCTCGGCGGAGCCCAGCGTGGCGTAATCCTCATGATTCTGACCATGTACGCTCAGCGCTACGACCTAGATCCCCTCTCCTTCATCTCCTACAACGAAGTTCTAGAAGAAGTCCGCTCAGAAATTGACAAGGGCCTCCTCGAAGACTTTATCCAACAGAAGATCCTCGATAACCCGGCCTGCCTACTCAGCGTCCACAAGCCTGAAGAAGGACTATATGCCGCTTTCGACGCTCAGCAAAAAGCCGAGCTCGAGGCCAAAAAAGCCAGTCTCAGCGAGGCTGAGCTGGAGGAAGTCATCAGCAATACTAAGGCTCTGATGGAGTACCAGCAAAGCCCCAGTAGCCCTGAAGATAAGGCGACTATCCCCAGCTTGAAGCTCTCTGAGCTGAAAACTGTGCCGACTAAGATTGCCGAAGAAATCATCGAGGCTGACGAAATCAGCTTCCACCTCCACCCGGCCAAAGCCGGCGGCCTCTGCTATAACAGCCTCTTCTTCCCCTTACACGGGCTGAGCTTAGACGAGCTTTACGACCTCTCCTTAATGGCGCGGCTCTTAGCCTATGTTTCAGCTGGCAAGCTGAGCTACGGCAAGCTCGACACAGAACTTTCAAAATACAGCTCAGGTCTGCGCTTTGCCCCCATCTTTGCGAAGAATCCGGAAGGCAAGATCGAACGCTATCTGGGTCTAAACTTCGTGACCATCGGCAATCAGAGCCAGGCAATGCTACCGCTTCTGCGCTCGGTCTTACTCGAAAGTGACTTTAGCGACTTAAAGCGCATTCGCGAGCTCTTCCAACAGCTGAAGCTACAAAGCGAATCCGCCTTTAACCGCTCGAGCCACGTAATCGGATTGGGCAGAGTCTTCGCCCAAGTCTCCGCGGTTGACCGCCTGGAAGATGAGTCTGGTGGCCTCGGCTTCTACTTCCGCCTCAGTGAATACCTCGCCGATGACCAGGCCCTAGCAGCCTTTGCGCAGCGACTCCCTGCTTTGGCCGCGAAGGTCTTCCAAAAATCCGGCCTTGTCATCTCCTTAACCGCAGATGCCTCAGCCTTAGACGAACTGCGCGAGAGCTATCGTGAGCTCAGCCAAAAGCTTGACAGCAGGCCCCTCGCTGAGACCACGCTCGAACTAGAGCTCAGACCCCGCCGTGAAGCCTTCACCACCTCAACCGGGATTAACTATGTCCAGGTCGGCCAAAACTTCAAAGAGCTAGGCTACGACTACCACCCCGGAATGGAGGTCTTAAGCAATCTTCTAAGCATCAACTACCTCCACGGCTTGGTCCGTGCACAGGGCGGTGCCTACGGTGTCGGTAACCCGATTCGGGAAGATGGAGCCATCGGCTTCTTCTCCTACCGCGATCCACAGCTGAAGCGGACCTACGAGATTTACCACACAATCCCGGAGACCATTAAAGCCCTCGAGCTCGAGCCCGCGGACTTAGAAAAAGCCATTATCGGAACGATTAATCGCTTTGACCCCGTGATTACTCCAGCCATGATTAACGGCCTAATGTTCTCCCGCAAGCTGCGCGGCAGAGACTATAGCTATAACGTCAAAATGCTAGATGAACTAGTTAAGACCGAGCTTTCTGAGCTCCACAGCTACGCTGAACTTTACAGCGAAGCCCTGAACAAAGAGGGCGTGGTCGTGATTGGCGATGAGCAGGCGATTAATGAGAATCGAGAACTCTTCGACATCATCCGCCCGCTTAAGCAATAAGCAGAATCAAACCCAGTCCCCGGCCTCAGAACCGGGGACTTTTATGCTGAAGGGAAAATTTCATGAAGCAAGAAAAGCCTACGGAAATCACTAAAGAAGAACTCACTAAGCTGAGTCAAAGCGCCGCTGAGCTCTGCCGTGAAATCTTGGCCAAAAGTGAAATCGAGGAAGCTGAGCTCTTTGTCCTCGGCCTCTCCACCTCTGAGGTCAGAGGGGCAAAAATCGGTCAGGACGGCAGTTTGGAGATCGGGCGCGCCATTGTTCGAGCCATCCATGAGGTCCTAAGTGAGGCCAAGATTGAACTCGCCGTGCAAGGCTGCGAGCACATCAACCGCGCCCTCAGTCTCGAGCGTGCGAGCGCAAAGCGGCTGGGACTTGAAATCGTCAGCGTAAAACCCGCCCTCCATGCTGGCGGGGCAGGCTCGGTCGCGGCCTGGGAAATTTTCGAAGATCCTTGCTGTGTTGAGTTTATTAGCGCAGCAGCCGGCTTAGATATCGGAGACACTGCCATCGGCATGCACGTAAAGCATGTCCAAGTCCCCCTCCGCCTGAGTCAAAAGGAGCTCGGCCAGGCCCACATCACGGCCTTGCGCTCGCGGCCCAAGCTAATTGGCGGCCCCCGCGCTGAATACTAAGAAAAAACCCGGTCTCCTGCTCAGGCAGGGCCGGGATTTTTTTAAAATTCCTGTGGTTCGACCTGGGTCAGTTCCGCAAGCCGATTGAGTAGGGCGGTCACCGCCTCATCACGGGTCGCCCAGGAAGTTACAAAACGCGCGACCCGTCCGTCTTCAACTTGCTGCTGGACTTCAAAGCCGAAATCTTCTGCCAATAAGGGGATAATTTCATCGGGCAGAATTGGAAATAGCTGGTTCGTATTATTCTCAACATAAAAATCTAAACCCAGCTCTCGCATGCCTGCGCGCAGATCATCTGCCAACTGGTTGGCATAGGCGCCGAGCTCGAGATATAAATCGTCCTTAAAAAGCTCTCTAAACTGCAAGGCCAAAATCCGCCCCTTTGCCAGCAAGCCAACTCGCTGCTTCATCACCGAGCGAAAGCCGCGTAAGGGCAGGTTCTTATTCAGGACTAAAGCCTCCCCTAAGAGGGCTCCACACTTCGTTCCGCCGATGTAAAAAAGATCGCAGAACTCCTGATAATCACTCGCCTGTAACTCGCAGTCCTCAGCCTGGGCCAAAGCCATGGCTAAACGTGCACCATCCATAAAGAGGGGTAGATTATAGTCGCTGGCAACTGCCTTCAACTCGCTTAACTCCGCCCTCGTATAAAGGGTCCCGAGCTCAGTACTTTGGGAAATATAAATCAGGCCCGGAGTGACCATATGCTCATTGGTCGGATCTTGGTAAAAGTCCTTAAGATATGCCCGCAGCTCAGAGGCCACGAGCTTTCCGTCCCGACCCGGCAAGGTCAAAACCTTATGCCCGGTCGCTTCGATCGCCCCAGCCTCATGCACAGCAATATGTCCGGTCTCGACTGCAAGCACCCCCTCAAAGGGCCTTAAAAACGCAGCCATCACCGTTAAGTTCACCGGTGTGCCGCCAGGAAAGAAATGAATCTGATGATTATTTAAGGCAAAGCGCTCGGCCAGAAGCTCACTGGCCTCTTTTGAAAAATGGTCAGTCCCGTAAGCTGAGCTTTGCTCGAGATTGGTCTCCAAAAGGGCATTCAAGATCCTCGGATGGCAACCCTCGCTATAGTCATTGGCAAATGAATAAAACATTTCAACACCTCGAAATTTATCTGCTGACAAATTATGCTTATAGCTTAGATCAATTCGAGCTTTAATTCCATCTTTGCGACCTGTGCAATAGTTTGATAAATTGAACAATACTTTGCCGCCAGCTCAGCAGCCCGGCTAAACTTCGGCTCTAGGCTCTTTTCAGCCCCCTTAATTTTAAGCACTAATAAGACCGATTCCAAAAAGGTCGGCGCCTCCTCCCGTTTCTTGCCAGAAAGCTCAATCTCGGCCGCTTCAAAGTCCAGTTTCTGCTTCTCGACAATCCCCAGGAAGGTCGCGTAAAAGCATGCAGCCAATGCTGCCGGCAATAGCTCATAGGGTTCGAACTCGCCGGCCTCCCGACCGAGTTTCAGACTTGCGCCACGCTCATTTTCGAAAGAGCCTTTAAACTCACGTGAAAAATCTACTTTGACCTGCATAATAACCTCCATAAACTCAGCCTGGCTCATAATTTTTCTTTACAGTGAAATTCAAGCTCTGACCCAGGCGCCGAGTTAAAATTAAATTCATTTGACCATAAATATTTTAGCACGCCGGCCAAAATAGCCCCTATTTCGTAGCATTTCCCGCCCAAAATTCAAGTTCAGGGCTCTAGTTTGGACTCCCGGCAAAATCAGGCTAAAATGTTAAAGGCAGATTTTGGCAGAGGATTGCCCGGATTCGGCAAATTGCCTGAAGTAAATAAAGCAGAGGTGTGAAAATGATTAAAGACCCAGATTTAAGACTCTTGGACTGGAGTGAGGAGCAAGCCAAACTTTTGCCTGAGCTCCCCTCACTTGGCATTAAATACAGCTCTGAAGAAACTCGCTTTCGCCTTTATGCCCCGACTGCAGAGGCGGTTTCAGTCTTACTTTACCCCCTGCCGGAGAACATTCCTGCCCACAGTCAGGAAAGCTATCTGGCTGCGGTCCGTGAAAGCTCAGATTACCAGGCTTTTTTAGCCGAGCCGAACTGCCATAATTACCACCATCTCCTAATGCTCCTAACGGATTACTCAAGCCTTAGTCGGACGATTACCCAGGCCCAAAGGCAGCCTTTGAAAAAGCTGGACAATGGCCTCTGGGAGCTGGTTCTAGAAGGTGAGTTTTTTGGCTGGCGCTATAATTACGAACTCCGCTATGAGTCTGGGCGCCTGGTCAGGAGCCAGGATCCTTACGCGAAAATTCTCAGCACTAATGGAAGATACGGGGTTATTGCCGACGTGCTGAGCTTGGATATCCTGCCAAGTCTAAAGCTGGAAGAGCGCGGCCAAGACTCTCTAAATCAAGGCTCCGCGGCTAGCTCTAAGCTGCCGCTCGATTATAATCAGAGTCTCGAAGCTATAATCTATGAGGGCCATATCCGCGACTTTAGTATCCGGCCGAATATCAACTTCGAATTCCCAGGCACCTACCTGGCCTGGACTGAGCGCGGTCTAAAAAACTCAGCCGGACAAGCTGTCGGCCTCGATCATCTTTTAAAACTCGGCATCACCCACCTCGAATTCTTGCCCATTTACAATATTGCTACCCTCGACGAGGAAGCTCCCAGGGGCTTTAACGAGCAATATAACTGGGGCTATGACCCAGCTCACTACTTTGCCGTAGAGGGGCTTTATTCAACTAAGCCGGCCGATCCCTTCCGCCGAATTCTAGAATTAAAGTTTCTTTGCTGGTCCCTCCGGCGGGCTGGAATTAAGGTCATCATGGACGTGGTCTTTAACCACGTTTATGACTACCACTCCCATCCCCTCGAGCTCTGTAGCCCGGGCTCTTGTTTCCGCCTCAACGGCGATGGCGAGCCGCATAACGGCAGCTTCTGCGGCAGCGAAACAAAGTCTGAATCTCCCTATTTTAGGCGCTATATGCTGGACTGCCTGAGCTATTGGGCTGAGAACTTTAAGCTCGGGGGCTTCCGCTTTGACCTAATGGGCCTACACGATGTGCCGAGCATGCAAATGGTGCGGGAAAAACTCGACCAAATTGACCCGGAGATTATAATCCTCGGCGAAGGTTGGATCATGGGGAATCACCCGGCGGATGTCCAGCCCTCGAATGAGCAAAACGCCTGTCTTTTACCTGGAATTGCCTTCTTTAACGATAGTTTCCGTGAGCTGATGCGAGGCAATGCACAGCAAATCGATTACAATTCTTTGCTCAGTGGCCAGGCTCCCTCAGATGTGGTCTGGAACATGTACAACTCCCTGATGGGCGGCCGCTTCGTCAAAGATTTTGGCAGCCCCAATCAGAATGTCTTATACCTCGAGTGTCACGATAATCACAGCCTCTACGACCTCCTTAAACTGAAGCTCAAAGATCTGAGTGAGAGCGAGCTGGCCGAACGCCTCGCCCTCGGCTTCTTTGTCCAAAGCTTAGGTCACGGACTGCTCTTTATTCATGCCGGCCAGGATTTTGCCAGAACTAAGCACGGCATCGATAATAGCTATAATTCTCCCGATGAGATTAATGCCATAGACTGGGAGCGCCTAGCTGAGTTTAAGGAGCTGAGCGAGAAGTTTAAGGAGCTGATCGAGTACAGAAAGCAGCGGGCAATTCTGAAACTTAGTGACCCCTGGTTACTGGGCGAGAAAAATAAGCTTATCGTCGCTGACCACAACCGCCTAATCTACAGTGCAAAGTTTGCGCAAAAAGAGCTCTGCCTGATTAACTTCCGGCCTGAGAGCTGGCCCTTAGTCCTGCCTCCGGCATATCGCCTGAGCATCTCCAGTCTCTTAAGTGGAGAAATAAAAGCGGTCGAGTCAAAAGACTCAACCGCCGTAGAGCTGCCGCCATTTTGCGGCGCTGTCTTTACTGCCTTGGATTAATTTTTATGGCCTGGCTTAAGACCTACTTTTAATTCGAGAAAATCTTTCTCAGCGAGTTAAAGAGCTCTGTAACTAGCTGCTTCACGAAATTGCCAATCTGGCTTAAGAGCCCGGATTCTTCCGCCTGGCGATAGCCCTCTTTGGCCAATTCACCGGCTTTCTTTAAGCCCTCAATTGAAAGATCCTTAACCTTATCTAAGGAGCCGTTATCCTTCAGCTCCTGGACTAATTGGCTGCCGTAGTTAATCAGGCGGTCAGCTAAGTCCTTTAGCTGCTCCTTAATTTCATCTGACTTGGCCGCATCACTCTGCTGCCACTTGCTAAAATAATTGCTCAGTTCTGCCTGCTGCTCTGCGGAAAGAATCTGCCCGAGGTCAAAGTCTTGGAGCACCTCCTCGACCACTTTGGCAATTTCACTTGGAGAGAGTTTCAACTTCTCCTCGGCCTCAGCACTGTCCAGCTCACCGGGCTTCAAAGCCTGGCTCAGCTCCTCTGTCCGCGCCGCTAGGAGCTTTTTAATTTCAACCATGGCCTGGTCATAAGAGAGGATTGAAAAGCCCTCTTTAGCGGCATTTTCCTGGGCGATCGAGGAGACTAGCTCGAGCTCCTCCTGGGCTAGTTGCACCCTGGCTTCACTCAGTTCCTCACCCTCCTGGGCAAAGGCCTTATAGACCCCGGTTAAAGCAGAATCACCGGTGGCCTGCTTTACTGTTCCGACCACAATCCGCGCATCGGTAACCCCGGCGGTGATTGCTGAACCTGCATATTGCGCAGCCGTAATATTCGTGATCTGCTCTGGGGTCATCAGATAAACCTGAACCCCCAAACCACTATCGCGGCGCTGGACTAAGACAGATGAAAACATTCTCGCCCCAGGGTCAGCTGTCGGGTCGACATAGCGAATTCGATCCGCCGCAGAAATCGCAATCGGCTTGACCTGCGCCCAGTCCCTTATCCCAAAGAGCATCGCTGTCTCAATTAGCTCAGCCTCGGATAAATCCTGACCGTAGGCAAAGACTGGCTTACCCCAGCGCTCATCCGGCTGATCTAAGTCGATAAATTTCTGCGCCTGCATGAGCTGGCCGGCTAGCACGGGTGTAGCCGTCAGATTAAAAAATATAAGCAGCCCTAGAAAGAGGGCTGTGAGAGATTTTCGCTTAAACATAATTCCTCCATTGATTAGGCTCTATCTTAGAAGACTTTGCCCTGCCAGGAAAGTCTAATTACTTAATATAAATTTAAACTTTTCTTAAAAACTATCTTTTGCTAAGCTTTGATACCCTCTTTCCCGGCTAAAAATGTTAAGATATGAGCTGAAAATCGGCTTTTACCCTTAGTTTAAAAGTATCGGGGAAGGCCAAAACAGTTTTAGCTCGACCAGACTCGGGCTAGGCATTGCTTTTCTAGGCATTGCTGTCAAAGTGAAAAAAGGAGTATCTTATGAAAGATTTAAGCAGAAATGGCTTTAACATCATCGGTGGCGTCATCTTTTTATTCCTAGGCTTCTTCTACATGATTGTCAGACTCTTGAAGGTCTGGGGCCTGAGCTGGTTAATCGGTGGGATTACCGGTTGGAATCTAGGTGGCTTAAGCAGCTTTTTACGTATCTTTATCTACTTAATTGCCGCTGTCTATCTGGTCATTGCGATCCTCGGCTTTGCCGCCGGTGGCTCAGATAAGAAAAGTTTGCGCCGAGTTGTCTTTTACATCGGCATCGTCTTTAGCATAATCGGACTCATCACCGTCTTCAAGTATGGTGGTTTAATGCCCTGGCTAAAAATTATCGCAGGGGTCTGCTACATCCTCTTTGGCAACTTTAGTGATTAAGCCTGATTCCTCAGCGATATGCTAAGATTAAAAAAATGAAACTGTCGCAAGATTTCGCCGACAGAAGTGAGGGAAAATATGCATAACGAGAACAATTTGAATCCAAATCCGAATCCAAATCCGAATCCGGAGCAGAATGAGCAGAATTTCAGCCAAACTGGAACTTCGATTCCAGAAAGTGAAGCTGCCCAGCAGCAAGATCCTTTCCGGGAGAATCAGGAAGATGCCTACCGCGATGCTCGAGAGGCCGGCTACCAAGCAGGTTATCAAGAGGCCCTAAGACAAGCCCAAAATAATCAATATAGCCAAAATGGCTATGTCGGATCTAATCCCTCAAGCTACAGCAGCCCGGATTACAATCGCTACAAGGCAGCCGAAGCCCAGCCGAGCAATCTGACCTATGTCGCTTTAACCTTAGCGATTATCAGCTTAGTCATGCTACTCTTGCCGCAGAGCTGGTTTATCCGCCCGATTATTGCAATCGTCGCCCTGGTGATTAGCATCAATGAGAACAAGAAGCAGAAGACTAAATTGGGGCAGACAACATTTATCCTCAGCGTAGTTTCTCTGACAATTACAGCAATCTTCTTCATCGCCTGCGTCAGCTGCATCGGTTGCGGTATTGCCAGCTTCGGAAGACTTACAGATATTGAAAGATTTATTCACTAGTGCTGCCTGAGATAAAAATCGGTCGCTATGCGCTACCGAGCTACGGGATAGCCATCTATCTCGGCCTGCTCTGTCTGGCGCTAATTAGCTATCGCGAAGCCAAGAAACGGAAAATTAATGGCGAGGATTTGATTTATAGTCTAGTCCTCGCCTTACTCGCTGCGGGGCTTGGCGCAAAATTGCTCTACTTAATTACAGTTTTGCCCAGCATCCCCTGGTCAAAGCTTAGCGCCGCAGAAATCAATCTCGCCCTCTACGACTTGCTACGTTCAGGCTTTGTCGTTTACGGTGCTCTCTTCGCTGGATTTCTGAGTCTTTGGGCCTATGCAAAAAAGTATCGCCTGAACAGCTATAAGCTGCTTGCTAGCATTGCCGTCGGCCTGCCCTTTGCCCAGGCCTGTGGTCGAATTGGCTGCTTTTTGGCCGGCTGCTGCTATGGTTACCCCTACTCGGGACCCCTGGCTCTAAGCTTTCCGCAAAGCTCGCTACACCCCTTACCAGTCCCGCGCTTCCCGACTCAATTAGTCTGGGCGCTCGGCAACTTTTTATTCGGCTCTTTTCTGCTCTTTTATAGCCATCACCTGGGGCGGCGTGCGAGCTCAGCAAAGCAGGTTTTTACTGCCTATCTTTTAGGCTACAGCCTGCTGCGCTTCTGCGGTGAGTTTTTACGCGGGGACTTAATTCGCGGCGTTTATGGTCCCCTCTCCCAGGCCCAGTGGATCTCAATTTTCGTCTTTGGCTTTGGCCTAGTTTTGCTTATCACTAATAAATTCAAGAGAAAAAAGTCTAAGAAAGGCTAAGTATGCCCCCAATCAGATTGCCGTCGCAGCGAAATTCCCATATCTACGCCTTTGATCTACTGAGAGTTATCGCTCTTTTAGGTGTTCTGCTCTACCACTTTGCCCCCCGCCAGGCTCCGCTCGGCCTACTTGGCGTGGTCGGCTTTTTCGTTTTGGCAGCCTACCTTTGCATGCTCAAGGCTATCGAGCGTCGTCCAGAACAAACAATTAGCGAGAATCTCCTGCGCCGGATTGTCAAAATCTATCCGCCCCTAGTTCTGATGCTGAGTATCGTCGGGCTGATTATGATTATCTCCTTCCCGGAGTTTTTAGATAATTTTGCCGGACAATTGCGCTCAGCCCTAGTCGGCGGAAACAATCTTTATCAGATTCTAAAAGGCGAGTCCTACTTCGAGGGTGCAGGCTATCTAAAGCCCCTAGTCCACCTCTGGGCCCTCTCTTTAGAACTTCAGTTCTACCTCTTCTTTTACTGCCTGATCTACCGCTTCTACAGTCGCCGAAACCGCGATCTCTGGCTGATTCTCTTTATCCTTTTGACCCTAATCTCCCTGATCTGGCTAAATCTTCTCTACAGCCCTGAGCTCGAGCCCAGCCGCCTCTACTACGGTTTTGACACCCGCTTTAGTGCCTTTGGCATCGGGCTGATTGCGGCGCTAATTAGGCACGAGTTTTGGCCTGTAAAAAGCCCCGCAGAGGAAAGGCTTAGCCCTGGGCAGCTAGCTGCTGAGGACAGACTGGCCCAGCAGCCGGCCGATTTCCTGACGAAAGTCCAGCACTTTCTTTTAAACTTTGCCGCCCTCGCCTTTAGCATCCTACTCTTCCTTTCTTTCTTTTATCCGCTCCCGCTAGAACTAGTCTTGCGCGCTGCCCTCTTCGTCTACGCCTTAATTTTCGCTCTAGTGATGATTTTGACCGCAAGTTCCGATAACTGGCTGGCAAGTCTCGGCCGCAGCCGTGTGATTCAATACCTCGCTGGCCAAAGCTACCTCCTCTACCTCTGGCACTACCCGATCATGCGCTTTGTGGAAAGGTATCTGGCCTTTGTCGAGCTTCCGGCCTGGGCCTATCCTCTAATTAGCCTTGCTTTAAGCTTTTTCGTGGCAGAGCTTTGCCGCCTCCTGACTAAGCTTTGTAAAAAACTCTGGCAAGAAAAGAGTAGAGAGTTCTCGAGTCATGGCTCTACAGCTCTAAGGGCTTTCTGGCAGCACCCGAGCCGGGCAATCTCCCTGGCTCTAGGCCTGCTTTTACTCTGCCTACCCTGGCAGCAGATTTATCGCGTCAGCGGGGGCGAGGAGCTACGCCAGATGCAGGCCAGAATCGAGGCCCAGGAGAGCCTCCAAGAGCAAAACCGCGAGGCGCGGATGGCTGAGCTTCAACGGCGCAAGGAAGCTGCCCGCTTCCGGGCTGAGCAGGAGAGCAAGCAGGAGACTCAGCCGACTGAGCAAAAGCCCACGGCAACTGGCCCAGGTGGCTGGGCCTTGAAGCATCAAATTCGCCTCCCGGAAATCCCGCAGCTGAGTAGTGAGCAGAAAAACTACTTAGAGCAGAGCCTAATTGCGCAAATTAATAATCTTAGGAGCCTAGCTGACCCGGGCTTCAAGCTCGACCTCGATGCATACTGGCGCTACCGCCATATTCCGCTGAGCATGATTGGTGACTCGGTTTCAGTAATTGCAAGTTACCACATCGAGCCTTACCTGCCCTTCCTCTACCTCGATGCCCTCTCGAATCGTCAAATGAGTGATCTGTGGCAGATTTACTCCGAATTAAAGTCCTACGACCTAATCGGGGAAATGCTGATTGTCGCCCTCAGTACTAATGGCGATGTGGTGACTGAGCAGCTCGAAAAAGTTTGGCAGGACCTCGACGGTAAACCGATGCTGATTGTGACAATTGCCCTGCCTTACCCAGGCCAGGAAGAATACCGCAATAATGACCTGCGTAATTTTGCCGCAAAGCACGAGCAGGTCTGGCTGGTCGAGTGGGATAAAAACTCGAAGAACCACCCGGAGTTCTTTATGGATGATCTAATCCATCCCTCAGACCCTCTCGGTTGCCAAGCCTTCTGCCACCTCCTCGCTGCAAAGGTCAGCGAAATCTGTAGTCAGCACGAGGCAGCTGGCCTCCTCGAAATTACCGAGTTGGCGAATCTAAAGCCCCTCGCCCCAAGCCAGCCTGAAAGCCCAGAGCCGAATCTACTCGAATCGGACTCTGAGCCGCAAGCTGAAACTGAGCCTAAGCAGGAATAAGCGATTTAGGAGAGCTCAATGCAAGAAGTTCAAGCTGCAAAAATTAAAGCCCTAACTAAGGCCCTAGATCAGATGCCACACGGTGGAGATTTAAGGCCACTAGCTCAGATCATAGGCTGTAAGGAGTCCGAGATTTTAGACTTTTCTGCGAATCTCAACCCCTTTGCCCCAGCCCCTGAAATCCTAGCAGCTATTCGGACTAAGCTCGATCAGATTAGCCGCTATCCGGACCCCGAGCCCAGGGATTTAATCCAGGCCTTAGCCAGGGCCAAGCAGCTCCCTGCCGCTGAAATTTTTATCGGCCATGGTGCCGCAGACTTAATTACTCGCCTCGCCCTGGCCCTTCGCTTAATCCGGCCACAAGGCGAAGCTGTCTGCCTCCCCCTACCCAACTTCTCAGCCTATGCGAGAGCCTTCAAGGCTGCCGAGTGGGAGCTCAAGACAGTAAATCATATCTACAGTTCAGAGCCGGTCGACCTCGCATCATGCTGGCAGGAAGAAGAGGAAGCCTTGCTCCTTTGCCATCCGAATAATCCTAGCGGTCTACTCTACGCGCCAGCAGAACTTGAAGCGCTTTTAAGGCGTGCTGTTGAGCTGCAAAAGTTCTTAATTGTCGATCAGTGCTTTTTAAACTTTCTGCCCGCTGAGCGCGCTGCTCGCTATGATATCGAAAAGCTTGCAGCAAAAATCCCAGGCGCCAGAGAGCAGCTGGTCTGCCTCTATTCTTTAACTAAGTTTTACAGTATTCCTGGCCTCCGCCTGGGTTACCTGCACTCCGCTAATTGCGAGCTAAATAAAAAACTAAGTGAATTAACTCCCCCCTGGCCACTAAATTATCCGGCTGAACTTGCCGGCTTAGCTGCGCTCAAGCTCCCCGCAGCAGAGCAGGAAGAAGAGCGCCTAAAAATCCAGGCACTTCGGCTCAGACAGAAACAGGCCCTCAAAGCCTTGAATCGCAGCTTTGGCCGGGAAATCTTTAGCCAGATTACTGGGGAGGCTAATTTCATCGCCTTTTGCTGCTCTGAAAGTAATTTAGCCGCCCGGCTCTTGGCCGCAAAAAAGCCAATTTACATCCGCCAATTAAAAACTGTTCCCGGAGCCCCCGAGAACAGTTATCGTATAGCGGTACGTGATAGTTTCGAGCAAGAGCTTCTAAACTCCGCTCTCAAAGCAGTTATTCAGGCTGCTCAGCCCTAATCTCTAAGACCATGCGGCGGCGGCCATTCAGCTCCTCCTCAAAGTAGCGCGACTTAGTTTCACGGAGGAAAATCTGCAAGTCAGCTAAGCTCTTGCGCTCAGCTTCTAAGTCCTCAGGCTGAGGGCTCTTTGCGACCCCATTGCCAAAGAGTTGAAAACGCAGTCCAGCCTCAATTGGCTTCAGTTCAAAGACTAGGCTAGGCGCTGTTTCAAAGTCGAAGTGACGGCGTAAACTGCCACTGGCAAAATCCAGAAACGGCACTAGCACACGCTGAAACTCTGCTAACTCTTCTGCGCTTTGCTCGGCCAGGATCTGCTGCACCTTGGGCCAGCTTTCTGGCGGCACATCGGGGAACAGCCGGGCGCTTAAAAAGGCCTTATATAGCTGACAGGCAGAGTCTTCAGCCAGACTCAGCCGCCTTTGGCCGAGAGCTGCTTGAAAACACTCGTCAAAATAATAAATCACGAGGAAGAGGCTCAGCATGATTAAGCTCATGCAGATTTCCCAGGCCGGAGTATGGCAGGCATCCCAAGTTAAGCCGAGGGGGCGCAAACTGAGGTAAAGTAGCCCGACCAGGCCTGAAAGCAGGCAGAGAATCCACAGCTGGATTGGCTCGTCCTGGAAGAAACCTTCACCCGTCAGCTCCAAGCGGCGCAGCTGCCTAGGCGTCCGGAGCGGCTTCAGGAAAAGGCAGCCGCAGAGGATTAGCAGCAGTGGCAAGGGATAAAAATTGCCGAGGACAAAGGTATTCAAAATCTGCACTAGAGCCTTTGCTAGGGCCAGGAGGGCACAGCTCAAGGGCAGGCCAAAGGCCAGACTCAGATAATTCTTGCGCTCACTAAAGGAACGCTCCAGAATCAGAATCAGAGGCAGTCCGAGGCAGATAAAGAGGATTTTTCCCTGGGCTAAAAAGAGCAGCGCAACACTCGCAGAGAGTAAAAAAGCGAGGTGTAAAAACTTACCCCAACGCCGATTGCTGTCTTCTCTAAGGATCATGCGGTAGACTCCTAGTAAAGAAAAGCAGATTAAAAAGAGTCCTTGTATGTATTCTAAAATTGTCTCACTCATGCTTCATATGATAGCAGAATCTTGGCCAAAAAATCTCTAGATTTTAACTGGACTAGCCAAAAAGAGAAAAAGAGTCTAAATTGAGATTAGTTAGTCGCTGCTAAGCA
Organism: Eubacteriales bacterium; assembly: GCA_030537595.1. Taxonomy (GTDB): domain Bacteria; phylum Bacillota; class Clostridia; order Saccharofermentanales; family DTU023; genus JAFAAL01. Next base: position 40,109 of record JAUNVR010000012.1, read on the forward strand.
CAAATGCGGTTCCCTCTGCTCAATCAATTAAGCGCTTAGGAAGAAAGACTCGACTAAGACAGTTAATTTGAGCCCACCGCTGCAGCACTGAATATATTTATTTTAAGGAGCTAATATGGCTGACGTAACCCAAAAAATTACTTCGAAACAGCTTGAGCGCTACGCTAAAGCTTATGCCCAAAACCCCATTAACCAGGCCACAGAGGCCGCGATTATGGGAGTCGGCATCGACCAAAGCACACTCAACCCGGCAACTGTAAAGCAACACACCTTCCTCTTCTCCGATGAATGTAAGCAAGGTGAGCCGACCAACCAGCGCAAGTCTGGCCGCTGCTGGTACTTCGCCGCTTTGAACAGTCTGCGGCAAATGGTGATGGAAAAATTGAATGTCGAAAGCTTCGAATTCTCTGAAACCCACCTCTACTTTTACGACAAGCTGGAAAAGGCTAACACCTTCCTCGAAAACGTAATCAAGACCGCCGACCGTGATTTGCTCGACCGCGAAACCCAGCTGATCTTCGACGCAACTGTCTATGACGGCGGATATTGGAATTACTTCGTTCCCCTCTGCAAAAAATATGGTCTAGTCCCGAAGGCAGCAGCTCCCGAGAGCTTCCACTCCGGCGAATCCTATATGTTCACCAAGCAGATGGACTACCGGCTAAAGCGCTCGGCCATGGCAATCCGTAAGGCCAAGGCTGAGGGTGCCGAGAATAAAGAACTGCGCAAGCTTAAAGACAGCGCCCTCGAGGAAGTCTACAATATCGCAGTCAAGTCCCTCGGCCATCCTGTCACCGAGTTCAACTTTAGCTACCGTGATAAGGATAAGAAATTCCACCGCCTGGAAAAACTGACTCCGCTGGAATTCTTTGAACAGTACATTGGCGCTGAAGAATTAGATAAAAGAATCAATCTGATCTCCGACCCCCGTGACCTCTACCCTCACGGCCGGGTACTCGAGCTGGCAGATGCCCGCTCAGTCTACGAAGCAGCCCCTGCTGGCGGTCTCAATGTGCCGATTGAAGTCTTAGCCGAAGCCGTACTCGCCTCGGTCAAAGACGGCGTCCCCGTCTGGTATGCCTGTGACGTAGGTAAGGACATTGACCGCAAGCTCGGCATCCTCGATAAGCAGCTCTTCAACTACGACGAAGTCCTGCCGCCGATTGGTGAATTCACTAAGGCTGAGCGCTTTGCCTGCGGCTACTCTGGCGCAACCCACGCCATGAACATTACCGGTGTCGACCTCGATGAAGCAGGCAAGCCCCTCTTCTGGAAGGTCGAAAACTCCTGGGGTGACGACCTCGGTAAAAAAGGCACCTTCTCAATGAGCCACGAATGGTTCATCGAATATACCTTCGAGGCAATCGTCGATAAAAAGTACATCCCAGAAGAGTACCTGAAGGGCTTAGAGGAAGAAGCAATCACCATCCCACCCTGGGATAACCTGGCCCTCTCCCTCTGCAATCACTAGTTTAATCAGCTCAATTTAAAGCAAATTAAAACCGAGTCCGAAAATGGACTCGGTTTTTTACTTGCTTCGATAGGCCTAGCTTAGTCCTCGAGAAGAGTAATCTTTTCAATTACCGGAACCTCTAGAGGATAGTCGCGGGCATTGGTTTCTAAAGCTGCGAGTCGGTCTAACTCCTCGAAACCTTCGAGCATCCGGCCAAAGGCAGCATAGTCACCGTCGAGGAAAAGGGCATCAGCGTGGCAGATAAAGAACTGCGATGAAGCAGAGTTCGGATCCATCGCTCTAGCCATGGAAATTACACCCCGCTCGTGAGATAAGTCATTCGGCACGCCATTGTTGCCAAACTCACCTTTAATCTTATCCTTAGAGCCACCGGTACCGTTACCAGACGGATCGCCGCCTTGGATCATGAAGCCGGAAATAATCCGGTGGAAGGTGAGCCCATCATAGAAGCCCTCTTCCACTAACTTGAGAAAATTCTCAACTGTAATCGGAGCCTTATCCGGCAGTAACTCTAGCAGCATTTCGCCGCCGTCTTTAATCTTAATTAAAATCTTTTTATTTTTGTTCATCTAAATAACCTCTCTCAATTTCTCAATACAGAGCTCTACTATTCTACCATGCTTCCCCTAAAGCTTTGAAAAGAACTGTCTGGCTACGGTAAGATTTAAGCAGTCTGACTAAAGATTCGGATTTTTTTGATTTAATCTGAATAAATCGAGTCAGTCCTAGGGAGGTGCCCACTTTGAATAAGCTTAGTAAGAATTTTAAAGCCCTACTCGCCCTTCTGCTCTCTTTAACAGTAGTCCTAGCGCTCGGTGGCTGTGAAGAATTAAAACTCGAGCCAAAGCAGGAAGTCGAAAATACTGAGGAGCAAGAAAGTCAGGAGCTTGAGCAAAGCTTCTACGCAAGGCGCGCTGACTTAGACAGCGAATTTCTTCAAGCAGGCATAGAGCGCTATGCCAAATTAGCACTTTACACTGAAACTGACCCTGAAACAGCGAGTCTTAAACGCTGGGAAAGTAGAAGCATCCCCATAATCTTAGAAGGAAAGTACACACCCGAGGATCAGGCCTATCTTGAAGCCCTGATGGCAGAACTTAATGAGCTGGATAACTTTCCTCAACTAGAGCTCGCTACTGAACTTAGCCCAGAAAGTATTGAGATTCAATTTGGGGAACCCCTTGCCTTAGCCGAGATTTATGGTACAGGCGAAGCAATTGAGAACTTTCTCTGGTTTATCAATTGGAAGAGCGAGCCCAGCTTCGAACTCTTCCTGGCTAAACTGGGCGTCAATTCTGAGCAAGATCTGGCAGGCCGTAAGGCCGACCTCTGCCACGGCCTACTGCCACTTTTTGGCCTCTATAACAGTGAGTTTAGGGCAGATGACAGCGCCCTCGCCTATGCTGCTACTGAGACTGAGCTCAGTCAGCTAGACAAGCTAGTTTTAGAAATGCATTACCGCCCTGAACTGGAGGTCGGGATGCCAGTTAAGGCAGCCGTCCAGCTGCTCCGCGAGCTCTATCTAGACGAGCAGGATCTGAGCGAGTCTGGAGACTAGGCCAGAGCCTTATGCCAAGGGATCATCAAAGATTTTGAAATCAGCAGTATCTGGCCCATGACGTAAATCCTCCGGCGGCGTAAGTCGGTAGATGATGCGCCGCTCCTGCGGCTTTTCTGGGCTGACGATATAGTCTTGTAAAAGCTCAGGATTATTCGGGCCGTCCGGGACCATCTGCGGCTCGATTGCCAGGGCACAGTAGGCCGTGACTAAGCGATTGGCATTTAAGTCCCGTGGCTTAGGCACTTCCTCATACTTCCCACAGTGTTGCCCACTGTAAACAACTACTCCCGGGGCATCACTTAAAAGCTCCAGGATTGACTGGGTGTCTGGGGCGTAAACTCTGACTTGCCGCCTCAGCTCGCCCTTCTCACTTTCTGCTTCCTGCGGCTTTGGCTGGGTAATAAAGTAGTGATCTAGGCCCGCAAACTGCGCTAGAGAAGCCCTGATCTCAGCTTGCTCTGGGCTCTCATCTGCCTGCTCAGCTGCGGGCTTTTCGCCGGCCTGACTGCGGGCATATTTTAGACTTTGCTGTAATTGCTTGCGGCACTTACTGCGCGGACAAAAGTCCAGCATTGAACCCTGTGTCGGATAGCGACACTCCCACTTTGGTAACATTCGCTCATCGGTCAAATAGATCTCCTCAGCATAGATGCGCAGCTCATGAAGATTAATATCCGGATACTTCGAGAGATTAAAGTAAGGGTGAAAACCAATATTCGCAATCGTTTCGCGATCACTTTCACAGCGCAGATAGAGCTCGAGCTCACCGGGGCCAGTAAGGGCATAGCGCACGGAGAAGCGCCGCTTGCCACAAAAGCCATCAGCCCCATCTTCGACCGTATATGCCAAAGTCATAGAGTTCCCACTCTGTTCAACTAAGTCCCAGAACCTGCGTGCGCCCCCCTGCTCTCCACTATGGAGTAACAGCGGCGGTAGATCGATTCCACAAAGGTAGTTCTGCACAGCCTCGCCCTCGGTGTTCAGCCGCCCCGCAAATGGGGTCAGGCAGACCCCGAGATAATCAGTCTCCGGGGCCAAATAGGCAAAGGGGTCCGCATAGGCCACAATTGCCTGCTGTCCGGAGTGAAAGAAGCTAGTCAAGGCGGCGCCGAATTCATGAACATCAATAAATGTATCAAAGGCTTCGAGGCGGTGAATCCGGATTCGATCCCGCCCATATTCTCTCAATAAATTCCACTCAGCCTTAGTTTCTGGATAAACTTCAATTGTACTAATCATTTCCGAGCTCCTAAATCTATACTGATTGCGCTTTAAATCTGCTCAAGTTTTCTCCCCATACTTTGCCACAGCTGAAAGCAGAAGAGCAAGGTTATTTGCTGCGAAAATCAGAGTTAAATCTCGTCATTTCAATAATCCCATCTGGGAGAGATTGACATTAATTCATATAAAGATAAAATGGATACCGTAGGGTTATACAATTTAGTCAATTCGGAAGCGAAATAATACATTAAATTGCTTAAAGTAAATTTGAAAAATTGAGAATGCATCTGGAGAAGCGCTCAATTCTATTTTCAATTTAGACTTAGGGCTTATTTCAAAATTTCGGATAAAGAATTGTAAGGAAGGGTTCTCGGCAACCCAAAGTTTAATAAAAACTAGCATTAACGACCTTTTATTTTACAAGGCCCTAGTTAAAAGCTTTTAACTGAACTTTGAAGGAGTGCTACTATGTCTGAAAATTTGGCATTTGACTACGAACAGGACTTTGATAATTTACAAGACGAGACAAACTCTGACATCTTGGATTTTAGTCCTAGAAAAAGCATTACAAAGGTGCTTTTAGCTGAGGAAGCCGAGCGGATTGGCGAACTGGCTAATGGTTTAATTGAGGAAGGTACGAAAAGCGAGCCAATATTTTTCCGCTACGCCGTCTGCCCCGGCTTTTCAATTGAGTACATGTTCTATAAGGGTGATCGCCAAAGTAAAATCAGCAATAAGCACAATCGGAATTGGGATTTTCGGATTGACCACTGTCTCGAGGGTTGTATTGAGTCCTACCACCACCCGAAGGCGAAGGAAAAAGAGCTTCAGGTCTCTTATTTAAACCGGGGGCAGATTGGCATCAATGACGGCAGTAGATACTACACTCACTATAAATTCCCCCAAGGAGTCTACCGCGGCGTTTCAATCATCATCAACACTCAGGAAATGGAAGATGTGACAATTAAAATCCTCGATCAGCTCGAGATTAATCCCGAGTCGATTAAGGAGCGCTACATTGACGAAAGTGGAATTCTGCTGACTAGCGACAACGGAGATATCGGAAAACTCCTATATAATCTCTATGAGATTGAAGTGCTGGAGGATGCAGCCTATATGCAATTAAAGGCCATGGAAATTATGCGGCTTCTAATTTGCGGCCCGAGACTCAAGCCAATTTCCCTTAAAACCTTTGCGCCTGAGGTCATTGAAGGCTTGCGAAATAAGGTCGATTCGATTATTATGGGGCGTGCTGAGGGTGATGTTACTTTGCCCAAATTAATCCAAGAAAGTGGGCTTGGAACTGGGGAGTTTTACGAGCTTTTCGAACAAGTTTATGGTCAGGCTCCGGGACGCTTTATCCGCGAGTACAGCTTGCGCGCAGCTCATGAGCTTTTAACTGAGACTGACCTGCCGGTTAAAGATGTCGCCAGACGTTCCGGCTTTAACACCAGCTCGAAGTTCTCGACCACTTTCAAGCGGCGCTTTGGCCTGAGCCCAAAGGATTTCCGTCAGCAACAACTGCGCAACAATTAAACTTTACAAAGCGTTAAATAAGAAGGCCTAAATAAACGCACTGAAGAGGTGCTTATGCAAAAGTTTAGGAACCACCGCCTGGCACGTTGGGTGGCTAAAGATCGCCCGCGCCTTAGAGCCTTTGTGAAACTGACACCCGTCCTCTTTTTGGCCGGTCTAATGATGATTTCCAACATCCCGACCCTCAGTAATTACTTTGGCTTCTCATTGGATATCTTAATTATCGCTCCTCTCGCTACAATTTTTGCCTGCATCGTAGCCTGGCTAACTTGTAGAATTTCAGTCAACCGATCTATAGCTGCAGCTCTCGACAATGTCAAAGAGATGCAGCTTGTCTTTTTTATTCTGATGATGGCTTATGCCATGGCTGACGTCTTCATGGCCTCAGGAGTTGGCGCGAGTATCATCACGGTCAGCCTCAACTGGGGCCTTTCTGCCCGCACTGTAGCCCTCGTTTCCTTCTTGGTCAGCGCCCTCTTATCCCTAGCTACCGGAACTTCCTGGGGTACCTTTGCTGCGACGGCGCCGATTTTTATCTGGCTGAGCCATATCACTGGCGGCGACGTCCACATCACCATGGCGGCGGTGGCCGGCGGCTCCTGCTTTGGCGATAACCTCGGCCTAATCTCCGATACCACCGTGGTCAGTTCCGGTATTCATCGCGTCGACATCACCGGCAGATTGCGCAATCAGTGGGCCTGGTCGATGCTCTGCCTAGTCCTAACTTCCTGCCTTTTCTTCTGGGCCACGCGTGATTTTTCTAATGCACCGGTGGATGGCAGTGCCGCAGTCGCCTCAATTCCGAGCGAGACTTGGCAGGTTTTGGAGAGCGAGCGGCCGGCCGCAATCCAGCTTTTACAACAGGTTGAAAGCGGCGTACCCATTTATATGATTCTCCCGATTATCATTGTCATTTCGGCCGCCTTCCTCAAGGTTCCGACCCTGCTCTGCCTCTTGGCCGGAATTATTTCTGCCTATATCCTCGGCACCATTGCCGGGACAATTACCAGCACTTCAAACTTCCTCGAGCTCTTACAAAACGGCTTCTCTTCCGCCGGCTCCTGGGTCATTATTATGATGGCTTGGGTTGGGGCCTTTGGCGGTATCATGGCCAAAATGGACGCCTTTAGACCGCTGACTAGGCTGACCTTTAAGCTTTCTAAAAAAGTTCGGCATTTAATGTTCTGGAATGGCGTTTTGAGCTTCTTTGGCAACGCTGCCCTCGCCGATGAGATGGCCCAGATTGTGACCATCGGACCTATCGTGCGAGATATTACTGAAGAAAGCGTGGAAGGCCCAGAGGAGGCAAAGGAGAAATTACGCTTCAGAAACGCAACCTTCTCCTCTGCCCTAGGTATCTTTGGTTCCCAATTTATTCCCTGGCATGTTTTTATCCACTACTTCTTATCAGTTTCGGCAATGATTTATCCCTTGGCTGAATTTAGCTTTGCCAAAATGGTCAGGCATAACTACATGGCAATGGTTTCGGTGCTCTCCTTATTACTGCTGACACTGACCAACACCGACCGCTTCCTGCCTAACTTTGCCACACCTACTGAACCTGAGGTTAAGCTGGTGAAGCAGCTTAGTGAGAAAGAAGATTATTTGTAGTACTTCTGAGGCGCTGCCTCTTTTCTGCTTTCCCCGGCAATTAATAGTTCCCTATCAGCTAATTCTGCGCGTGGGACTTTTAGTAAAATCCGCCAGGCAGCCATGTCTGTGGTATTGAGCTGGCCTTGGCGCCCAGCCTGGTAGCCGAGGTAGAGTAAAGCCTCTTCTTCATCCTTGGGGATTATCTGCTTCGGCACAACTTTCAGCGTACCTGAACTACTATAAGTTAAAACAATAAAGAAGCGCTCCTCAGCCCAGAGTTTCTCTAAATCCTGACCGACTAAGGCTTGAGCGCTGGCCTGATCGGATTCGAGGACACGCTCTAAGTCCTCAAGAGACTGCAGCTCTGTAATCGAAGAGCTACGCCTAGCAATCGTATTTTGCCCCTCTAGGCTATTATCTCGACTGAGGAAGGCAGTAAAGTTAATCAGCTCCCCTCCTAGCCCTTCAGAGTAGTTCTCTGGAAGCTTTCCCTGTCGTTTTAGCAATTCGATTTGCTCTTTTAGGATTGCTAATTTCTCAGCCAATTCATCATCCATTTCATCACCTTCTAAGTCAGTCCCTAAATCTAGATTCAAATCGGGTTCTATTCGCTCCCAGTCTAAATCCTCTGTCGGTTCAGCCTGAGTCGCTGAATCTTCTTGCCGATCTGGCTCTGACGCCAACGTGACTTCGCTCAGTCGATCTGCCTCT
>JAUNVR010000012.1:48304-56122 GCA_030537595.1 Eubacteriales bacterium
TCGCTCAGTCGATCTGCCTCTAGTTGCACACAAGCAGTTAAGCTCAGGAGCATGGTTAAAAGCAAAATCGAGACCAGCGACTTAAATTTAAAGCAATTAAGACTCATCTTTCCCTCCTGAATCCAGCATTTTACGGCCAAAGCTTTAATTAATATTATCACAAGATAGGCATGATTAACTTATGAGTAGTCATCCATCTGCTTTTTCTTTTGATGAGTATTTTTATATGAAATCACATACTAAAAGCTATATTCAGCTTATTTCTTGTAATAAATCTGCAACATAAAGGTAAAGTCCTTGAAAAGAGAAATTTTTGCTGATAATATCAAAACAAGAGTTTATGCAAAGCTTCGCTCATTTATTCATCATCTATTAATGGGCGAAGCCTTTGTGTTACTTAGAACTACTTTATACAAGGAGTAAGAGCATGAAGAGGAAGAAAAGACACGAAATATTAAGAAGTTTTTTCAGCTTGCTACTAGTTGTCAGCCTTTTATTAGGGCCGGCAAGCGTTTTGGCTGAACAAGTCGAAAATCCACAAACTAGCTTGAATCAGCAAGAAGTGGAATTAATGGAGTCCTTGCGCGAGGAGATTCTTGCCAAGGTAGAAAAGGAAATGGCTAGCAGGGCCGAATATCAGGAGGAGCAAGAGCTACTTGAGGACTATGCCCGAGAGCTTAATCGCTCCGAAGATGAGCTTATCCGCGTGATGGTCAGCTTTGAGCCCGGAGCTAATCTCGAGGCTATAAAAGAGCTGATCTCTGATACCCTGACAGAAGTTCAGTTCAGACATGATTTCTCTTTGCTGAACTCTCTCAGCCTGTCCTGCCGCCGGAGTAAAATTTCTGCAATCCAACATTTACCTGGCGTGATTAAGGTTGAGGAAGTACCCCGCTTTGACTTGAAAATTATGAATGCGGTCGGCATGACGGAAGTTAAGGAGGTCGCCGCAGAATATGGCTTAAAGGGTGAAGGAATGGTAATTGCAGTAATCGATACTGGAGTAACCGCAAGCCACCCAGCAATGCGTATTTCTGAAGGCACCCAGGTCAAATTAAGCCGCGAAAAAGTAGAACAGTTAATTCAGGAAAAGGGCTTGCTCGGCAGATATGTCAACGAGAAGATCCCCTACGCCTTTAACTACGTCGATTTATCTGACGTCACTGATATCGAAGCAAACACAGGTAGCCACGGACTACACTGCGCCGGAATCATCGCTGGCAATACCAGCCCGGACCAGCCCTATGGGAAACAGATTACCGGCGTTGCTCCGGAAGCACAAATCCTTAATTTAAAGGTCTTTTCTGATGGGGGGGGGGGTGCCTATTCGGACGACGTAATCCTCGCCATAGAAGAAGCTGTTGCCCTCGGGGCAGACGTGATCTCGATGTCCCTAGGTTCACCTAGTGCGGTAGTTGCAGAAAACGGCTCCTACTCTGAAGCAATTGCCAGAGCCAATGCGGCCGGCACACTTGTAGTTGTTGCTAACGGCAATGAAGGTCTAAGCTCCAGTGATTCAGGCGACGAAATCAACACAATGGGCTTGAAAGACAGCGGTATTGCTGGTAGCCCAGCTAACTTCCCCGAAGCATTAGCCGTTGCCTCTGTACAGAACACAGCCTTTATCACAGCAGAATCCTTCTATCAAATTGATCAGGAGCAAGAGAATCGATTGCCACTTGGGCCGCAGAGCTTTGGTCGAAGCATTACAGAATTAAGCGGCCCAGCATACGAGCTCGTGGACTGTGGTCTCGGCAAAAAAGAGAGCTTCCCAGCAGATCTGAGTGGAAAGGTAGCCCTCGTAGAGCGCGGGGAGATTACCTTCCAAGATAAAATTTTGAACGCCCAAGAAGCTGGTGCCGAAGCAATTATCATTTACCAGAACGTTAACATCACCAGTCAGTTCATGGGTTTCGGAGTGGAACATCCTGAAGATGTCACAATTGGTGTTTTCGCAGCCTTTATGGAGCCTGGCAGAATCCTAAAAGCTGCGCTAAATGAAGGTAAAAATGTGACTATCCGCTTCACAGATAATAAAATTGCAATTCCCAGCAGCGAAGCCGGTGCTATGTCCGCATTTACCTCCTGGGGCCCAACCATTGAGTTAAAGTTAAAACCTGAAATTTCTGCCCCCGGTGGGAATATTTACTCTTCCGTTGATGAGGGAGGAGAGGAATACAGCACATCTAGCGGAACATCAATGGCTTGTCCTCACGTTGCAGGCGCTGCCGCACTAATTAAGCAAGCCATGCAAGAGAAGGGGCTAAATCGGCCCGAGCTAATCAAAGCTGTTTTAATGAACACCTCAGTACCAACAATAGCCCCGAACGGCATCCCGTACAGCCCCCGCCAGCAAGGCTCCGGCTTAATGAAGGTAAAACGTGCAATTGACAGCCGTATTTACGCCTTATCTAATGGCCAGGCCGTAATAGAATTGGGCGCTTTCTCTGGCCCTGTTAATGCTCCCTTGAGCTTAAGCAACTACGGTGATAAAGAGATTAAATTCAAGCTCAAGCCTCAAGCTGCTTACAGCGAAAACACGGTCGCCGGTAAACCCGTTGAAGAATTTGAGATTAATGCCGAAGCAGCCGTACCTAGTGTAGATGAAATTACCGTAGCAGCAGGTGAGACGGTTGAACTAAGTTATAGCTTCGATCCAAGTGGCAGTGAAAATAACTTCTTTGAAGGCTATATTCTGCTTGAATCACTTAGCGAAGGACAGCCCGACTTATCCATTCCCTTCTTTGGCTTTAACGGAGAATGGTCTAAGGAAGACGTAGCCGGCAACGCAATGATCGAGGCATACAAGGGTTGTGGCGGCCGTTATTACAGTTGGAAAGCACCGAATGGCTTTGCTATTGAGAGCGATGAAAATATCAAGTACTGGTATCCCGAGTACAACACAACAAATGGCATGACAGTCTTGAAAACTCTGGTTAATCAATCACAAAAAGAGGTAATTGCAGGCAATGGATCTGAATACTTATTGCCCTACGAAACAATAATTTCATTTGGCTATTCAGAATTCTTAGCAGCATATTTGTGTAAGGAATTAAAGCTCGAAACCATGGGTTTCTCGCCAAACGATGATGGTGAGCATGATGTGATTTGGCCACAGATTGCTTTACGCCGAGCAGTCAAAAAAGCTGAAGCATTTATTGTCAAAGCTGACGCCAACGGTGAGCAAGAGCTCAGGCAACTATTGCACGATAATAGCTGGGCCGCGCCTTCATATTTTTATGTCAAGCGTGCGAGGAGAAGCTCCTCTGTGAACCTCAGCTTCGCATCTTGGGACGGTCTGCTGTACAACCCAGAAAGTGGCTATATTGACAAGAAAGCTGAGGAAGGACAGTACATTTACCGAATCAAAGCCGACCTGGCAGGCGATGGCCACGAGCAGATTCTAGACCTCCCCTTCGCCCTCGATATTACGGCTCCCGTGCTAAATTACCATTACGTAATTCCTGGTAATCCTGAAGCCATCTTCACTCCCTTTTATGTGGCCGCAAACGATAGAATATTTATCCCCCTCCTAATCGAAGATCCAGACTTAGCAGATGGCTCTCCAGGGGTCGGCTTCTCCGAGGATAAAGGAATCCAGGTGACGATTAACGGCCGGTCCGTTAATCCAAATAATCTATTTGCATCGCCCCCTTCTGATACATTCGATTTCTGGACAGTAACAGTTAGCTCTGCAAGTACTTACCTGAACTCTGCCCTCGACACTAAGCTTGAAGTCCAGGTAGAAGACTATGTCAAAAATCTCAGTGAGCCTTTAGAATTTGATCAGATAAGAGATTTCGATACAAGTGAGCTTATCATTTACCAAAAGGGTAACGAAACTCTCAACGCGACCCCTGATCAAGCCGATCCGGATATTGATCACAAGGTCTTTGTGCCCTACAATATTGCAGATTTATCATCCGCTTCAGTTATCGGAGATGCGGGTAATTATCAAGTCAAGCTGGAAATTATAACTCCAGCCTCGGTCGAAGCTAAACTGAGCCTAAACGGCCAGGTGATTCCGCCAGCAAGTAGTGCTGACTCGCAATACCTGATCCCGCTTGGGAATGAGGGTACTTACGAACTTAACTGTGAGTACAGCCACAGTGACGGCAGTGTTTTCCGCAAAGATAAAGTAGTTCTACTCCTTGATCTCCAAGCCCCAAGGCTGGTCATTGACCAACCTACAGTTATCGGCAATTTCACTACCGTGCCGGAGAATACCCCTGCTCTTTCATTGCGAGCACACTTGGATCCGGACGCTGGTGAAGAAGAAACAATTATTAGCTACATCGCAGTACCATTGGCAGGTAATAGCCAGAAAGAAAATGGTACTTTGGAACGTGGCTCTGACGGCGTCTACACGGGTATAATTAAAAAATCTGATGATGGTGTAGTTAACGGCCACATTGTGATGATCACGGCTAGGGATTTAGCTGGAAATACTTCAGAAGAATTATTCTTAATCGGTACTGATGGAGATGACTTTACCGCAACCTTTGCCCGTTATAAAGGCTATATCTCCTTCGAAGGTATTGAATTCTACCAATTCCCCAGATACTTCCTCAATGATGATACACTAGAAAAATTTGGTCTGTTCCCAGCTGAGGACGAATTAACAGACAGCTCGGATACGGAGATTGAAAACGAGGACGCCCTCGATCCAGAATCCAATCCTGAAGACGAGCCCGAAGTAAATGACCCAAGTAATCCAGAGGGAGACGAAGACTTGCCAATTGTCGACGAAAGTCCGGATGATTCAGAACAGCCAGGCGAATCTGAGGCCGAAACAGAGCCTACACCCAGCGGAGACGAAAGCGAAGAGGATCCGCCTGTGGTGGATCCAGAACCCAGCGAGTCTGAGTCAGAGCCGATTGAGGAGCCTGATGGCCAGGCACAAGGTCGAGCTACCGCTGAATTCATTAGTCTCAGAAGCGCAGCCCCGCAAGTTCTGCAGGCAGAGCCGCCTGAAATTTATCCAGAACTACCCTTTGGTGAAAAATTAAGCTACGGCTACAAATTCCCACGTACTGGTAAACTCACCCATCCAGATTCGAAGCTCGAAATTAATGGTGTCGAGGTTGACTCCGATATCTATGGAAATTTCAAAGTCGTATTCCTAATTGGCGAAGATAGAATTAATCAGTACAACGTCAAAGTCACTTTGCAAGATGGCAGCGTGGTAGTCAACACGAAACTAAGAATCTACTATGATCCACGCGCACCAAAGGTCAAAACTGAGATTAAGCCGACTCCGCTTTATGATCCAATTTTAGAAAGTATCGCTGAAGATAAGTACAAAGAAGATCTAAGCGCTAAGATTTGGACTAACGAAGATAATGTAGATATTGAAGTCAAGGCCCATATTGACGACCGTGGCTTCGGCGCCTTCATCAACCTAAACGGGAATCGTCGCCAAAGCTACCTCGATCCCAACTTTGTTGGATTTGGCTTCCGGGATAATGTCTTTAGCTATGAGGAAATTGTTCCTACGGCTGTAGAAAACTGGCTCTTAATAGAGGTTGGTGATGACTTTAATAACTTCTACCGTGAACGAATCCAGGTACTCCGGGATACGAGCGCACCGCTGGTCACAATTTTCCGCTCCCCCGATCAGGATGAAGCTAAAGAGTCTGAAAATCCGAATTTTACCTGGTCTAGTGAAGATCCCGAAAGCGGAATCATCAGTGAAGAAGTCGTGGTGCTAAAGAAAAACGGCGACAAGTGGGAGACTTATCCCTATACAGCAGGCGAGCCCCTGCCACCGGGTGAGTACCAGATCACTGTAATCGCCACGAATAACGCCGGACTCATAAGCTCTGCAAGCTCCAGCATTAAGGTTCTAGCTGATCAGGATGAAAATGAGACAGAGGAAACAGGCCTTAGCGTCAGCCTTCCGACTCATGTAGTCTACGATATTAATGAGGATCCAAATAGCATCTTAGCGAAATGCAGTGCCTCGCGAGCTGGTCAACAGCTGATTGTCGAAATCGAAGATCCTGCTAGTATCTACACTTCAATTCCTGGATCTCGCGGGACCGCCTACTTTGTAATTCGCGATCCTCAAACTGGTGAAGTCATCCTCCGCTTACCCTTTAGCTATAGGGTGCGAAACGAGGTTCCACCCTTCGATCCTAACGCCCCGATCTACAGACCCCCGACCTCCGGCCAGATTGTCGATCAGCCCTTTGGCTACGTCTATGATGAATATCCTGGCGGCAAGCTCGGCACAGGACTCCCCGGAGGCAAAGTCAGCACCGAGGCCAAGGTCGATAATGCGAAGCACCAGGGTCCAGTCGTTCCAGTACCAGTCACCGGTGAGTCAAGCTCAGCCATCTACTACGGCTTAATCAGCCTCCTAGCTGCAAGCTTATTCCTAGCCCTAAAGCGGCGCCATTAGGAAAAGGCTGGGCAAGCAGAACTGGCAAAGTACTAATTTAAAAATAGCCCTTAAGGGCTAAGCAAAAGACCCCCGATTAGATTTATCGGGGGTCTTTACTTTCGCTTTAATTTAAGCTTTTAAAGCTTTACATTGATTGGCTCTCCTGCCAGCCAGGCCTCAATGTTTTTCATGACAATCTGCACTCTATCGAGCATTGATTCCTCAGTCAGGAATGCAACGTGCGGAGTGATTGTCAGATGCTCTGCTTTCAGCAAGGGATGATCCTTTGGGAAGGGCGGCTCAGATTCTAGAACATCGACCGCAGCAGCTGCAATCTTCCCTGCATTTAAGGCTCGAGCGAGGGCGGCATTATCGACCAGAGCACCCCTGGCACAGTTGACCAGAATTGCACTTTCCTTCATTAAGTCTAATTCGGCCTCTGAGATTAAACCCTCACTAGCCTCGGTCAAAGGCAGATGTAAGGAAACTATATCTGCCTCTTTTAGGAGCTCTTCAAGCGGAAGGTATTTAATACCTAAAGCTTTTGCCTCTTCTTTTTCACTTCTAGAATATGCGATTAACTTACAGTCAAAGGCTTTTACTAGCTCTGCTAAACGCAGGCCGATTGCTCCAGTTCCGACAATACCAACAGTTTTACCGCGCAGTGTATTCGCCTTTAAATTAGGCCTAGCTGCGCCAGCTTTGGCCGCTTCGGCGTAAGCCTCAAGGCTTCTTAAAGCAGCTAAAATTAGGGCCAGGGTCAATTCTGCAGTGGCATCAGTGGCATAGCCCTGGGCATTGCAGACTGTAATCTTACGCTCTTTACAGAGCTCTAAGGGCAAGTGATCTATCCCGGTAAAAGCTACTGAAATCAGCTTCAGCTGATCTAAGGCCTCCACCAGCTCCGGCTGCAGCGGTGAATTGGCAATTAGCAAAATATCCGCATCTTTGGCAAAGGCAATTTGCTCCTCGACCGTCTCGAGTTTTTCTTCTGCAATGATTATTTCGTGACCTAAAGCCAAAATCGGCTCTGCGGCCTTCAAAATCTCATCCTTGCTTACAGCTAAGGGTTCTAAGATGACAATTTTCATGCTTATCCTCCATTAAATATTTATTCTCTTAAATCTACCAGCTCCAGCTCGTTTGAGCAGCTGACGCTATCGCCTGATTGGAAATCTAAGCCAGCTTCAGCGACTAAGCAGAGTAGAAAGATCAGCTTACGGCAAGTCCCGGCCTGCAAAAATTAATTTACTATAGAGATAACTAGGACTCTGCTCTGAATACTTAAACTTTTGCCGGATCAATAATTCTTCCTTCTACTTTAGCATCTAAATCATCCACGAGAAAGCCATCCGTGATGATAGCGAGGATATTCGTCATTATTCTAAATAGAGGATGAAAAAGCCGTGACGTCTACGCCACGGCTAAAAAAC
>JAUNVR010000029.1 GCA_030537595.1 Eubacteriales bacterium
GCTTCCTCTTCTGCCGGTGCTTCAGCATCAGCTGTAGCATCGTCTGCCGGTGCTTCTGTGGCTGCCGGCTCTTGTACTTCAGGATCTTTATCTTTGTTGCAAGCAACTAAGGTAAAGAGCATGAGAGAAGCCAAGAGAAGTGCTAAAATTCTTTTCATGTGCATTTTCCTCCATTAATTTTTGGTCGTAACTACTTATAATTTGTGACTCAGCAGCCGCGACCAGTTTTAATAAGTATGTATTATAGAGAAATTAAAATCAAGTGCAAAAGCAATTAGCCAGACATATTAACGAGCCAAGTTTATCTCTTCTATAAAAGACATGACTAGTTGCACAAAATCTATTTATTCTAAAGGTGAATTTCAGAGTATTGCTCTCAATCTTACTTCGTTTATTATTTACTAATTTCTTCTTCATTATTCTGTCAAATTTATAATTATAGGATTTTAACTGAATTTTTAGCTCATTTTTTAACCCAAAACAAGGGCTTATGTTAAACTATCCCCATGCAAAAGAAGCGAAAACAGACTTTCCCACCGCCTACTTTGAGAGTGCTTGAAATTGTGCTTCTCTCCGCTCTGCTTCTAGCCTTGTTTTTTATTGGACGAAGCTCTGCTTCAGGCACAGCCGAACTAAGTTACGCCATATATCATGACCAAGAGCTGCTCTTGCGCTTTAAGCATAAAGAACGCGCCTATGGGGAATTCAGTCTAGAAGAATTACCGGGGGTTATTTTTTCCTTTAATGACTCAGGTTTGGCGATAATCGCTAATGATTGCCCGGACTCTTATTGCTTACGCCAAGGCCGGATTAAACGTCCCGGGGAACAGATAGTCTGTCTACCTAAACACCTGCTCTTACGAGTCGAGACCAGCGCCGCTGAAGTTGATTTCATCACGCCTGTGTATTAAGGAGTTTTTTAGATGCAAGCAAAGGGTCAAAAGCTTAATTCTGCCGCTCAAGTTGCTGATTTAGCAATCCTTTTTGCCCTGCTTCTAGTTTTTTCCTGGCTTGAATCAATGCTTCCACCACCCCCTCTCCCCCTACCCTTGCGCTGGGGCTTTAGTAATCTAGTGGTGATGTATGCAGTCTTTACCCGTCCGGCCTACACGGCAGTAATCTTAGTTCTCTTGCGGGCTCTATTCGCCTTCCTCAGTCGCGGTCTGATCGCCTTTAGCTTAAGTCTTTGCGGGGGCCTTTTAGCTGTTTTAAGCGTACTTTGTCTCTATTACTTATGGCCAGGACTCTTTTCCCTCCCTTTTCTCTCAATCTGCTCAGCAGTCGCTCACCAAGTCGGCCAAGTATTTGCACTCAGTTTATTTTATCGAGCCTTTGGCTTGATAAATTTTTCACGCCTACTATTTCCACTCGCGATTTTGGCTTATTTGACCGGGGGATTAAACGCTTTTTTACTCAATCAATTACGCCATATTGAAAAGCTAAAAGCTCCCCGCAGTCCATAAAAATTTCTACCTAAAGCTCGGGCCAGCTAAGTCGATCTAGTAGAACTTAGTCAAGCTCAGTCTGGAGAAACTTTAATCCGCCGATTTGTTATAATCGAAAGTGCCTGGTCGCCGGCAATATTCTCCCGGCCAAATAGCAAGTTTTTAGCTGTATCGGGCTTAAAAAGCGGAGGTTTTTAGCTATGCAGAAAAAAGATTATGCAAGTCGCTCACTCGAGAAGCATTACGAGTGGCAAGGTAAGTTGGAAATTAAGGCTCGAGTCCCAGTTGGGACCAAGGATGAACTCTCTTTGGCCTACACCCCCGGTGTTGCTCAGCCCTGTCTCGAGATTCAAAAGGATGTAAATAAGTCTTACGAACTGACCCGGCGCTGGAACCTAGCTCTGGTCGTCACCGACGGCTCCGCCGTACTCGGCCTCGGCGATATCGGTCCAGAAGCTGGGATGCCCGTGATGGAGGGAAAGTGTGCTCTATTTAAAGCCTTTGGCGATGTTGACGCTTTCCCACTCTGCCTAAAAACCAAAGATGTCGATGAAATGGCGCGCACCATTTACAATATTTCCGGCTCCTTTGCCGGGATCAACCTCGAGGATATTGCCGCCCCACGCTGCTTCGAACTTGAGGCAAAGTTAAAAGAACTCTGCGATATCCCGATTTTCCACGATGACCAGCATGGCACAGCCATTGTCACCTATGCCGGCTTAATTAACGCCTTAAAAGTCGTCAAGAAGGAACTCTCAGCAGTCAAAATCGTAGTCAATGGCGCCGGTGCTGCCTCGATTGCAATCACCAAGCTACTGCTCTCAGCTGGGGCTCAAGATATTTCCATCTGCGACAGCCGCGGACTCATTTATGCCGGACGCAGCGAGGGCATGAATACAGCAAAGGATGAAATTGCTAAAGTCACTAACCTCAAGAAAGCAAGCGGGAAGCTAGCCGATGCCTTAGTCGGCGCTGATGTCTTTATCGGCGTGTCCGTACCCGACTGCGTCAACAGTGATATGGTCGCTAGCATGAACGAAGATGCCATCATCTTCGCCTGCGCCAACCCCGTGCCCGAAATCTTCCCCGAAGAGGCCGCTAAAGGTGGCGCAAAAGTCATCGCCACAGGCCGTTCCGACTTCCCAAATCAAATTAATAATGTGCTCGCCTTCCCTGCCGTCTTCAGAGGCGCTTTCGACTGCCGAGCAAAGGACATCAATGATGAGATGAAACTTGCTGCCGCAGAAGCTATTGCAGGACTCATCGGAGAGGACCAATTAGGCCCTGAAAACATCATTCCAGAAGCCTTTGATCCACGAATTAAAGAAGCAGTTGCTGCTGCAGTTACAGCAGCCGCAAGAAAAAGTGGCGTCGCCAGAATTTAAGCTGCAAAGCCCTAAGTTGAGCTAAACAAAATTAAACCCGCCGGAACTGAGCGCTGATGCGTCCAAAACCGGCGGGTTTTTACGACTTAAATTTAAGTCTTACTAGGAAATTTCGTTCGGTAGATTAGGCTCAGGAGCCTGATCTAAGCTCAGCAGCTTCGCAATCAAATACTGAATCTCAGCAGTCGAAGCTTCCTCAATCTTGCCCGCATCAGCAAGCGCGACTAATTCAGGATCCAAAGGCATCTTAGCCAAAAGCTCCAGCTTTTCTTCTGAGACAATCTCCTCGAGATGCGAGTCACCAAAAATCTTATGCTCCTTACCCGTATCCGGACAGCGGAAATAAGACATATTCTCGACTAAACCGAGGATTGGAACCTGCATTTTCTCAGCCATATTTACAGCCTTTGAGACAATCATCGAGACCAACTGCTGCGGTGATGTCACTAAAATCATGCCACTTAAATCAATCGCCTGGAAAATTGTCAATGCGACATCACCAGTCCCTGGTGGCAAATCAATCAGCAAGTAATCCAAATCCTGCCAGATGGTTTCAGCCCAGAATTGCTTCAGCACCTGAGCCAAAAGCGGCCCACGCCAAATTACTGGCGCAGTCTCCTGAGGCAGAATTAGATTGATTGACATAATATCAATCCCCGTCGCTGAGGGGACGGGCAATAAGCCCTGTTGCATCCCCAAGGCCTGTCCAGCAATCCCGAAAAGCCGAGGGATGCTCGGTCCAGTCAAGTCGGCGTCGAGAATCCCAACGCGCTTCCCTTCTCTTTGTAAACCAACTGCGGTGAGTGCGGTCAAGGTAGATTTACCTACCCCGCCCTTACCCGATGCAATCGCCACAACATGTTTGATGCTGCTTAATTCGTGCGGCTGCAAACGCAGAGCCGAGAAATCAGGGCGAAAAGCCTGGCCACTTGAAGCTTGAGCTTCCGCTGCACCCTTTGCTAAGTTTTTTTCTTCTAAAACAATTTCATTCATGCAAAACCTCCCCACTACCTAAATTCCTTAAATCCAAAGAACTACTCAGCCTTCAGATACTTATCCATCCAGCGGGTAATCTGGCGTAAACGCTCGATTCTACCCTCCGGCTTACCGCTTCTGGAAAGCTCGTGAGTCTCATCTTTAAACAAATACATCTCACTCGGAACACCGCGATCTAAAAGCGCTGTAAAGAGCTGGAAGGCCTGCTCCTCCGGGCAGCGATAGTCTGCGTCTGAGTGAATAATCAAAGTTGGAGTCTTGACATTATTGACGTAGCGAATTGGCGAGTGCTCCCAAAGTTTCATAAAGCCCTCCTCGCTCAAGGTATCACAAGCATTCTGATCGCAGGCAAAGGTGTAGGAAATATCCGAAGTTCCATAGAAGCTAATCCAGTTTGTGATCGAACGTTGAGTTGCCGCCGCCTTAAAGCGATCAGTATGACCAATAATCCAATTCGTCATAAAGCCGCCGTAGGAACCTCCGGTGACCCCGAGTCGCTCACTGTCAATCTGGGGATACTTGGCCAAAACTGCATCAGTGAAGTCCATAATATCCTCGAAATCAATTCCACCATACTGGCCGCGAATATCGGCAAATTCGTCACCACGACCATCGGAACCGCGCGGATTACAGAAGAAGACAATATAGCCCTCAGCAACCCAGTACTGCATCTCGTGGAAGAAGCAGGAACCGTAAATTGTCCGCGGCCCACCATGAATGTCTAAAATCGCCGGATATTTCTTTTTGGGGTCAAAGTTTTCCGGCAGCAGAACCCAGCCGGCAATCTTCGCCTCAGTCTCCAGGCGCAATTCCTGTGGCTCTGCCACATAATGCCCTTTCAGAACCTTTTCGTTGAACTTCGTCACTTGCTTCAACTCGCCGTCCTTCAACTTATAGATCTCTTGTAACTTAGTCTCGCTTAAAGCTAATAAGTGGAGCTCTCCGTCGATGAAAGCATAGCCATCCAATCTAGCAGGGTGGCGCAGGATTTCAACTTTTTCACCGTGCTTATCAAAGCACTCTAAAACTGACTCGGTATCTGAAGCGTAGAGGTGGTAGAAATCGCCATCAATAATCTGCAAAGTCGGGCTGCCATAGAGAACTGCATCCGAGCCCATGGAATTCCAGAGTACTTCCTCATCATCGCAATGGAGCTCAAGTTTTTTGGCCTCGAGGGTATAGATTTTCGCACTTTCATTTAAGCCATACTGCTGCATGTCCGAAGCATAGACAAAGGTTTTATCTGCACCCTGGAAGATATAGCTGACTGAGTAGTCCAGCTCTTCATATTCATTTTTAATTAACTTGGCAAGCTCTTTTTCTGAAAACTTGACCGTCGATAAAGCGGCCAGATCAAAGCTGTAAATCCGATTGTATCTTAATGACTTATTGCTGTAATCATTGGCTGTAAAGTAGGCCTTATCCTTGCCCTTCTGGACATAAACAGCTTCCACATCCAGATCCAAGGGGGTAAGTGGCAGGACTTTAGAGTTTTTTGCTGAGAAGAGGAAGAGTGCTGAACTCTCCTGGTCGAGGAAGCCGCGACCATTAAAGTAGAATGGAATTCGCGTCATCTTATGCCTGAAGGCAAAATCTTTCTGCTCTTTGAAATAGGCTTCACGATCCTTTGCCTTGAGCTTATAGAAATCCGGGCAATTCTGGTCGACAGCGACTGAAAGTAAGTAGCGCTCATTCTCCAAGGGCCAAATAGCCTGGACTGCTAAGGGTACAGTAAAGGCCTTCTGTGCCTCACCGCCCTTTAGTGAGAGGCGATAGTAGTGAGTCTCACCCTGGCTCTCTTCTTCTTTCTTAGTTCTTTTGGCCGGGAAGAGAATGCTCTCATCGTCTAGCCAAGTAAAGCCCGAAACCTTGCCGTCAGCAGTTAGGCGCGTGGCCTTCCCATCGACGAGCTGCCAGAGGTCTGACTCGTATTTATTTTCCTCTTTATTCGCCTTTGAGAGCGCAAATACAGCCTTTGATTGATCCTCCGCTGCCTCCAGGGCAGAGAGGAAATTAAAATCTGTAAAATGATCTAATCTGATTTTCTTCATATCTGAACTAACCTTTCAAGTTGATTGATTACTCTCATTATATATACAGTGAGCAGAAAAAGGGTAGTTTATTGATAAACGCAAGAAAGGCCCGGAAATTCCGAGCCGTTTCTTATGAGGAGACGTATGAAGAGGTGTTTTTCTATGTCTCTATAATAACGAAGCAATTTGTCAGATAAAGAGAGTAAATGTGAACTATTGTGAAATCTTTATGACATTAATTAAGCTAAGCATCATAATATAAGTTCTCAGAAGCAAAAATCGGGTCGCAGCTGACATCAATTCCGAGATTTCTGTAAGTATCTTTTTCAGCTTGCTTTAAGATCGCCGTGACATGACCCTGGCTCGCCTTCAATTTCCGCAATTGCTTTAAGGCCAGGTCGGCCAAAGGATTGGTCGCCGCAGAAATTGCCAAGGCCATTAAGACCTCTTGGGAATTTAGCGCCTTATCATGCTGCTTTAAGACCCCTGCCTTCAAGCGGTACATCGGGTCAATCGCAGAAGGAGCTAAGAGGTGTAATTCATCGTTCAAGCCGGCCAAAGCCTTAAGTGCGTTGAGGAGGCAGGCTGCTGTAGCTGTCATATGTTCACTAGCTCGGCCAGTGACCAATCTACCATTCGTCAACTCCATGGCTGCGACAACTTGAAATTCCAGTGGGGGAATGTCGGTTCTCGCTTTGACCTCTGCAAGATACTCATGGGCCCTAGTCACCACCGCCCGATCTTCATCTCGTAAATTCAGCTCTTCCATCAAGAGCTTACAACGCTGCATTGTCTCCAAATTAACACGGCCCAATTTATAATCGCAGGCTGCTGCAAAATAACGGCGAATAATCTCCTGCTTTGCAGCATGTTCGACCACCTCATTATCTGTAATACAGAAACCAACTCGATTGACCGAGAGCTCGGTCGGCGAAGCAAAGGGACAATCTTTCCCTAAAATCTTGGTCAAAATTCTGCGCAGGACCGGAAAGGCCTCCACATCGCGATTGTAATTAACTGTAGAAATCCCATATTTTTCAAAGTGGAAGGGATCAATCATATTGACATCACGTAAGTCAGCAGTAGCACACTCGTATGCAACATTGACCGGATGCTT
The DNA here is from genome assembly GCA_030537595.1 of Eubacteriales bacterium. Lineage (GTDB taxonomy): Bacteria > Bacillota > Clostridia > Saccharofermentanales > DTU023 > JAFAAL01. The sequence goes on from JAUNVR010000029.1 coordinate 6,977, forward strand.
CAGAGGTAGGTTCCAAACTGGGAAAGTCTCGAACTTTGAATAGCCCGCCTTAATCCCATGTTGCGAATCATGATAAAGCTGAGATAGACAAGTCGCAAGCTTCCCACTATTAGGACCAGGAGCAGTTAAAACAACGAGCGGCTTAGTCGTCTCGATATAAGGATTTTGGCCATAGCCTTCCGGGGAGACGATAGTATCGACATCCAGGGGATAACCTTTAGTTTTACTGTGAAAATAAACCGAAAGACCGCGTGCTTTTAGTACATTGTAAAGCTGCTCTGCAGCAGGCTCACCGGCATAGCGCGTAATCACAACAGAATTAACTTCTAGATCCCAGGCGCGGAAATCATCGATCATCCGCAAAACTTCACGGTCATAAGAGGTTCCATAATCACCTCTAATTTTATTATTCTCGACATCGCCAGCGTAAACACAGATAATTATTTCGACCTGCTCGCGCAGCTTGTGTAGAAGCTTAATCTTCGCATTCGCATCAAAGCCTGGTAGACAACGCATCGCATGTAAATCCCCGATGAGCTTCCCACCAAACTCTAAATAAAGCTTGCTATAAGCGTTTACACGCTCCATGATATATTCACTCTGCTGCTCGAGATAAAGATCTCGGTCGAATCCGTACTTTAACACCTGCAATAATCTCCTTTATGACTGTTAGAATCCTGTCTCAGTTTAACGACTTTGGCAGAAAATTAAAAGGAAGATTGAGGGCAGCTTGAGCATAAGTTTCGAAAATGAACTGAACTATGCCGATTTTTTTGCCTTAATAGAGCGCGCAATCGCAATCCCACCCGTGATTAGAGCAATTATCATGGGCACAATAGCTCCACTCTTTTTTGTCTTACGCGCAGCCGCAATAAATTCAGAATCACTCATCTGGCGATCATAGATCAAGAAATTAGAGCCGCCAATTAGACCATCTTTTAACTCGCCACCGCAAGTCACAGGACCTAAGGCATCAGTATCGATAGTATAATAAGTAATGCGGATATCACCGACCTGGGGGTTCCTGGGGTCAGAGTCTCGCGTGAAGTAACGTCCATCGCGTTTAATTAAAGCTAAATCTTCGGGTAAATCGAGCGGCAATTCACGAGTTAAAACTAATCTCGGTGTAGGCCGAGTAGCCGTATAATAACTATCACTGTTTAAGTAGTCCAAGAGCTTTGAAGATAATTTAAAGCCACTATCTCCGACCTCTGCTGGCTCATAGAAATCCTTACTGCGATAAGGGAAATCAGGATCTGGATTCTTTAAGATTAGATAATCAGATAAACTGTGGTCTTCAATCAGAGCATCAAAACGCTCCGGGATTACCGTGCCTAGTAGGGAAAAGAAGGCCTCATTGAGATCCTCATAATCTACCCTTAAATCTTTTAACTTTTGACTACTATAGCCATACAGCGGATAGCCCTCATCAGAAAGTGAAAGAACCTGGTAAAACTCTACCTCCCGATGTAAAAAGAAATTGGGACTTACAACTCCGAAATCTGGATCTATTGCCGGCTCTTCAGACCAGAGTTTTCCGCTACAGATGGCAAGATCGCCAGAAAACTTTTGACCGTCCCAATAAATCAAAAAGCTCAAAAGCAGGAAAGCTAAAGCAATGACTAAAGCAAAGATTCTAGCCTTTGTGAATTTCATAGTCCCCTCCCTCTTCAAAGTTCTGGAGATAAATACCAGAATAGCAAGATGATTAAAAACTATGATTATATTTTAATTCAATTATTTATAGATTCTTGTCTCTTCGGAATAGTCTTTC
>JAUNVR010000030.1:0-6643 GCA_030537595.1 Eubacteriales bacterium
GCTTTCGCAGAAGGGGATTAGGATGAAAAAGATAATCATCAAAGAAGACGTGATGCCGAGCTTAGATCAAGTTCTAGCTCTATATAATGATGTATCGTGGACGGCATATACCGCCAATCCCCCGAAGCTAGAAGCAGCCTTGAAAAATTCTTTGAAGCTTTGGACAGCATGGGATGATGAGCGCTTAGTCGGATTAGCGAGGGTGGTCGGGGACAATTGCTGTATAGTTTATATTCAAGATATTTTGGTCCTAAAAGCATACCAAGGCGCTGGTTTAGGCAGCACTTTTCTAAAAAGAATCCTCGACTGCTATAAAGATGTTCGACAGATTATTTTGCTAACTGACAATAGTGATAAATCCATAAGTTTCTATGAGAAAAATGCTTTCACCCAGGTATCTAAATATAATTGCGTTGCCTTTATGAAATAGCAAGCTTAGTGACGCAAGCGGAGCTGCTCCAAAAAGGCGGTACTTATCAGAGGCAATATGAATTTTATAAAAAATTAAAAGAAGCCTAGTCCCAGAGGCATTTTCCCGAGCATATTGTTATTTCTTCCTCATCTCCTCCAGCAGGGCGACGACTTTTTTCCCGCCGCGTATGCTTCCGTAAACTTTGATATTCCGAATGGTTTCTTTTGCAAGCTCGAGCTCAATATCCTTCGAGACTGCAAGCAGGCCCACAACCATAATGTCCGCCTTCATTTGCTTTTCCTTTAAATAAAGCAAATCGTCACGCTTGAGGGCAATGACCCCGATCCCTCCAATTTCGGCAACTTCCTTTTCTTTGAAAGCATGCTCCGCTTCGACGAAGGCTTTTATATCGGGCTCAAAGGACTTTAAATGATTTCTGACGGCGTCGCGAATGAAATCGCTACGACTGGAGTAGGATTGCATGTCGACCAGCAGGTCAATCTTGGCGAGATCAAGATTGCCCAGGGTGATCGTTAACTTTTGCGTTTTGCTCATGGTTTGACCTCCAATAATTTATGATGGATTCCATATGCCATCTATTTACCATCCATATTAATGCAAATATAATGTTAAGCAATGCTTTTCGGCTAAGTTCCATTCACTAAATTTCAAAAAGCTGCAGCTATTTTTATAAACCTCCTCGAACTTGTCCATGCCAACTCAGCTCCTTTCACTTGCTTCTTCTAGCTATTAGATAAAGTAAATCAAAAACGTTTAAAATACGCCAAGTAATTTTACAGGTGAAAGCATTGCAAGACGCCTATTGCTATACTATTACTAGTTTAGCAAGTATTGACGTGAGCTAAAGGGCTGCTTTTTTGCTTTACAAAAGAGAGAATTTTGCGGATATCTTGAATTTCATCTGAAAGACAGGTTAAAGAAAAGGAGTAATAGGAATGGCTAAGATAAAAAATAGAAAAAATGAATTTTTGCAAAGAATGCTGCTGCTCGTGACGCTGCTTGTTATCCTTGCTAGCCTGCTCGTGTCTTGCGCATTCCCACAGGCTACTAAGCTGAGTGAGAAAGATCTTCAGTCAATCTCTTTTGGACTGATTGAGACATCCAGCAATAAAAACAAAAGCTACATCCATTGGTACAATGACGAGCTCGAAGTAATTACGAGTGATAAATTACGCTACTCCTCTTTGGGCTCATCCTTTGAACGTCCGATTTGTTTTGAGGATGAATGCTATATGATTCCCAGAGGTATTACTGGTCGAAGTGATTCCAAGTTAGTCATATCTGTGAACCAAGTTGATCGCTCGATAGAAGAATACCCTATTGATAATCTTGCTTTAAATCACGTGGCCGTTGATGAGAAGAATATCTATACCGTGAACACTTTGAATGGAACCAGTCATATTTCAGCTTTAGATCGCAAAAGCAAAGCGTTTCGCGAGATTCTTTTGGAAGCTGAGTACGCCTATTCACTTGCGGCGGCAAACGGCGAAGTGTATTGCTTCAGTATAGATGAAAAAGGGAGTGAGCCAGAAGCTTATCTTTATATTTACAGTCCGGAACTTGAGCAAAAAGAGAAAATAAACATCAGCGAGTACGGCGTCATGCAGTATAAGTTTGCCTATGATGGAGACTACATTTACACCGCTTCCCTTCACTCACTCGATAATCGTCCGTTAAAGTCATTACTTAAAATTTCTACAAAGACGCACGAGATTGAAACAATTGACTTAGCGGATGAAGGAATTAATGAGATTTTCAGCTACGGAAATAAGCTCCTTGTAACCCACAATGACCCGGTTACCGGCCAGGGTTCTAAGGTATCTCTAGTCGACAAAAAGACTCATGAAATTCAGTCTTTTGATCTAGGAGTTGATTTGCAAATCAGCGCGATCAAAGATAAAACACTTCTTGTCGTATCAGAAGACAAAGTCCTGGCTTTTGCCATTGACAAAGACTTTGAAAAAATAGCTGAAAGACAGGTTGACGTCCGCAAGGATTGTTATTTATCGCTCTTACTCGTGCTTAAATAGGAAGCCCGGAGCGAGTCCTGCTCGCACGCTTCCTATAAGGAGATTTACTTAAAAGCAAATGTCGATCCTGTGCTCGGATGAGGCTCTCATCATGCGTGACCATGATGACGGTCTTGCCTTCAGCGTTTAATTGGTGCAAAAGATTCATGACGATTGCCCCGTTTTTACGATCGAGGGAGCCGGTAGGCTCGTCGGCCAAGATAAGCCGGCAGTTTTTAAGCCGTAAGCGGGCGAGTGCGATGCGCTGCTGCTCGCCCCCTGATAGAGCGAAGACTTTTTGTTTTTGACTGCCGTCCAAGCCTACGGACCTCAAGGCTTGGCGTATGGACAGGCCGCTCTGGCCTTTTTTATGAATCATCTTGAGATTTTCTTCGACTGTTTTTTGCTCAATCAAGGCAAAGTTTTGAAAGATAAAGCCGACAATATCCCGATAGTACTTTTGCAAGTTCTTAGCTTTAGTGATATCAAAGCCCATGACCCTAACAGCGCCTTCCGATACCGGCTCGAGTCCGCCAATCATATTCAATAGAGTTGTTTTGCCACAACCACTTTCACCGGTAATGACTAAGAACTCACCTTCATTTATGTCTAAATTAAAGCGATCAAATAGGACTTTATCGCCAAATTGTTTTCGAAGATTTTGAATTGAAACAAAAGCGTTCTTCATAATTAGATTCCTCCCTTCAACACCCGTTGAATTTCTAATTGATCGTTCTTTCTTGTTAAATGATATAAAATTGTGCTGTCTAAGAGCCAAAGGATGAGGCTGCCGTAAATCATGTAGTGGATCAGAGAAAAATCACTAAAAAGATAAATGCCAATGGCAAAAGCTAGGGCCAGAACTGAAATTAGCGTAGTAGACAAGAAGAAGATACTGTAGCGCTCAAGGAGCGAGTAACCTAAAACTTTCTTGACGGTAAGTTCTTTAGACTTTGTTTCATAGGCGATTCTTAGGACGATTTGAGTGACTTGCAATTCTAAAACTAAGACCAATATGGACAGCAGGATTGAAATTAGAAGGCTTCGATTTTGCAGTGCCCAGAGACCATTAAACCAATCCCGAAGATTTTCCGTTGAAATTTCAAGATATTGTTTCTGGATGGCATCGCCCGATATCGCCTCTTTGAATTCAGTAAACTTGGCGGGGTGATTATCGACACGGATGAACTGGAGTAAATGCTCCAGCCTCTGATAGATGATGCCATTTAATGCTTCTGGCTCGTGCAAGCTGTATCGCACGGTATACATCGGCAGCTTCCCGTAGTCATGGCTGTCCAAAATAATGATCGGATTCTTGGTCTGATAGGAGTAGTCGTATTCACCATCACGACGGCCGGCCGCAGTGATTAATAGACCTTTCTCATAGGTCAAAACCTTAGGTGGGTTTTCTTCGTTAAAACCTATTAGATTTGAAAAACCGTAAAACTCACTCATGATTTTTTCTTGAGATCCATCTTTTGGCAGTAAAATAAAATTGCCTTCTGCTTTTTTTATTGTCTCCCAATCTGGAATTGAATCTTTATAAGGCCTCAAGCCCTCTAGGTTGGCAAAGATATACTTTTTTCCATATTTAGGTGCGAGCTTTTGATAGGAGTGGCTATAAAGTAAAGAAGCATGAAGTTTTTGGTACGCAAAGCGGAGTAAATTATCTTGCACCTGCTCTTTTGTATCGAGAGGGGGCTTTGCATCAAAAGAGCCTCTGGCATGCTCGATTTTTTCATGCTCATAGGGGTAGTCGACTTGAATTTTCAGGGAAGCCTCTTCTTTCTCGTAGTACTCTTTTTGGCGATAGAGTTTAACACCCTCAAGAATTAGAGCTAAATTAGTCGATAAGATTAAGATTGCGAGGACGGCAACAAGGGCCTTTAAGGCTAAGCTATAAAGAAGAATTCTTTTGGGGCTTTGAATAGCAAGTGGCTTTGCTCGCTGAATTTGCATTCCTTTAAGAATGAGCAAACTGTTGATCATCAAAATGATGAAAAATGAGAGTAGCGAGACGCCGAGTTTAAAGCTGGGTCTGGTAAAGAAAAGCAAAATTAGAAAAGCTAGCAGGAAAGCAAGACTAAGCCCTCCTAAATCATAGACAATCTTACTTTTAATCAGCTCTCTTTTATCGGCACCCAGAATCAGCCGAAGATTGTATTCTTTCCGATTGTATGCCAAATCGTAAGCTGTTAGTAGAAGGACAAGTAAAACTACGATTAGCCAAACGGCAAGGACGGCATAAGTTGCTGAAGATCTTATCGGATCATTACGAAAGGCAGCTGAGTATTGAACCATTCCGGGGTACAGCATCGGATGAAGCTCCGCCCTCGATCGATCGGGGTACCAACAGTTTTGTAGAACCTCTTCTGAAGCTTCTGCAAATGCTTTAAAGATAAATTCAGTTCTGCCGGAAAAGAAGGATTTGACACTTCCTTCTTCGATTCCCCAGTCCTTCTTCAAGCGCTCCCTTGCACCTTGATCAGCGTAGATGATAATCCTTCTTAAGAAAACACCGCTATCAGGTTTTTCCAATGCGAAAACTGTCGTCTTATAGGCCTTTGCCTGCTCGCTTATTTGATGTTTCATCTCTAAAGCCGAATCACCAGCAGAGAGAAAATAGCCGACTTGAGTGTAGCTATCCTGAAAGTTTTCCATGAAAAAGCTGTAACTTTCTCCGATGAAAAGAAATGCCGCAAGAAAAAGGAAGAAGAGCACGATATATTTCGCCTTTGCCATGGTTCCCCCTTTTTTTAAACAACTGCTTAGCCCAATTAATTGATTACATAATTATCATATGAATATTCTTTCCCCATAGTCAATGAAAAATATTTAAAATATTCTTATTAATTGGCAGAGCCAAGCTTTTGATTAATTTTTGATTATTATAGGGTATGCTTTTTATGGAGGTTGAAATATGGACGGCAAAAAAATCTTCATACTTGATGATAATCTCGAATTCATAAAAACACTAAGAGATTTATTATTGATGAACTCCTATACCGTAGACTATGCACTCGATCCAGCAGAGATTGATGATTACCTGGAGCTCAACAGATATGATTTAATCCTAATGGACATCATGATGGAAAGCACGTCCGGACTCGATTATTTAAAGCTTATCCGCTCCGAGATTAAACGTCCCATTCTTTTTATCTCTGCGCGAGATCAAAAGAATGATATCTTAGAGGGCTTAGACATCGGTGCAGACGACTACATCACAAAGCCCTTTGATAACGACTTACTTTTGGCTCGAATTCGAAGTCAGCTCAGGAGGGATCAGTTACAGCGCTCTGCTGTCCTAGAGATCAAAGATCTGCGATTGGATGAAGATAGGCGCCAGGCCGTCAGGGAGGAGAAAAGGGTTCAGTTTTCAAAGAATGAATTCACCCTGCTGTGGCACTTAGCAAATCATCCGCAAAAAACTTACACCAAAGAAGAATTACTTTACTTGCTCGATGGGGTAGACAAGGATTCCGAACTAAGACTTATTGTGCAGTATATCTATCAGCTAAGAATGAAGTTTAGTGAACTTGGAATTGACCCTATCGAGAACATTTGGGGCAGGGGCTACCGCTGGAGTTATCAATGAAAGAACTAGCTTACAATGTCTATACGAAATGGGGTTTACGCTTTTTTCTTGCCCTCATCTTTTCGCTTATACTGCGGCATTTTCTTATTTTAAAAAAGATTGTGCTCCTCGATGCAAAGGGGCGCTGGGTCTTCACGAATGGGTTTTTACAAAGTAAGTTTCAAGATCTTGACCGCATCCTTTTTGCACTGCTCTTTTTCTTTTTCTTGTATGTTCTCTACCGAATTGATCTGGACTTAACGCAGCGTATTAATTCTGAGCTTGAGAGTTTAATTACAGTAATTAAAGAAGAGCAAGACTCTGTATCCTTGACAATAGATGAATTTATTTATATTAAAGACAGCATAGAAGCTGAAAAAACAGGTAGAAAACAAGCTGAAGCTTCAGAAAAGCAGAAGGATCGGCTTTTAAAACTACAAATAGCCTACCTTAACCACGACATTAAAACGCCAATCTCCATTATTAAGTCAAATAGTGAAATGCTACAAAGAGAATTAAATGATCCGAAGGCCAAAGAAAAGCTGAGGAGAATTGAAGGAAGTCTCGAAGATATGCTGGATCTCGTCGATGAATTACAAGAAGTGATTAGCAGCTGGACTTCTAAGA
>JAUNVR010000030.1:6743-8586 GCA_030537595.1 Eubacteriales bacterium
CTTTGTCATCGAAGTTGAAGACTACGGTCCTGGCTTTCAGGTTCAGCCCAGCCTTGCCAAAGAGCTTTTCTTTACAAAAAACACAGCGAGAACTTCCCGTGGGGGTTACGGTATTGGCTTATTCTTCGTTGAGAACTGTCTTAATTCTCATCAAGGGAGCATGGAAATTATAAATAAAGAGGGAGGCGAGGGAGCCATTGTCCGCATGCAGCTGCCTCTAATAAAATCATGAAGCTTGGCGATTACACAGTTTTATTTTTAATGGCAGCTTCTATCTTTTTGCAGATCTATTTTTTAAAGCACAAGCGTAGGGGAGGTCGTAGGGCGAGAAGAAACTTTCTTTTCGTCTACCTGCCACTCATCATTTTTATTTCCAGCCGCCTGATCTTTCGTTCTGTGAATGAATGCATCGTCGTTTTGAGCTTGGTTTATTTTGTCATCACTATGCTTGTTTTAAGAATGATCTTGTGGAAAGATCCTACTGATTAAATCTTGATATTTTTATGTTTAGATAGAAGCAGGAGGTTACGACAATGAAAAAGCGAAGTCTTAGTTTTTATCTTTTAACCGTAGTTATCGGAGGATTTTTCCTCTTTGCTTACTGGTATCTTATGACTGAGTATTTTGCCCGGGATATTTTTAGCTTTCCTTGGCTGATCTTAACGCTCTATTTTGTGCTCTGTCTTCTGGCCTTTTCTTATGCGGAAAAACGAGTTTCCGCATTTATTTCAGAACAGAAAGCCCTGGATATCTTTGCGACCGCCAGACTTTCCTTGATTTTTGCTTTTATCTTTGCCCCCTTTGTATTTATCATTAGCAAGCTTAAAGGAGAATAGAAATGCAAGTATTACATGACTTTCTATTAAAACTAAAGCCGATTTTTTCAAATCTATGGCTGAACATTCTGGTCATCGTCATTTTTTCGCTGCTTCTCTTTCTTCTTGCAAAGCAGGAAAATCCAGCAGCTTTCAACTTGATTCGCTATCTAAAAGCTAAAGGTCTAGTGGGTAATGCAAAGGCAAGCCGGGTGATAATAGTAAGCTGCCTTTGCTTGCTTCTGCTCTTTTTTGCTTTTTGGGGGATCAATCTTTTAATTGAACCCCTGACGCGGGAATTATCAAGAGCTTTTATCATCTTTTTAAAAGGGGCGATTTTCGTTCTTGCGGCCTTCATCATAAAAGTACTGTGGCAGAAATTACTTAGGTAAATTCTTAAGAAAAAGATAATCAGATAAGGCCCGAAATAAAGGTATAATAAAAACTAAGCCTAGATTCTTACAGTAGGAATATAAACAACAGTCAATTTAGAAGCATATCTTAGCTAAGCTATTTAGCTACAGTTTAATAGATAAAGTCAGCTATTCCCAAAATTAAGGAAAGGAGAAATATGGACCAGAAGAGATTTATCAAACAAGAAATCGTTTTACCGATCTTTCTACTCATCGTCGGAATACTCTATTTTATATTCTTCAAAAAGATAGAAATGAGAGCTGCTTTTGAACGAGGGGCTGAGGTAGCCTTATTACTGTTGCTTACAGTAAATATAGCTACAGCCATCAACTTCAAAAAAATCTTCGCTAAGGAATAATTTGCCTCGAGTCGAGCTAGGAATGGATAGGAAGGAGCTAGGACTAAATGAAAAAGAAAGTAATAATTATCGTTCTACTCTTAATCGTCGTTGGAATTGTCTATTTTGTGGGTAGCGGATTTAAAGAACAAAAATCTGTTGCTTTGAGAGATTTTACTGTTTCTGAGGATGGTAATGAGATTACGATGAGAGTCGAGCTAAACTCATCTATTGGCCACGTTAGATCTTTCAAAGATAAGGGTGGGGCTGAAAAACC
>JAUNVR010000031.1 GCA_030537595.1 Eubacteriales bacterium
AGCCGCAGCCCTACTTGCCCTACGTAAGCGCAGATAAGCGATTCTGGCCAAAGATAAAACAGGCTAGAAGCCGTAAAAAGCGGGGAGGTCGACTAATAGTCGGCCTCCTCTTTTTGCTGTCTTTGCACTAAAGATTTTAATTAAAGGCAGATTATTCCAGACCGTGGGCAAATATTAGCTATTTTCCAGCTTTTTATCTAAAAAGGAGATTGACATTTACCCCTCTAAGATGCTAAGATTCACTAGCTAAGCCAGAAATACGGAGAGATGGTCGAGCTGGCTGATGGCACCGGTCTTGAAAACCGGCGAGGGTGCAAGCCCTCCGTGGGTTCAAATCCCACTCTCTCCGCCACATTGCTTTTGTACAGCCCCAGTCGACTTGTGAATAGCGAGTCGACAGTACAGAAGCTGCATATGGAGAAGTACCCAAGAGGCTGAAGGGGATGGTTTGCTAAATCATTAGTGGGGGCAACTCCAGCGAGGGTTCGAATCCCTCCTTCTCCGCCATAAAACCCTGTAACTTTATTGTTACAGGGTTTTTGCTATTCATTAAGCTATAGTTGGCCTGGAAAAGAGGGCTAATTTAAAAAGCCCGGCTTCGGCCGGGCTCTATACTTTGCTCTTAGCTAATCTTTTTAACTAGATTTTTTCTACGAGCTAGGCTTTTTTATTCTCTGTTTTGGCCTAGTCTTTTTTGGCCTTGGTGTCGCAGTAGATGCAGCGGTAGATGGCCTTTTCCTTATCTGCGAGGCGGAAGGTTTGCGGTAATTCTTGCTCGATCGAGCTGATACAGCGTGGATTCCGGCAGCGGATTACACCGGTTAAGGACTTTGGCAGTTCGGGGTGGTATTTTTCCGAGCGTTGACCGTCATGGATTACATTGACTGTAATGTGCGGATCAATGTAGCCAAGCAAGTCGTAATCCAAGTCGATATGGGAGGCGATTTTTAAGATGTCTTTTTTCCCGTATTTTTCGGAGATGGCATTTTTAATTATTGCGACTTGGCAGTCCAGCTCGTCCAGGTTCAGGTACTCGTAGATTTGCATTGCCTTACCGGCAGGGATATGGTCGATAACCAGTCCTTCATTAATTGAACCAATAATCATTTTAGACCTCCAGGAGTTTCAGGATTAGAGCCATGCGGATGAATTTACCGTTGGCTACTTGGCGGAAGTAGGCGGCTCTCGGGTCGCTGTCGATAGCGGTGGAGATTTCATTAACCCGAGGCAGGGGATGGAGGATGGTTAAATCGCTTTTGGCCGGGCGCAGCTTATCCGGGCTTAAAATATAGCTATCTTTCAGGCGGACATAGTCTGCTTCGTTAAAAAAGCGCTCACGCTGGACTCTAGTCATGTACAGGATGTCAAGTTCTGGGATTGCGCTTTCTAGTGAGCTTAATTCGCTGTAGGGAATATTCTGCTTATGGAGGATTTCCTCGCGGACCGGCTCAGGGATTTTTAGCTCTTCGGGTGAGATCAGGACAAAGCGCACGCCAGGGTAGCGGCTCATGGCGGCAATTAGAGAGTGGACTGTTCGACCGAATTTTAGGTCGCCGCAGCAGCCGATGACGAGATTGTCGAGCCGGCCCTTTTCTCGAGCAATGGTCAAGAGGTCGGTCAGGGTCTGGGTCGGGTGGTGGTGCCCACCGTCGCCAGCGTTAATTACTGGAATTGGAACTGCGCGAGAGGCGACAAAGGGTGCACCTTCCTTGGGATGGCGCATGGCAATGATGTCAGCAAAGCAGGCCACGGTCTTTGCTGTGTCTGAGACGCTCTCGCCCTTTGCGGCTGAACTACTATTGGCTTCGGAAAAACCGAGGACATGGCCACCGAGCTCATACATGGCAGCTTCAAAGCTCAGGCGGGTGCGAGTTGAGGGCTCGTAGAAGAGGGTTGCTAGTTTCTTTCCCGAGCAGCGTGTGGCATAGTTTTCCGGCTGCTGAATAATGTCTTTAGCTGTTTCGATTAAATCGTTAATCTCGCCGGTTGAAAGTTCCTGGATGTCAATCAAGTCCTTCATGATACCTCCTTGAGGATCGCTTTAGTTAAAGTCTTAAAGAGAGCGGCAAACAGAGGCAGCAGGACAGGGTGGGCTGTGTATCACAGACCCTAGAAGCGCCGTTTTGCGGCAGAAAAAAATCTTGCTCAGGGCAAGATTGTCAGATTCCACCAAAAGCAAAATGCTTTCAACTATTCCGGCTAAGCAATCTTGCCGGCCTCTCCGGACCGTGCTTAAAGATCATTGGTAATTTAGCAGGTTTGAAAAAAGCTGTCAATAAATATTTTAATTTGCTTAGACTACGCCTACTGCATAGAGCAAAAGCAGGATTGAACCGAAGCCGATGCGGTAGTAGGCAAAGGGCTTGAAAGAGCGTTTTTTGACATAGTCCAAAAGCTCACGAATGACCAGTAGGGAAATGATAAAGGAGCCTAGACAGGCGATCGCAAGGAGGAGTAATTCGCCAAAGCCGGGGAGATATTTTAATTTCAGGATTTTCAAGAGACTGGCCCCAGCCATGGCAGGAATTGCCATTAGGAAGGAGAATTCCGCGGCCAAAGGGCGGCTCAGGCCGAGTAGGAGGGCGCCGATGATGCAGGCGGCTGAACGTGAAGTACCGGGGAAGACTGCGGCTACGACTTGAAAGCAGCCAATCAGAGCTGCACTGAGGTAGCTGATCTCAGCACTTGCTGATATTCCTTGCCCTGCTTTACGTGGGCCTTCAATCCACCAGAGGGCAAAGCCGACGAGGATTAGCATAATTGCAATTACGATTGGATTGTAGAATTTTGCAGTAAACCAGTCATCAAAGAGAACCCCAATGATGCCGGCAGGAATAGAGGCAATGATTAGCTTTGCCCAGAGCTTGAGCACAGAGTTGTCGAGCATAACTTGGCCGCTTCGCCGATTGCGTCTAAAGGGCCAGATTTTTTCCCAGTAGAACCAGACGACTGCCAAAATAGCGGCCAGCTGTATGATAACGAGAAAGAGATCGTAGAACTTTGCTTCAAAATTTAATGGTAGGACTTCGTTGAGCAGGATGAGATGGCCTGTCGAGGAGATTGGTAGCCACTCGCTAATCCCTTCTACCAAGGCATAGATTAAGATTTTAATTAAATCGCTGAGACCGTAGTCAAAGCTCTGTAGGAGATTAAAACTAAAGCTGAGTATAGACATTATGACGTAGTGTCCTCCTATATGGGATAAATGCTCAAATTGCAATATATAGAGGCTTAGATTAGCAGAGAAGCAGGAAGATTAACAGCAGTTTTAGCATTTCAATTAATTCTAGCGGCTGGCAGGCGGATTCAACTTGGAGTTTAAACTCTAAGTCTAACCGGCCCCAGCGCTCAAGTAATACAGATCTAATTAAACAAAGCCCGCTACGCAAGGCTTCTCCCCACTCGATTAGTCCTTTCCGATACTCGTCAACTAAGTGGAGGTAAAGATTCGTGAAAATTAAGCTGGAGCTATCGTAATTGAGCTCGCTGAAGGCGCTGCTAAACTGCTCCGCCTCGAGTAGGAGTGAACTGAGCTTTTGCTTAAGCTTAACTTGAGATTTAGTGGCTAGGGACTGAGTAAATAATTGCTCAGCAAAGCTTTGGACTAAGGGGCTGCTAAATTCTTTTTTATTTTCTAGAAATCTGAGCACTTTCTGCCCTGTAAAATATAGTTCAAGCTCAGTGATACCATAGCGCCCTGCGCGGGCTAAGATACTGTGCATAACGGCTGTTGTTGCGCCAGTATTGACGAGGATTGAACGGCGGACTGCCAGACGTACAGCGCGGGCGAGCATTTCGCCGAATTTGCTGTGTGTACCACAGTCACTTAGCTCCGGCCCGTAGAGATCAGAGATAATAATTACTCCATCAGTACCTGAGCCACTAGCGAGGTCTGCTGAGCCGGTAGAAGCTAGAGCTAAGTCTTGTAGGGCCATGCTCTTGGCCTCAGTAAGCGTAATTAAGGCCTTACAGAGGGCTCCAGCTGAGAGTTTGGCATTGGTGCTAAGAAAGATGTTTAAAGTGCCAATTTCTGGGTCAAAAGCTCCATTAAGGCAGGGCCTAAAGCTCCCAGCGCTGTCCGGGATTTCTGCATAGGCCGCTCGATCACCGGCGGCAACTGCATTGCGCTCGATGCCTCCACTGACCCTGGCCTCTACAAAAATGCCATCATCTGCAAAGCTTGCACTGCAGGCGCGCTCCAGCCAGGCGGCAGTACCGAGCCCAGTCGTTTTCTCAGGGTCTAAAGACAGTTCTCGAGCATAGAGCTCGAGTTCACTCTGATAGTTTTCTGTCCTCAGCTCTGCCTGCGTGCGAAAGGCCTGCATATTGAGATTGAAAACTGTAGTTAAATCGTCGCGAATCCCACCATTTAAAGGGCTCGAGCTCAAGACTCGCCGTGGCCCCTGAAAGTTCAAAATGGCAGCAGTCTGATGATGCAGCCAATAATCCCCATTAGCTAAGCTTTTGGCCGGCTCTGGGGTCCAGAGCTGAAAGTCCCGATAGACCTGATTAAAATCATCCGTAAACATCGTCGTTTATTCTGCGCGTTCAATTCGCACTTGCTTGATTACACCCTCGACGACTGAGACCACGGTCAGAATATAGTTACCGCAGCGGTAGCAGCAGTTATCACTTACTGGCTCAGGCGAGTCCTTCGAGAGTTGGTGGATTAAACCGCCGAGCGTGTGCACCTGGTCTTCCATCGGCAGGGAGATTCCGTGTTCAATGCGCAGTTTTTCTAAGGGTAGGGCAGCAGAATAGGTTTTATCGTAGCTGGCGAGCATCTTCTCGTCGCTGACCAAAAACTTCAAGACCATGAAGATGATGCCGATCGCGATTGAACCAATGAGAATATCTGGCATACCCTCTGCGTAGACTAGCATTTTACGGGCAATAACAAAGAGAATTAAGGTGAGTAATGCCTGGTT
Organism: Eubacteriales bacterium; assembly: GCA_030537595.1. Classification (GTDB taxonomy): domain Bacteria; phylum Bacillota; class Clostridia; order Saccharofermentanales; family DTU023; genus JAFAAL01. Next base: position 4,929 of record JAUNVR010000031.1, read on the forward strand.
CGAGTGGGTAATCAGCATGATAATCAGCTCGATTCCAGCAACTAGAAGGAGGGTGTGGCGTAGAAATTCGCTAAACAATTGGTAGCTGGCGCCGGATGAACTCTGTGTAATTTGTAAAATGTATTTAAAGAGGTCAGGGATACTTAAGACTACACCGAGCACGACAAAGACGCAGAGAATATATTCTAAAACTCGGGTTAGCTTGGTCATTGTGCCAAGAATTTTTGCTTGCCTGCTTTTCATTCAAAACCTCCTACGAGTAAAGTAAGTCTTTTGCATTGAGCTTAAATTCCTTTGCTTATCATCATAGTCAATATACAGCCTTTTCAATTAAACGGCTAGCCATTTTTGCTTTACTCAGGAAAAGCCGGATATTTATAGGAGAACGGGGTTTCATGCAGGGCAGACTGGCGCATTGTGAATAAAAGATCGGGTGCCGGTATATTTACTATATAAGGAATTATATATGGGCTTAGAGTTTAAGTAAGAAAACTTGATTTTGCTACTGCTAGTCCCATAAATCTAATTTTAATTCGAGTTACAAAATCTACTCTTTTTTATTATTATAGGAGCTAGGAACAGGCTTGAATTTATAGCGTTTTGGGGCTTTATACAGTTCATTTTAGTGCATATTAGAGAGGAATATCCTTGCTTTAGCCAAGCGTTTAGTCTATATTATCCACATATGGCAAAACTGTGGAGTTTGGAGTGAAATTTGAAGAAATTTTAAACTTTGCATTTCTAAATTGCCAAAATTACATGGAGGAAAAGCACATGAGAAAATTTTTAGCTCTTCTATTAGCAAGCTTGATGCTTTTCGGCCTAGTTGCCTGCAATAAGGATAAGGCGAAAGCCCCGCAGGACGAGCCGAACGTCGATGCAGAATCTGTTGACAATGAAGACATTGTCGAAGAAGAAGTCATCGAGGAGGAAGTCGTCGAAGGTGACGAAGCCGAAGATGCAGAAGTCGTAGAAGATGAAGATGCCGAAGAGGGCGAGAATTTAGGCTATGAAGATCCTAAGTTCTACACCTTAAATGGTGCACTAGAACAATCCCCCTCAAACTGGAACCCACTAACCTGGGAAAATAATACCGATAGTCGAGTATTATCACTTACCACTTCGGGTTTCTATGATTTCGACTTTAACCCTGAAGATCCAGGCGAAGGTTATATCATTATTACTGAGATGGCAGCTGGTATGCCAGAGGATATTACTGCAGATTATGCAGGTGATCCCAATTGGAACGTACCTGAGGGTGCCACAGAAGGTTATGTATATAGAATTCCCATTAAAGAAAATCTAAAATGGGACGATGGCACACCAATTAATGCAGATACATTTATCTATTCAGCACAGCAGCTTCTGGATCCTAGAATGCAGAACAGACGTGCTGACGAAATGTATGAAACTGACAGAGTAGTAACACGTGCGCGTGATTACATCTACCAGGGTCTTGAAACACAAATCTCCGTAGCAAACTTTGCGGAGAAGAATGAATTTGAAGATCTTGATGCTTTCCTCGCTGAGCACGGTGAAGATGCTGCAAAAATCAACTGGGCAGAAGCATTTGGTAAAAGGTATGATGCAGAGAGCGCCAGTTGGGATCAAGGCGAAGCAGAATATGCTGTCGTCGATTCCGGCATGACTTTCAATGAGCTGCGCGAGCTATTCATTGAGAACTTTGTTAACGAAAAAGAAGCTAGTGAAGAAGAGGCAATTGACGCCTTTAATAACCTAGCTATGGTCGATTACACCTACCCAGAAGTTTCTTGGGATAATGTTGGTATTCAGAAGGAAGACGATTATCACATCGTTTATTTCCTTGATAGTAAGATTACTGGTATTTTCTTCTATATGTATTCTGGAATTCCCCTAGTTAAAGAAGATGTATATGAAGAGTGCAAGGTTGAAAAAGAGGGCGAAGAGCTCATCACAACCACCTACTGCACCAGCCTTGATAAGTCACCATCATATGGTCCCTATAAGCTAACTAAGTTCCAGGACGACAAGATTTTGGAATTCGAGCGAAACGAAAACTGGTACGGCTACCACGACGGTGAGCACAAGGGTAAGTATCAGACAGACAAGGTTGTTTACACCATTGTCAAGGAACCAGCAACCAGACTTCAGATGTTCTTGAAGGGTCAGCTGGACGGATACGGTCTGACATCTGATCAGGTCAGCGATTACCGCGGTTCAGATTTCATCCTATACACACCGGGTTCATTCACCAACAGCCTGCTGCTTCAAGCAAACAAGGAAGCCCTGGAAGCAAGACAAGAACCAGGTTATAACAAGACTATTCTAACTGTTAAGAACTTCCGTAAGGCACTTGCCCTTTCAATTGACCGTGCAGACTTTGCTGCATCGGTTACCGCAAGCTCAATCGCAGGTTTTGGTCTCTTGAATGACTACTACATTGCAGATCCTGACACCATGTCAAGATACCGTGACTACGAAGACGCGAAGCGTACACTCGTTGATGCGTATGCAATGGAATACGGCGATGATAAGGAATTTAAGACTGTTGACGAAGCAATTGATGCTATGACTGGTTACGACTTAGAGCAGGCACGCGAGCTCTTCGACTTAGCCTTTGACGAAGCTGTTGAAGCTGGTCTGATGAAGGAAGATGACAAGGTTCAATTAACCTATCACGCCAGTGAAGACAACGAAGTTACCAGAAAATACTACAACTACCTCAAGACCAATTGGGAAAAAGCAGTTGAGGGTACCAAGCTTGAAGGCAAGTTTATTCTCGATTTCGACCCGACAGATGGTGAGGACTATGGCAATAACTTCAAGAGAGGTATCTCAGATATGACGATGGCTGGCTGGTCAGGCGCATACATGAACCCATACTTCTTGATGACAGCCTACCTAGATGACAACCTGCGCTATGCCCAGCAATTCGACACCAATCAGAAACTTACCATCGAGATCGATGGCAAGGAGGTCACCCTGACCCTGAATGGCTGGTATGCCGCTATGAATGGCCAGGATCTAGAACATCCGTACGGACCTAATGATACGACTCTTGAGAACCGGGTGAGAATTCTAGCTGCAATGGAAAAGGTTGTTATGGAGGACTACACCACCAACCCAATGCTCTCTGCCAACAGCGCAGAATTAAGATCGCAGAAGATTGAATTCTACACCGATAAGTTCAATATACTTCTCGGCCGTGGCTCAGGTGTTGACTACAGAACATACAACTTCTCAGATGAAGAATGGGAAGAGTACGTCAAGGAACAGGGCGGCGAGCTCGATTACAAATAGGTTTTAAGTCCAATGGCATTAAGGAAGTGCCGCTATATGCGGCACTTCCTATGTTCATTGATAAGATGATAAGTAAATATGCTTAAGACAGATACTTAAGACAGATGGAGATTATGTAGAATGTATATGTTGAAGTACGCATTAAAGCGTTTTGCTCTAATGCTTTTAACTTTTA
>JAUNVR010000032.1 GCA_030537595.1 Eubacteriales bacterium
TTTCTCGTCCGAGAAGCCCTCTACTATTTTTGTGCAAAAAAGCTAAATCTGACTTGAAATAACTTAAATAAAAAGATAAAGTTAATATATATCTGTATATTAATAGAGTGATTTCTCTGAGCTCACAAGCTTTAGTGGGCTGGGATTGGAGGCAAGTTTGCAAAGTGAAAATAAGCTCTTCCCTCCGGGCGCAATCTACGTAGTTGGAAATGCTCGGACCAATGTGGATAACGCTATCACTTCAATGTATGGCAGTTTCTTTATTGGCTTTATTGTCGATCAATCTGGACTAATCCTAGACCTCGATGCGACCGCCGGATTGAAGCTGACAGTCGAGGTAATTCGGAGCTTATTGATCGGAAAAACTTTACTTTCTGATCCTGAGGAAATTGAAAGTCTAGTCAGAAACAGATATCTTGGCTCATCACAGCGAGCCATAGTTGCAGCATTCAAGGATGCTGCCCAGAAATTTATACATAAAACAAACACCAAAGCGTTCTAGTTTCGCGGTATCCGGGGTGATTTATAAAGAGCAAGTAGCATTGCTTTTACGGTCATTCGTTCTTATCCGAAAGCCTGAGATGCGTTAGCATCTTTTGGCTTTTTTGTTTGTAAAGGAGGTGTTTTGATGTATCGACTGGAAATCGGGCAAGTGGACTTGCCCTTAAGAACTCCCTTCACAACAGCGCTACGCTCAGTAGATCACTTAAGCTCGATGGTACTCTGCATCGAGAGTAAAGATGGTATTAAGGCCTATGGTGAGGCTGCGCCAACCGAGGTCATCACCGGTGAGAGCAAGGAGAGCATTGCCGCTTGCTGGGCTGGGCGCTTCGCAGATGTCTTAAGAACTCACCAGAGCCGGGGCAAGAATTTTGATTTACGTTTCCTAGTGCAAGCAATCCAAAATTCAGTCCAAGGCAATACTTCAGCTAAGGCCGGTTTCGAAATAGCACTCTACGATTATTGGGCTAAGTCAATCGGGCGTCCGCTTTCAGACTTGCTCGGTGGCTCCTCGCGCCAGCTGCTGAACGATTTGACAATTAGCTTGGCCAGTCCTGAAACTATGGCCAAAGCGGCCAAAACAGCGATTGAGCGAGGCTACCAGACGCTTAAATTGAAGGTCGGACAGGATTCAGCCCTAGATTTATTACGCATTCAAGCAGTCGTTGATGCGGTGCCAGCAGGAACCAGTCTCCGCCTAGATGCGAACCAAGGCTGGACGGCCAAAGAGGCAATCCAAAGGATTCGAGAAATCGAGCAGATAGTCCCTCATTTGGACTTTATCGAGCAGCCGGTTTCCGCCCGAGATTTCGCTGGTTTAAAGGCGGTTAAAGAATCCGTTAACAGCCTAATTATGGCGGATGAGAGCTGCTTTTCACCCCATGATTTAATCCGACTACTAGAGCTTCGAGCCTGTGACCTACTTAATCTTAAATTGATGAAATGCGGTGGTCTTAGTACCGCTATCCAGATGGCTGAACTAGCAGAGCTTTACGAAATTCCCTGCATGCTTGGCTGCATGCTTGAATCTAATATCAGTGTGAGTGCTGCGGCTCATCTAGCGGCAGCAATTCCAAACATTCAATTAATCGATCTCGACGGACCCTGCTTAATTGCAGAACCCAGCACACTTGAGGGCGTCAGTTTTGCCGCAGCCGAACTGAAGCTCAATTCAACCGCCGGACTCGGCATCAATAGTTTAGAACCGCAGAATTACACAGTATTAAAGGAGATTATCTTATGATTTTTACGATTTCTACACTCTTGGAAGCAGCGCCAAAAAGTGAGATGCTTTTCGGTATTTCCCCACTCTTTGCCCTAATTCCACTGATTCTTTACATCGTTTTGGCCTTTAAAGACCTAAACCCCGTATTAAATGTCTTTATTTGTGTCATCTTCTCAGCCATCTTGACTAAGCAACCGCTCTTAAAAATGGGTTCTGTGATAGGGGACTCTCTCGGTTCCTTCCTCGGTCTTATCGGCTTTATAATCCTGATTGGCGCAGCTCTCGGAGAGGTTCTGAAGCGGACTGGAGTTGCTGAAAACATTGTCAAGCAGGTCATGCGTAAGATTGGGATTAATACAATTAACAAGGCAATTATTGCCTCAATGTGCACCTCGATGATTCTAGTCGCCCTACTCGGTACTTTAGCCGGGGCAAATGCAATTATTGCACCGATTGTAATCCCGCTGGTTGCAGCAATTGGCATGACACCCTCGACACTGTCTGGAATTTTCCTGGGTGCCGGCTTAACTGGCATGTTTATTGGTCCCTTCTCGCCTCAGGTTATTACGATTATGGAACTGACCGGGATGAGCTATGGCGTTTACATGTTACAAGCAGGCCTGCCTCTAGCTGTCACAGTTTTGGCCGTGACCTTCTTCATGTCAAAGTATATTCAGAAAAAGACCTTTGGGGTCTACGCCTATGAGGAAATGGCGGAAATTGACGTCAATAAGCCTGCAACAGCTGAGGCGAGTAGGGCAACTATTGTCTTCTTTCTCGTTCTGGCAGCCATGATTGCCTACGGCATTTACAGCCAAAGCGGAGCCTCATACGCCATCGTGGTCATGATGGTTACTGCAATTGCTACTGGGCTTGCAGCCAAAATGAAACCATCTGCGATTTTCGAAGCAATTACTACCGGAGCCCAACGTTTAGTCTGGCTCTTTATCATGTTCGTCCTCTTCCACCCCTTTATCACATTTATTGAGAATGCCGGCGCCTTCCAAAGGCTGGTCGAGTTAATCGAACCCTTGCTTGGCTCGGGCAGTCAAATTATCTTCTCAATTGTTGCCGCCTTAACCGGGATCTTTGGTATTGGTGGTGCAGCAGTCGCTCAATCTGTAGTTATGGATAAGATGTTCGCAGGCTTCGTCACAGACCTGGCCATCTCACCTGGACTTTGGGCCTTAATTATCCTCGTCGGCTCACAGATTACCTCCTTTGCTTATCCGGAAGCTGATATGCTCGGCCAGATGGGCTTAGCCCGTTCGAAGGATGTGAAAAACGTTGTAAAGCTAGGTGTCACAGCCGTTGTCTTCAGTATCCTCTTAGTTGGACTAAGAGCAATCTTTGGCTAGGAGTAGTGAGATGAATCAAGAAAAATATCTTAAATTAGAGGCCGATCTTCTGGCCTTGGTCAATTCGAGTCCTGGACATTTAGCTATCAGCTTTTATGATCCGGAAAAAGATTACAGTTTGGAAATTGCGGCAGAGGAAGCTTTCCCTGCAGCCAGTTTGATTAAAAACGGAATCCTTGCCAGCTTCTTTGCAAAAGTTGAGGAAGGAAAAATAGATCCAGCTGAGCTAATCACGCTCAGCCCTGAACTAATATGCGGTGGCGACGGAATTATTAAGGAGTTTCGGAGTGGACATCAGCTGAGTCTTGACGAACTTGCAACATTGATGATTATTGTTTCCGACAATGCGGCGACTAATCTCATCATTGACCAAGTTGGCATGGACGAAGTAAATCGCTATGTAAGCCAAGTCCTAGGCCTGAAAGGGACTGAGCTCCAACGCAGATTGATGGATCTTCAGGCGGCCAAAGAAGGGCGCGATAACATCACCACAGCTCATGATCAAAGCCTCTTTTTTAAACAGCTTTTGGCCGGAGAAATTATTTCCAAAACTGCTTCAGCTAAAATGCTCGATATTTACCGCAGACAGCAAGTTAGCGGCCGTTTAGACCTCTACCTGCCAATGGAAAATCCAATTGCCCACAAGCACGGGGATTTAGACTATCTCGAACATGACAGTGGGATTATCTGGAAAGACGAGCGTCCCTTCATACTTAGCGTGTTGACGGAGAAGAATCCAAGTAATAAAGAGGGCCGCGAAGTAATCGGACGAGTGGCCGAGTTAGTTTACGAGGCCTTTTAGTTCAAGCCTATAAGTAAGCTAAAGCCTGGGGCTCTCCTTGAAAGGCCCCAGGCTTTTTTGACTTTAATGTGAAGCTATAAAATCTAAGTTTAATTGACTTCGACTGCTTTCAAGCCTGACTCACTCAGCTCATAGACATCAGTGAAAATCTCCTCAATAAAAGCTCGATCATGAGATACCGCTAAAATCCCACCCTTAAAATCCCTTAAAGCAGCCCTGATTTCTGGCCCGGATAGTGGTGAGAGATTGCGGGTCGGCTCATCGAGGATTAAAAACTCGGCCTGATGGAGAATCAGTTTAGCAAAGTAAAGCTTTGCCATCTGGCCGCCCGAAAGTTCGCCAATTGGCCGCAGCATCTCTTCAGCTGTAAATTTCAAACTACCAAGATAAGTCCTATTTTTGGTGTTTTCTTCTTTACTGTAATCACGAGCTAAAAACTCTACTGGACTCTGCTCAAAGTCCATAGCCTCGGCATAATCTTGTGGCATATAGCCGATTTGCAAGTCCTTAGCTTTTAGCTCACGCATAATCTCTCTAATTAAGCATGTCTTTCCAGAGCCATTGGCACCAATTAGACAAATCTTTTCGGGGCCAAAGATATCCAAACTGAGGTTTCGACTGAGTACTTTCGAGCCCACTTTTAACTCTTTCGCTCGATACTCGACTATGGCTTTTGACTTATGGATTCTTGCCTCAGGGCTGAAGCTTAAATCGATTGCCGCCTCAACAATCGGCTTTTGGCCTAGTTTTTCTTTTTCCCTTTCGAAACGTCGGCCCATAGATTTTACAGAGTGCATTTTATCTTTTAAATTTCTCGCTACTTGGGGGCTCTGTCTACTCACAGTCCTAAGTTCATGTTGGACTCTTGAGTAAATTTGTCGATAGCGATCCATCTGCGCCTCATATTCTTCGCGTTCCTTCGCTGCCATGCGAGTCTGCCGCTCAATCCTCCTACTCCTCTCTTTTATATAAGCTTCATAGCCAAGGGAGGCGACTGTGTGTACCGGCCGTGTTTTATGAATCAACTGTTCGATGTGAATTATGGTATCCGCACAATTTTTCAGCAGCTTTTCATCGTGTGAGATAAAGATAATCTTGAGCGGACTATCCTTAATAAAGCGCTCCAAAAAAAGAACTGATTCTAGATCTAAATCGTTGCTGGGCTCGTCCAATAATAATATGCTGGGTTCTTTTAAAAGCTCGATGACTAAGTTATATTTGATTTTCTCGCCACCCGAGAGCTGTGCAAATTTTAATTCCGCTGAAATTAAATCGGCTGCTAGTTCAAAATCTCGCATGAGGCGATTCAATTCAGTAAAATCTAGCTTTTCCCAGCCTATTTCTTCAATTAAAATTTCTTCCGTAGATTTTCTAGCCTTTGCTTCAGATACGGTTTGCGGTAAATAGGCCAAAACTTCTCCACCGCTACTGATTTCACCCTTTATTTCTAGGTAGTCCTGAACTAGTTCTGGCTTATAAATAGCCTTCAATAGGCTGGATTTACCGTTTCCCTCTTCACCGATTAGGGCGATTTTATTATGTCTATCCCCGGCCACAAATGAAAAGTCTCGAATTAGATAACGTAGGTCTTTTTTTAAGTACAGGTCGACTTGATTAATTCTAAGCATATATCCTCCTCTGCTATCGCTTGGATTAGCGAAACAGCATTTATGGAGGCTTTTGCCATGAAAAAAACCACCCTTCCGAGTGGAGTTTAATACTACACTTTGCTCAGCGCACCGGAAGATGGGATTTCGTATATCATGGCAAGCCTCATCTGAGCCCAGTGCACTATAAAGTGCAGAGCAAAATTTCTCTCAATAGCGATTGCTTACCGATATACTAAATGATCATCCCAGTCTCCTTCTTTTTGACTTGAAGCAATTATAGCAAATATTTTTAGAGTAGTGAGTTGATTTGTGATTGTCTCTTTTGCTCGGCTTGAATTGCGGACTCTTGACTAAGACTTTGAATGCACCAAAGACCTCTTTTTTACGATAATTGCTTCCAGCAGCCTGCTTTCTTCTGCTCCTTCTGCGCTCTACGGGAGGCAAATTGCTGTTTTTAGTGAAATAGCGAAATTAAGCTTCAGATTTATTGTGCAAGTGACAATTAACTTTTTTTATCATAGCGCTTGACAAGTGAGTTACCCTACGCTAACATACTACTTGAGTGAAAACTCCAAGAAATTCTCTCCTTACTTAGAACGCATGGAACGGCACCCAAGTCTTGGGTGCCTTTTCATTTGCTTAATTTCTTCAATGTCTCGTCTATGGGCCATTCTGCGCCAGCTTCTGCCAAGATTGTCTGCCCGTCTTTGATTAAGAATGTATAGCAATCATGGCCAGATAAAATAAAATTCTCGCGAATCATTTCTTCTGGAAGCTCAGATAGCTTCTTATAAACCACTGGCATCTCGCTATTTTCCTTTCGAAATTTCTTAAGCCCTCTTTGTAATCTAATACTCGGTTCTTCTCCGCCCAGATAGACTAGTAGCCCTGTGTTCCTGCCAAGCTCCCTGATACTAAGGCTCGATGCCGCCCTGGCCTGACGTGCTTCTATTGCTGGCTGCCAATTTGCGAAGTCGATATCTAATGATTGAAGAAGCTCTGCAGCAGTATATTCTCCCTCCGGCAATAGTGCGACTATTTCCCTAACCTCGAGATTACCGCTCCTCTGCCGCATAGTCTTGACCACTCTATAGAGTCCAGCTTCTTCGCTCTGCTCGCAAAGTTTCCAGTCGCAGTTTTCAAGTTTCTGCATTGTTAGCTGAGCTTCAACAGCAGTTCTACTTTCATTTCGGGGCGTAGATTTTTGCATGGCTGAGCCGAAGAGGGTATGTCTGAAATCGACTGTTAGACTTCGCTTAAGATAAGCTTCGGAAACTTCATCTGCTAAAAAATCTTTTAGCAGCTTTCTACCAACTGCACCGAGGAGAGACAAGTTCTCCACTGCTTCGCGGGAGAGTTCAATCCCTTGGCCTGCCAATTCTGCCAATAGTTGGGACTGTATGTCGTCGTAGAATTTGAGATGCTGTCGGTGAAACTTAGCACAAGTTTCCCTCAGCTCTCTAACCAACCTGTGTTCTGTTTCAGATTGTGGTGGGAAGCTCTTTGTGCAGTTTGGTGCCCCTTGCGTGAACTCGCTATCTGCTATCAACTTAACTTCCTCGATCTTATTTAGATGACTGGCGTGGAAGATGGGCTGGGCTTTTGCCATATCTATAATGAATTCACCTTCTAAGTCCGCCGGCAGGTCAAATTCGTAATAGCTGCCTCTGTACTTGAAGGCGATTTTTAAGTCGAGATAGTTGAGGCTCAAGTTCAGGCTGGCCGCCTCGTCTAAGCGAAAACTTGCAAGATTTCTTAGATAACCTTCGTTGTAGAGCAGTACGCTGAGTTTAATACTTGCTGCTTCTGCGCAGTTTACGAGCTTGATTTTGACTGATTTTGGCTGGAAATAGAGCTCATTACTGCACATTAGATAGCCGCCATCTGCTAGACGCGGTAGGCTCATTCCCTCCGGCTCAGCAGTGACGCGACAAGCGACCCAGGGCGCTCGTGAGGCTGCTGGAATGAACCAGCCACGGTCGTGCTTCAGCTCGGGCTCGGCTGCACCCACGAAATGCCACTTGCCCTCATGGTAATATTCCACCCAAGCATGATTGTCGTCCGTATGCGCCCAGAGTGGCACGTAGACTTGGCGAGCGGGAATCATCGCGAGGCGCAGGAGACGGACCAGGAGTGTTGAGAGCTCGCCACAGCGGCCAAAGCCCCGGGTCAAGACGGCCACGGGTCGCGCTGGGTAGGCTTCTAGACCAGGCCTATACGACACTTTCCTCGCCAAGAGGCAGTTTAATTCCAGAGGGGCTGGTAAATTATCAATCTTATCAAAGAGCGAGGCGCTGATACCAGGCCAAGCATCGGCTTCTAAGTTCGGCAAAACTCTTCCGAGCTGGCTATTGCGCACACTGCTGTTTCGCAGAATCTGCTCGTAGAGGATAGAGGCCAGAGCTGGCTCTTCGTCTTCCTTGTTGACAAGCACGGGGTCCAAAAATTGTTCCTTGATATAGGCGTCCATCGTGCACCTCCAGGCCTATTTTAGCAGTAAAAGCAAAGAGCGGAATAGGCTAGTCTAAGTCAGGGCAAGTATGACTTGGCTACTGCAGTTTTACTTGGCGGTGACAGATGGCCTCAAGGC
>JAUNVR010000013.1:0-39225 GCA_030537595.1 Eubacteriales bacterium
GTGAATGCTTATGCTGCAAGATGATATTTATAGAATATATGCAAAATTGAAGCTCTACTATTATCGTCGAATCTTTCGTAAGTTAGATTCACGTGAAGAAGACGCATTAACCGCAATTGAGACTTTCTGTGCGGAAGCGATCTATGGTCTGGGTCGACCGAATGTCACCCAATTTGCAGAGTTTGTTAATGTCTCACAGCCGAATGCTGCATATAAGATTTCCAGTCTGGAGAAAAAGGGTTATATCAGGCGCATCAAATCTCCTGAGGATGGACGTATCGTGCTACTCGAGGTAACAGAGAAGTTTCTCAGCCTCTATGGTTCTAGTGAGCGCTATGCAAAAGTTCTTGCGGAGCGCATCAGAGAGAGGTTTTCGCCGGAAGATGTGGAGAAGTTCGAGCATATCTTGGAAGTAATTTCGACTGAGTTGATGCAGGAAGTAAACGATTACCTGATTAATGAAGCTAATCTGCCGGAAGAGAATGCCATAGCTAGAAGTAGATCATCTGCTTCATAAATCATCGTACTAGCCTGAATCGACTGACTTTCTGCTCATCGCTGTAAAGCTAGAGCGGCTTTTCCACTTGCTTTAACTGTCCAGAAGAGACAAGAAAAAAGGCAAAGGAAAAACAATTTCCTCTGCCTTTTAATTTTATAACACGCTTAATAAGCAGCTCTTATTTAATGGAGTAGCTAGGCTAAGAGCTTTTTTAAAATTTTTAGCGCCCTTTTACTATATGGGTGGTGGCGCATCGGGACATCAAAGTACCAAGACTTCTTTAAGACCGTGCGTTCATGACTGAAAGTGTAAAAACCATGGTCTCCGTGGTAGTTACCCATACCTGAGTTGCCCACCCCGCCAAAAGGCGCCTTGCTTGAGGCCATGTGTAGGAGTGTGTCATTAATTGCCACCCCACCACTCGAGATTGAATTCAAGGCCTTTTTAATAAAATCTGAGTCCTTTGTAAAGAGGTAGAGGGCCAAAGGCTTCTCCTTGTCCTTAAAGCTTCTTAAAAGCTCAGCCTGATCAGTCCAGCTAATAATCGGTAAGATGGGTCCGAAGATCTCTTCCTGCATTAAACGGCTGTCGAGGCTCACCTCATCGACCAGCACTGGCATGATTTGCTGGGTTTCTGGATTTAAGTAAAGCTGCCCATATTGCTCACTGGCAGGGAAAAGATTCCTCGCATTCTGAGGATAAATTAGCTTTTGCCCGGCTAATAACTCTCGCATTCTTTGGAAGTGTTTAGGCTGAATCATTTTGACATAGTTTGACTTGACGTAGTCAGCGCTAGGGAAGGCCTTCTCCAGTCCTTTCAGCAGTTCGAGAATCAATTCATCCTTGACCTTCTCCTCAACTAAAAGATAGTCCGGTGCGACACAGGTCTGTCCGGCATTTGTTAGCTTCCCAAAAAGTATGCGCTTAGCCGTCTTCTTTAAATCCGCGCTCTGATCCACAATACATGGCGACTTTCCGCCGAGTTCTAGAGTAACTGGGATTAATCGCTTCGCGGCTTCGGACATCACAAATTTACCCACAGCGGGGCTACCGGTAAAAAAGATATAGTCAAAGTCAGTTCTAAGCAGGGCCTGATTTTCCTCGCGTCCACCTTCGATTACTTCCACCAATCCCGGTGTAAAGGCCTTTTGGCAAAGTCTCTTAATTAAAGCCGAGGTCGCGGGGCTATATGCCGAGGGTTTTATGACGGCACAGTTACCTGCGGCAATAGCATTTACTAAGGGGCCTAAGGTCAAAAGGAAGGGATAGTTCCAGGGTGACATGATTAAGGCAACGCCATAAGGTTCGTAAGTGATTTTTAAAGAGGCAGGTGCTTGTGAAATAGCCGGAATTCGTTTCTTAGCTTTAGCTAGACGCTTGAGATGACGGAGCATGTAGTTGATTTCTTCTTTGACAATTGAGATTTCCGTCATGTAACTTTCTAATTCAGCCTTGTTTAAATCCTGCTTTAATGCTGCATAAATTTCGGCTTCTGATTCCTCGATGGTCTTTTTCAGTTTCCTTAGCTCTAATTTCCTAAACCTCAGGTTTTTTGTAATCTGACTTTGATAGAAGGTCTGGCAACGGGCAAAGGCTTTGCTAATTAGTTTTTCTTGTTCGCTCTTTGCGTTTTCAGCTGCCTCCTCCTGACTAGCGGGCTGGGCTGTACTAGAGTCGTCTTCACTCGGACCCTTAATTTCTAGGTATAATTTACTTAGTTCTGCCTCTCGCATGATTTTTGGAACCGGGTAGAGGGGGTTCGCTTCCTTAATCGCATGATGAACCAGGGCGGGAATGTCCGTGACTTTAATCTCCGGTAAATGTTCCGGGATATTCATTTCAGCATTCATCCGAATAATTTCATTAATTAAGGCTGCGCTAGCTTCCTGATCACTCGCGCTGTCTATGACTAGATTGTTCTGACGCGCTAATTTAGCCAGGTCGGCCTCTGCGCTTTGACCATAGGCTTTTAGAACGTAAGGTAGGATAATCGCATTGGCGAGGCCGTGGGCGGTTCCATAAAAAGCACTTAGGGCGTGAGAGAGGGCATGGACATAACCAACATAGGCCCTGGTGAAGGCGCAGCCTGCATCAAAGGCTGCGAGCTGCATTTTGGCTCGGGCTTCGAGATTATTGCCATCCTTATAGGCTGGGATGAGATAGTTAAAAATGAGTGCTACGGCTGACTCTGCCTTGGCCCTAGTATACTTTGTATTACTCTTTCCAATATAGGCTTCTAGGGCGTGAGTTAGAGCATCCATGCCTGTGCTCGCAGTGACATGGGCTGGCATAGAAGCACAATATTCAGCTTTTAAGAGAGCGTAATCTGGGATTAGCTGGGGATCATTGATGGCATATTTTTCCTGATGCTCGAGGTCGGTGATAACTGCCGCCAAGGTCACCTCACTACCTGAGCCCGCGGTCGTCGGGACAGCGATGATAGGCGGCGTTTTACGTAAGACTTTGAGCACGCCTTTGAGCTTAGGTATAGATTTTCTAGGTCTGGCTATTCTGGCTGCGGTTGCTTTAGCAAGGTCCATGGGGGAGCCTCCGCCAAAGCCGATGATGAGATCGCAATTTGCTTCTTTAAAGAGCTTTACACATTCTTCAACTTGGACAATCGGCGGATTGGGCAAGGTTTCATTAAAGATGCTTAAGTGAATTCCTCCGGCCTTTAGCTTATCGATTAAGCTAATTGGTAGTCCCCGCCGATAGATATTTGGTCCGGTGATAAATAGGACGGATTTCCAGCCTTTAGCTTCTAGGAGCTGGAGAACTTTATCCTCTGCATCCTGCCCCTCAATCAGTTCGGGCTCACGCCAGGGTAGGATGAAAGAGGATAGGTACATGATTTTCTGGTAAGTCCGCATAAGAAAGTTATACATAGCTGCCTCCATTCGACTTTGGCACAGCTCCTCGCGAAGCTTTCTTCGATGCCTAATTCGAAACTCTCTCTAGTTCTAGTCTCATAATTTCAATCTACAACTTAATGATTATTACTTACAGCCTTATCTTACCGTATTCAGCCCGATTAATAAATCTCAGCTTTCGAGAAAATTAAACTATCTATCTTATTTTTTCTTCAGCTCCGGACATAATTCAGCAGCATCAATCCTGAAGCCATAGACTTCATTGATATAATCGGACAGCTCTTCTGGATTCATCTGCCAACTTTCGACCAAAAGATTAATTAACTCGTATATCTCTGAATCCTTATCTTCCCTGCGGTAGTCTAAAAGCTCTTTGGCCATGAATGCGTTTTTTCGACTTAACTCGACTTTAGCCAGGCTCGAACTGACCTCACGTTTAGCCCGCGAATCTTTACTCTGATAATAGCTCAGTTCCTCAGCCCAAGAATCTCTGATCCAGGGCAGGGAGAGCACATCATTGCGGAAGCGACAAAAGTAGAGGATGCGGTCGCGAGCTTTTAAGTCTGAACGCTTGCGAATTCCCCCAGCGCGCAGCATGCAATTCCATCTGAGGCTAGCCAAAGCCTCACGCAGGACGGCGCGAGCTTCCTGGGTATCCTCGATTTCCCCTAAGGCTAGGGGGTTCCCACGTTCGACGTAGATTTCACCGCTTTCGGGATCTCGATAGGAGCCGATTGGCACTATTTCAGCACCACTGGCTTTGGCCATGAAATAGGCTCCATTAAATATCTCGGCAATTGTTCCACTTTCCTGAAGGTTCCAACAACCCTCCGGGAAGATTAGAATATTGCCACCCATAGAGAGGATTTTGACTGCCTTTGGCACCACTTGCTTGCGACTTTCAGGCTTCATTAAGTCGACAAAAATTAGACCGTTCAGTTGGAGTAGTTTCGACTCAGGATTGAGTTCTAAGGTTTGACTCGAGCCCAAGACCAGATAGGCATTGCGCCCGAGCACGCTAAAGGCTGCCATCACATCGTCAGTAAAGGAGTGGGTTGAGCAGAAGATGTACTGCTTTTTCCGCTCCAGCTTCTGGCCAAAACTGCGGTGGGTATTGCGGCCCTTGAATTTCGTGACTAGCGCAATAATTGGCGGTGTAAGCAGCTTACGCAGGGCGAGCCCGAAGCGCGTAGTTATTTTCTCAGTCTCTACCCACTTATACTTAATTAAGCGCCGATTGAGGTGAAAGCCTTCTTGACGAAGTTCTTTACTGAGCTCTTTTAAGCTCTCTTGGGATTGCTTTTCTTTAAGTTTATCGTAGGGACTTTTTGCCATGCTTAATCCTCACTTTATCGATTTAAATCTTTAAATCCTACTCGTACTACACTAAAATATAATTTATCATGCTTTTTATGGATTGTTAAAAGTAAAGAGGCTGACGGCAGCTTATTGTCTTCTAATTTAGCATTATTAGATAAGGCTTGCTGAAGGCAAGTTAGAAGGATAAGGATTGTGAATATGAGCAGGGTTGAGCGTGCTTTATCTATTTTTATTGGCCTAGGAACTGTAGTCCTACTGGCTCTTATTCTGCTTATCTTTAATCAGTCTAAGTCTCTCTCTGAAACGGACAAAGCTAAGCTTAAGCCTGCATCGACAGCGGCAGGGGAGGATTTAGCAGAGCAATCAGAAGAGGAGAGCGAGGCTTTAGATCGCGCGCTTGCAAGCGAAGCTTTAAAAGACAGTTCAAGCACTAAAGAATCAGAAAATCTTGAAGAAAATGTTGAAGCGAGAGAAAGTTCAACTTACAAGGAGGCCCGGATTGAGCAGATCTTGGCGGAGCTGAGTTTAGAGGAGAAGGTTGCGCAAGTCTTCTTAGTCCATTATCCGCCGCCAAATTTTTCTGAGCCAAGGCTTAAAAAGGCTATCGGGGGCTATCTATTTTTCGCCAATGCTTTTACAGAACTTTCTCCTACTGAGGTCCGAGAGCGTAATTTGGCCATCCAGGCTGAGTTAAAAATCCCTGCTTTTCTTGCCGTTGATGAGGAGGGTGGCCAGGTCAATCGCCTCAGCATCCATAAGCAGCTTAGAGCAGAAGCTTTCCGCAGCCCGCGAGAGCTTTACCTAGCCGGCGGTTTAGACTTATGCGCAAAGGACAGTCGGGAAAAGAGTAAGT
This sequence comes from Eubacteriales bacterium, assembly GCA_030537595.1. Taxonomy (GTDB): domain Bacteria; phylum Bacillota; class Clostridia; order Saccharofermentanales; family DTU023; genus JAFAAL01. The sequence goes on from JAUNVR010000013.1 coordinate 5,543, forward strand.
TTTTGCGCGAGCTTGCCTTTAATCTAAACTTGGCACCAGTTGCTGACTTGTCGACTAATCCGCAGGACTTTATTTATGCTAGAAGCTTGGGCGAAGATGCGGCAAGTACCGCAGCATATATAGAAAGGGTAGTGGAGGGCATGCAGGAGGAGAAAATCGCTTCCTGCCTCAAGCACTTCCCAGGCTACGGCAATAATCTCGACACTCACCTGGAGCTGGCATATGACGGACGGGATTTGGCGAATTTTTGGGCGCAGGACCTAATCCCATTTAAGGCGGGCATAGAAGCCGGGGCTTCGTTGGTTTTACTTTCGCATAATCTAGTGGCGGCAATTGATCCTGAGCTGCCTGCTTCCTTATCCGCAAAGACGGTGAAAATTTTAAGGGAAGATTTAGGCTTTGAAGGCGTAATCATTTGCGATGATTTGGCGATGGAAGGAGTTAAGCGCTTTGCCGAGGAGGAGGATTTAGCAGTGCTGGCATTTTTGGCCGGGAATGATTTAATCTGCACAGCAAAGGCAGAAGTCCAGATTCCAAAGCTAATAGCTGCGCTGCGAAGTGGCCAGATAGCTGAATCCAGACTTGACGACTCACTACGGAGAATACTCAAGTTAAAAATGGACTTAGCTTTGCTTGAATAAATAATCTTTGTAATAATCTGATTAAAGATCTGATTAAAAGCTTATGCTTATAGGAAGTTGGTGTCTTGATGAAAGTCTTACTGTCGGATAAAAAACGAGCCCTGATTCTGCTTGTGCTTTGCTCTTTGCTGATCCAGCTACTACCTCTTCGCCTCCAAGCTGTTGCTGGAACTGAGGTAGAACTGGCTGAGCTGAGCGAGCGGATTGATACTTTCATTAACGAGCATGAGTCCAGCACGGCCGGACTGGCGCTTAGATATTTTGATTCTGATGAGCTTTTAATTCAGCGAGATATTGGCTATGTAGATCGCGAGCGAGGCTTAAAAGTGGACTCAAAGACGGTGATGGAGTGGGGTTCAATCACTAAGCCGCTGGTCTTTTTAAGCGTAATGCAGTTAGTTGAAGAGGGTGTTTTAGACCTCAATCAGGATATTAGAAAGTACCTCCCGGAGGGTTTTTTAGAAAAGCTGAACTTTCCTGAGCCGATCAGCTTAGTTCACCTCATGAATCATAGTGGAGGTTTTGCCGACCGCTATGTTGAATTAGTTTTGCAGGATCCTAATCTAGTCAAAGATCTGGGGACTGCTTTAAAAGAGCATCAACCGGAGCAGATTTATCCACCAGGGAAGCTTACGGCATATTCAAACTGGGGCGTCGCCTTAGCTGGCTATATTGTGGAACTTCAGTCTAAGCTCCCATTTTCAGAATATGTAAGACAAAATATCTTTGCAGCCTGTGGCATGGAGCATAGTGCTATTGCTTTCGATTCGAGTGATAATCCTTGGGTCCAAGAGCAGAGAATGAAATTAAAGTACTATGATCAAAATGCTAAGCCAAACCCACACGGATTCAATTACCTGCCCTTGTACCCCTGCGGCAGCACTTGCTCCACGGCTGAAGATCTGGCGCGCTTTGGGCAAGCCATTTTGAGACGAGATCCGAAACTTTTAAAGCAGGCAGAAAGCTGGGATTTATACCTGAGCCCCTCAGCTTATTATGGTTCAACTGAGCTTCCGTCAAATTACCACGGCTTTTGGGTATTCCCCTTTGCTAAGCCGATAATCGGGCACAGTGGCAATGCCCCAGGCTCTTCAGCTAATTTGCTTTTAGACTTAGAGGCGGGCCGAGGCTTAGTTGTCATGACTAATCAGAAAATGGAGAAGCCTTATAACCACGATTTGCCGAAGCTAGTCTTTGGTGAATTTGCTGAGGACTTATATTTTAAAGAGGCTAGGCACTTACCAGAGGGGGTCTACCGTGCAGCGCAAACTGTGCGCTCAGGACCTTTTAAAATCAATAGTCTAAACTTTATCTTTGGCCGGCGTTTAAAAGATGATTTTTGGCTTCACACTAAGCTTGATGGATTTGAAAAAATAGCCATGCCAAGGGCAGATTACATCAGGATTTCTGCTTTTGAATTCGCTTTTGAGATAAGTCTTATCCTGCTCTGGTTATGCGCCATCATATTTGCCTTAGTCAGCCTTTTGCGGGCGCTTTACAGCTACTTAGTCAAAGGCAGAAAAACAGCCTTCTTGAAGCTCTTACCGGCTCTCCTAGAAATGATTATTGTGCTCGCCTTGCTGCATGTCTTGTATCGGACGTCAATTTTTGATTTAAGAGCGAAGTACTTCTACCTTTCCTCATCGATTATTGCCCTTGCTACGCTCTTAATGATTGCCCTAGTTTGCCGAGACATCTATATGTCTAAAACAGGCAAGCTAAAGGAGGCGCCTAAATTTACTTCGATCTTTTTCCAAGTAATCACAATCATCAATGTGATCTATTGGAATTTGTTTATGTTCTGGAAAATCTAATTGGCTCAGGGGCTTTGCTCACTTAAGTAGATTCGAAGCTTTATGAAATCTTTTAAGGCTAATTATCTCGAGCCTCGGCCGCTATCTCTGCGGCCAGCATCTTACAGTAGTCAAGGGGCTCAGAGCAGGGTTTGCTGCAATGATTCTGCCCCTCCCAGAGAATTAATTCGGCCTTAGGGTAAAGCTTAGCTAGGCGTTTTTTTGCTTGGTATAAATCGAGAATCTCCTTCGAGCCGTAATAAAACTTCATTTTCGACTGCTCTTTTAAGTCGAGTGGAGGGGTTTTTACATAGAGGCAATCATGGACTATATTTTTAATGCTTTCAGGATCCATCTCAATTAAGCTCTTAGTCATGGCCTTGCCCATGCTTTCCCCATAAACTTGAGCGAATTTTTTTAGAGGCAGATCCTTATTCTTGCTGGCTTTTTGACGCAGCTGCAGAAAGCCACGCCGGAAGAGGAAATTTAGCAGCCGCGATTTTTGCCAGAGGCTGGTCCCCTCAAAGATTACTTTATCGAATTTAATATCCTTATGCTTTAAAAGGTCTAAGAGCACAATTCCACCGAGAGATAAACCTAAGGCTAAAGTTATTTCCTCAATCTTTTCTGACTTCAGGTATTGATAGAGCTTTTCGCTCTCTTCTTGAGCCGATTGATAGGTCTCGCCGGAGGAATTTCCATGGCCACTTAGGTCAGGAATTAGATACCTGTACTGATCCCCTAGATGCTCAGCTATTAGCTCTTTCATGATGCTGGCAGAGGCAAACATAGGGTGAATGAGAAGAACGATTTTAGCCCGATCCTGATTAAGGTCAATAATTGTCATTGTCGCGGCCCCTTATCTAAACTGCTTACTAAAAGCAAGCTTAAACTGAGATTTTCAAAACTATTATAGACCTAAAATACGATTTTTAGAGCGCCTTTTTATGGCTTATTAAAAAATGAAATCTAGCTCATAAGTTCTTTAAGTGAGTAGAGTTGAAATTCTGGGCCTTCGCTAACCACTTAAGTTTAAGTAATTTTTAATATTCGACGGCTATTTTAGATTGAAAGCATTTATATTCCTATCTAAAATTACATATGTAGCAGCATAGAGGCCATGATTAGGAGATTTTGCAGATCCTTTACCAGGCGGCTGGCTAAAGATTGACGCATCGTAGTCTAAACAGTGAAAGCTTAGTGGAGGAAGAAGATGTTTTATTTGAGATCATTATTGAAAATATTACTTGCGTATTTGTTATCTGGCCTTGTCCTAGTTCTTTTAATAATTTCGCTAACAGACTTAAATTCTCTAGCAGCTGCCAATAATCAAAGTATCATGGAATTTTGGACTAGTTCGAGTCCCTGGGGATTTTTACTTCTTTTGCTCCTTGGCTGGCCCATATTTATCTATAGCTGGTCAAGCCAGATTAGCCAAGGCTTAAGTAAATCCACGCCTGTGCTTTGGTTAATCTTAGCCTTAGTTATTTTAATCTTTGCTTATACAATCAGGAGCATAAGCAGGGATTACAAGAGGAATAAAGCCCTTTCACGATCTGAGTAAAATAGTAGAAGCCTGCGCAAGATAATTTACTGCGCAGGCTTCTCTTTATAGGCTTTAATATAGGCTAGTTGGCGTATCGTTCCAGAACTAGGGAGAGATCCAGCCAGCTAGCACTAGGGAGATGAAATTAGGCCGTGATTTTCCAGCCGATCGTATTTTCTCTCATCTTAACAAAGTCCTTATAGGTGCCATCTCGCTGCATTAGTTCAGCGTGTCGGCCGACGGCCTCGATTCGTCCATCCTTAACTACAATAATTTGATCGGCGTTCTTAACCGTCTTTAGCCTGTGGGCAATCATGATCACTGTCTTATGAGCGGTTAGGGCGCGGATAGCTTCTTGGATGGCCTCTTCATTTTCCGGATCGACGTTAGCAGTGGCTTCGTCAAATATAATGATTGGAGCATCTTTCATAATTGCTCTTGCAATGGAGATGCGCTGCGCTTCACCGCCGGAGAGGGAGGAACCGCCTTCGCCGATTATGGTGTCAAAGCCATCTTCAAAGCCCATGATAAAGTCGTAGCAGTGGGCTTTTTTCGCGGCGCTCTCGACCTCCTCGCGGCTGGCCTCAGGTTTTCCAAATTTTATATTGTTTTCAATCGTGTCGTTAAAAAGATAGACATCTTGAAAGACAAAGGCGATATTGTCCCAGAGGGCATCGAGTTTATATTCTTTAAGATTGCGCCCGCCCAGGGTAATTTCGCCGGAATCAACATCCCAGAATCTTGCAATCAGATTGGCAATCGTGCTCTTACCGGAACCGGAGGGTCCGACAATTGCCGTGGTCGTGTTTTCCTTGATGCTTAGATTGACCCCCTCGAGGATTTTTCTTTTATCGTAGGAGAAATCGACATCTTTAAACTCAATATCTCTATGCTCTGGGCTGATGTCCTTGCCGTTAATATCCATGACCGGTATCTCTTTGACCTCATTGATACTGTCCATGCTGAATTTTAGGATCTTAAAGAGATTGACAAAAGCGCCCGCCGTTTCGAGGTGAGTGAAGAGCATATAAGAAACAATCAGCATCATGATCGCCTCGTAAACTGGCATATTTCCGGCGATGTACTCTGTGATGGATAGATAAATGATAAGCACGGACAAAGTTCTACTGATAAAGGTCTGTAAGAAGATAATAGGCAAGAAAACCGTTTCTAGACGGGTGTTGATCTTTTTATTTTTATCGATTTCCTGCATGTAATCTGAATCCCGCTTGTCTTTGAGATTAAAGGATTTTACGATCTGCATGCCTTGAATGTATTCGAGTGTTTTTTCGACCAAGGAGGTATCACAATTAACCTTCTCGACAGAAACAGCCTCGGTTTTCTTATTTATCAGGGCGAGAATTAAAAAGAAAAAGATTAGAACTAAGACGGCTACGAGTCCTATTTTCAAGTTAAAGTTCAAAAGTAGGAGGGTGATAATTAAACCGTTTGTCAGTCCTGAGGTAAACTGCATCATTACAATGGTCGCAGTTTCTTGGACGGAGCTGCATTGGTTGGTGGCAATGCTCGAGATTTCACCGAGTGATTTTTTACTAAAAAATCCCATCGGTACATATTTTAAATGATCCCCGATCTCGATTCTTTTGCGGGCCGCAACTCCGTAGCCGACTTCAGTCTGAGCCATGCTGCTTTTAGCCTTTAGATAGCTTGCGATGATGACTCCAATCAGCATGATTAAGAAGGCGTAGAGAATAGTAGTTTTATTCAGATTCTGCTCGATGATTGCCTTGATAATCATGTAAATAGCAATGATTTTTCCAACCTGGAATAAGGATTCCAATACGGAAAGGAGAATAGTTTTTCTGAACTTAACCTTATCTTCTCCGATAAAACTTTCAAATTCTTTAAATATTGTAAACATTAGCTCACCACCTCATCTTTATATTCCATATGGGCACGGTACATATTTCTGTAGAGCTCAGAACTTTCTAAGAGCTCTTCGTGAGTTCCGCTTGCCTCAACCTGCTTATTATTAATTAAGATAATTTGGTCAGCGTTTACGATAGATGAAAGTCGATGCGCAACGACCAGAAGTGTTTTATTCTTAATCAACTCGGACACGGAACGTTGAATCAATTCTTCGCTTTCCGGATCGGTGTAAGCTGTGGCCTCGTCAAAAATAATGATAGCTGCGTCTTTAACCATGGCCCGGGCGATACAAATTCTTTGTCGTTCGCCACCAGAGAGGCTCAGTCCTTTAGAACCAACCATAGTAGTGTAGCCATTTTCCAGAGAGCTGATAAAATCGTGGACACCACAGCGCTTACAGATTTCTATAATCTCAGCTTCAGACTTTTTATCATCGCCCATTTTTAGGTTTTCCATAATACTCGTATTAAAGAGGTAATCCTTTTGCGAGACATAGGCGATCATTTTGTTTAAATCTTCTAAGGAGAGATCTTTAATATTTTGACCGCCAATCTCAATTTTTCCGGAGTCGACTTCGTAAAAGGAGGTCAAAAGTTTGGTGATTGTACTTTTACCGGAACCAGAAGGCCCGACCAGAGCCGTGACGGTATTTTCTTTAAGCTCAAGATTGATCTTTTCGAGCACAGGCTCTTCTTTATAGGCAAAGCTTACATCTTCGAAACGGATATCATAATTTTTGACTTCTGCGAGGCTTTTTTCCGGTCTAGAAAGATTCTCTTCGTCCAGGATTGTGGTGATTGAAGATAAGATAGTTCCGGCCAAAGCGATATTGTCCATATGTCCTACCGCTTGTAAAAGAGGGATAAAGAGTGCGAAGTTTAACAAGATGATTAAAATAAAATTGTCTAGGGGCAAAGTACCCTTGAGATACATCAGTGAACCAAAAGGCAGAACCAGAAGAATGGTTGAGGGAAGTAGGGTCATGGCAATGGCCATACCTGTGAGGTTTTCTCGCATCCAGTCGATCGCTGAATGGGCAGCCTCATTGACGGCAGTGGTCAGCCTTTTATATTGCTTACCGGATTGATTAAAAGCCTTAATTACTTCAATCCCATGGATGTACTCGACAATGGTATTGTTTAAAGTGGCATTTTTACTCATGTAGTTGTCAAATCTACCCTGCATGTTTCGCAGCTTCAAAAGATACAAGGTTAAGGATAAGGGAATCATGCAAAGAGCCAGGAGGGCCAGCTTCCAATTTAAATAAAATAGATAGATTATAATCAGGATTGAGATGAGTAGATTTCCGCTTACTTCAGGGATGACGTGGGAAAAGGTAACTTCAACTTTCTCGACCTTTTCTACCATAATGTCTTTTAACTTTCCGGAAGAGTAATCATCAATTAAGCCCAGAGGAACTCTCGCCAATTTATCTGCCAAGCGTTTTCTAATTGTGGCTAAGAGGTCAAAAGTTGCCGTGTGAGAGAGGGCAGTTGAAATCTTATGAAACAAATTGCTGCAAGTTAAAACAATCAGCAAATAAATTAGATAAGATTTATAGTCGTGAATATTCTTATTTCCAGCAATGAGCAGCCCAATCAGCTTCGCAGAGATCATGTAGGGCAACACAGTACATGCGGCAGATAGGATGGAAAATAGAATACTGAGTGCGTAGTAGACCTTGTGTAATTTTAAGAATTCTACAATGTATTTGTTCATATTTACTCCTTCTTTAATTGAATATAACTGATAAAGGAATTGAGGTAGTAGATGGTCGTAGTTTCCAAATAAGGCTTAGCGTCTTCAAATTTTTCATTTTCTTTAAAAATCGTAGCAAAAGCCAGAGTAGAAGCTTCGACCATAAGCTCCAGAACCCTTTTAGTATAGATATCAAGTTTTTCTATCTGTTTTAGCTCCTTGTAAATTAAAATTGTGTGATCGACGTCTACTTGAATGAAATCTTTTAAGAAATTCTCGAGTGAGCTGCCCTCGGATTGAAACAAGAGCAAAATTATACTTTCTCGATGGTCATAAAGATATCTAAAAAATGCCATCTGTTCCTCAACTAGATGCTTGCCGTATTGCTCATAGTCTGAAAAATTCTCAAGTGCATTTCGTAGCAAATCATCGAGCAAGTATTTTTCTGCAGAACTCTCGACGAGGGCTCTCAATTCTCTTAAGTCCTCTTCGACGATTGCTCGAAACAAGGCATCTTTATTTTCAAAGCAGCCATAAATGGCACCAGTAGTTACAGCACTTTTTGCAGCGATTTGTCTTAGCGATGCAGTCCTGAAACCCTTGGCTAAAAATTCCTCTTTTGCCGCTTTTAAAATATCTGACCTTGTACCCATATGAGCTCCTTGATAACGGTGTTATAAAAACAATAACGCTGTTATCTCGCTTTGTCAATCGGGCTTCTGAATTGATTGGACTAAGTTTTGAGCGCCACAAAACTATCCTTACTCTTGCGCTCAGATAAGTTCTTTTTAAAGGGACCTAGGCCTGGGCTTCAGGATTCTTCTCGAGCCCTAATAAAAGCGTGTCTAAGCTGCCTGTGAATAACTTTTCATGAGCAATACTGAAGCCGGATCTTTTGACAAAGTCGATGAATGCTGGGTAATCCCATTTTGAATAAGTCTTGCAGCCAGAAAGATTAAGCATCTTATAAATTGCCTTGGATTTAAAATTCTTATTGCGTAAAAAATTGATAATTAGAACTTTTCCATCTCCTTTTAAGACGCGCGAAGCTTCTTGCAAGGCAAGTTCCGGATTAGGAATAATATGGAGGACGTTAGAAATTACAATGCAGTCAAAGCTCTCATCTGGGAAAGATAAATTGCTGGCATCTTCTCTTTTAAAGCTTAAATTGTCAAATGAATCTAAGTTTTTAATCGCTTCATTTAACATGCCCTGAGAATAATCTGTGACTGTGAGCTGAGCGCAGTGTGGGGCAATAAATCTAGATAAGCTTCCTGGTCCCGAGCCAATTTCCAAGATATCCTGTCCAGCTTCCAGGAATTCAGCCATCTCCTTTGCGATTTCCTGGTATACCGAATAGTCCTTGCGGATAAAGAAGTTATAATACTTAGAAACTTTGTCCCAATAGCTCATTTTCTGGCTGCTCCTTAATCCTCAACTGTCCACTATGAGTTCATATTAGAATTATTTTAGCAAATAAAAACTGCTTAAGTCTAGCTATTTTACTGCGCTTTGGGCATTAGAGTAGGCCCTCGGGGGAGTAGGACTTAAAAGTTACTGCGCCAAGTTTCAAAGAGAAAGCGCTTGATTCTTAAAAGCAAAGAGCAGGCTGATGATGTATGATAATAGAAGCTTGAATTGAGTAGATTAAGTACTGGATTAGTGATAATAATTCAGCGAGATGGAGTGTTAATTGATGGATTTAGTGATTGTGACCGGGCTAAGTGGTGCAGGCAAAACCTCAGCTCTCAATGTCTTAGAAGATAGTGGTTTTCTTTGTGTGGATAATTTACCAACACCCCTGATTGATGACTTAGTCCAGCTTCTCGAAAGTAAAAATGAGGTCAAAAAATTAGCTCTAGTTCTGGACAAGCGGAATCGCTTTTTCACGACGGGGCTAGATCAAGCCATTCTCGATTTAAAGGAAAGATATAAGGCGAAGGTCCTATTTTTTAATGCCCGTAATGAGAGCTTAATTAAGCGCTTTAAAGAGCGCCGCCGTCCTCACCCCCTCGAGGCAAAGGGCAGTATTTTAGCTGGGATAGAGGCCGAGCGAAAGGCTTTAGAAAATCTTAAAACTATGTCTCAAGTCATTGATACCAGTGATTTGACCCTAGGTGAATTAAAACAAGTCATTTTATCTGCGGTGGAGCTAAAAGAGGGAGCCGAGCTTCAGCTAATTTTTAACACCTTTGGTTTTAAACACGGAATCTGCCTGGATGCCGACATGGTGTTTGATGTGAGATTCATTCAGAATCCTTTCTACGTAGCAGAATTAAAGGAAAAATCCGGATACGTCGAGGAGGTTTACCGCTATGTGATTGAGCGGGAGGAGGTCTTAGATTTTCTGGAGAAGATAGAAGATCTTTTACTCTACTTAATTCCTCTTTACAAGAAAGAAGGCAAAAATCAGCTAGTCGTGGCATTCGGCTGCACCGGTGGCCGCCAAAGATCGGTTTCAATTGCCCGTTACTTAGAGGCCAGTTTGCAAAAAAAGGGGATCAAGCCAATCATCATTCACCGAGATTTGGAGCTTGAAGATGAATAAAATTGTTGCGATTGGTGGCGGCACGGGCTTATCGATACTTTTGGCCGGCTTAAAAAATTATTTTCAGGTCACCGCAGTTGTGACGGTCGGGGATAATGGTGGCGGCAGCGGTATTTTACGTGAGGACCTGAATATGCTGCCACCTGGTGATGTGCGAAACTGCCTCCTCGCACTCAGCGAGGCTCCGGAAGAGTTACGCGGCTTATTGAATTACCGCTTTATCAGGGGGAGTTTAAAGGGTCAGTCACTGGGGAACCTGATGCTCGCAGCAATGAGCGAAGAGTATGGTTCCTTTAGAAAAGCTGTGGCAGTCCTGAGTAGTCTCTTAAAGCTAAAGGGCCTAGTTTTACCAGTCAGTTCTTCTGCGATGGACTTAAGCGCAAGATTAAGTGATGGCTCAGTGGTCCTAGGTGAAAGTGAGATCGCCAAGGCAGCCTTAGCTCGTCGTGCCAGGATAGAAGAGATTTATTTGCAAGCCGAAGTTCCGCTTTTAGCCGAGGTTGTAGAAGCCATTGAAGAAGCAGAATTCATAGTCTTGGGGCCAGGCAGCTTGTATACCTCGGTAATCGCTAATTTACTGGTCGGCGAGATGCCGCAATTATTGGCTAAGAAGAAAATAGTTTATATTTGTAATCTGATGACCCAGAGAGAAGAAACTGCAAATTACAGTTTAGGGGATCACGTTTTAGAAATTGAACGTTATTTGAAGCGGCCAGTAGATATTATCATTGGCAATCAGAAAATGCCTCCAGCCGATGTACTGGAAGCCTATCGAGCTGAAGAGTCAGAGCCGGTAAAAATTACTCCTGAAGAGCGAAAGTACTTTGGCCGGCGTTTGATTTTAGATGAATTCCTAGAGGTCAAAAATTCTTATATTCGTTCCGCTGCGGACAAAATTGGAGAAAGGTTGCTTGAATTATATGCAGATGAAGATGTTTTTATTGGGTAAGGGTATTGCACAATCTGTTTCACCAGAAATCCATAATGACTTGTTGCGAAAGGCTAATTTAGATTATGAGTACGGCCTAGTGGATCTTGAGCGAGATCAACTCCCAGCGCTCATTCAGCGGGTCAAAGCTGAGGATATTTGGGGCTTTAATGTGACTTCACCTTATAAGGCTGAGATTCTAAATTATTTAGATTCAATCGATCAGCGAGTCGAGGTTTTGGGTGCAGTTAATACAGTCGTCCAAAGAGCCGGAAAGCTTTATGGCTACAATACAGATGTCGACGGTGTACGCTATGCGGTCAAGGATCTTTTTGAGCCCGGGCCAATCCTAATCTTAGGGCGTGGCGGAGCAGCTAAAGCTGCTATTTATGCCTTCCGTGATAGAGAGCTTAGCGTCTATTGTCGGGACCATAGTAAAGATGATGAATTGAGAAGGATCAAGGACGATCTTCGGATTGTTTGCGATTTTAATGAGCTAGAATTCGGTCAGGCTACTAATGTCATTCAGGCCACAACTGTTGGTTTCAGGGAGGATAGAAGCTTATTAAAAGAGGCACTACCTGGACAAAAGACCCTTTTTGATATGATTTATACGCCGTGGGAGACCAGTATTATGCGCAATTTAAAAGGCTCTGGAGTGCAGCTTAAAAACGGTTATGAGATGGTTTTAGGCCAGGCTGAAAAATGCTTTAAATTGTTCAGTGAAAATAGAATATAATTAAATAGCTTTATAGATTAGTAATTAGACGGCAGACAGAATTGACGACTGTAGCAAGCAGAAATTGCTGCAGCTAATTGCGCCAATGACTGCCTCAGATCAGGCTTAAATCTAGGGCTAGGAGAGTAGATGAGTAATTTACGATTAGATGCATTCAGCAAAGCTGATGCGGAGAAAATTTGGCGGCTGGCCTACTCTACGCAAGAGCCGGAGTGGTCAAAGTCTAATGCCCCATATTTTGAAGAATATCAAGCCTATGCTAGCTTGGATGATTTTATAAATTCAAATGACTGGTCCTTTTTGCAAGGTGAGCAGCGGCGCTGCATTCGTGTAGATAATGAGCCGCTCGGGATGGTTTCACGCTATTGGGTGGATCGGAAAACCCGCTGGATGGAAGTCGGGATTGCAATTTACGATGAGCATAAATGGGGCTTTGGCTACGGTTCGCAGGCTTTGGCGCTATGGACTAGCGCTTGTTTCGAAGAGTATCCAGAATTAGAACATCTCGGCCTGAGTACTTGGAGTGGAAATTCGAGAATGCTAGCTCTGGCTGAGAGCATAGGTTATCAGAAAGAAGCAGAGATTCGCGCTGTCCGCTTTTGGCAAGGGGTATACTACGACAGTATAAAATATGGCGTCTTAAGGGGAGAGTGGGAGAAGCTTGGCTACTTGAAGCAGGAAGCTAAGTAAAACAGTTAAAGTAACTTTACTTTTTGAAAGGAGTAAAAATGGGTAAATTAGATGGAAGAGTAGCGCTGATTACGGGTTGTAGTTCGGGTATCGGTAAGCAAATCGCAATTCGCTACGCAGAAGAGGGCGCAAAACTTGCAATTTGTGCTCGGCGGATGGAGAAGCTTGAAGAGACAGCAAGGATTTGTCGGGAGAAGGGTGCTGAAGTACTCACAGTCAAAGTCGATATTGCGCTTGAAGCGGATCTGGAGCGGCTAGTTGAGCAGACAGTTGAGCGCTTTGGTACAGTAGATATCCTAATCAACAATGCGATGTCCGGAGTTCCTTATACTCCACTGGAGGAGATGCCTTTTGATTATTTCGAGCATTTTGTAAAGACTATGCTCTTTAGTACAGTACGGCTTTCACAGCTTTGCTTTCCCTATATGAAGGGGCGAGATGGATCTATCATTAATCTTGGCTCATCGACCTCTTTAGGTGGGAAAAGTGACTTTTATCAAAGCGCTTACGGCACGATGAAAGGCGCAATTGCAGCCTTGACTCGCTGCACTGCAAGTGAGTGGGGAAAATATGGTATTCGGGCAAATCTCATTTACCCCATTGTCGCTACGGAAGCAATTAATGATCCAGAAGGGCGTCATAAAGATTCTGGGATCTTAGAGGAGCTGGCAAAGAATCCGCTGCAGCGGGTCGGAGATGCATACCGAGACGTTGCCCCGGTGGCGGTTTTCTTAGGCTCTAGTGAAAGTTCATATATCACAGGCCAGGCCTTGAGAGCTGAGGGTGGACGCTTTATGGGGGTGTGTTAATTCCCCCCTCTTTGGCCTAGATTTGGCAGCTATATTGTCTGAAAGGAGAAATATGTATGGAAATACGCGAATATGGGGCTCAGAATGAGCAGAAAGTGCTCTTACTGCCTGGGTCAATCAGCCATTACAGTTGGTATCTTCCCCTCGTAGACTTGTTACAGGAAAGCTGGCATGTCTACCTTGTTCTCTACGATGGATACACAGAGCCCTATGACTCTCCTTTTATCTCTACAGAAGATAGCTGCAATAAGATTTTAGATTATTGTCATCAGGAAGGGATTGAAAAATTTGAATTAGTTTATGGTCTCTCAATGGGTGGTGCTATTGCGAGTTTAATTTACCTAGCCGATCAGCTAAGTATCGATAATTTAATCATCGACGGGACAGCAGAAATAGAAAAATCAACACCGTTTTTAACTAAATTAAATATCTGGCGATGTCTCTTAGGGATTAAACTAGTGCGCAAAAGCAAGACGATCATGAAACTTGCCTTTCCAAAGGAGAGATGGCTTTGGCCGGGGGAAAATGAAGCTGAACACTATGCTGAAGTTTTTGATTTCATTAATCAGCTGAGTCTAGAAACAATTGACAATAGTATTATCACTTCATTGAATCTTAAGCTCCCGGATGAGCTGCCAAAGAACGAGACCAGGCTATTTCATATTTACGGATCACGAGAGGATAGGACTAACGATTGGACAAAATTATATCCGAGTATAAAGGTCCGAGAAATTCCGGATTGCGAGCATGGAGAACTCTGCATAATGAAGCCGCATGAGCTAGTGGATTTAATTGAGGATTTAATCAAATCTGATAGCTGAGTGGCAGCCTATGCTTAAAAGATGCTAGTTGCTGGACAAGAGAGTGGCAGGATGAAAGTGATAGATATAAAGCTAAGTTTAACTCGGAGAATAATTGATTCGCTAGATGCTGCAATAAAATATCTGGATGAAAGAGCTCATGATTAAGAAATATTACGAACAGTTCAAGTGGTTTCTCAAGTACTATAAAAGACGCTATATCATGGCGTTTTTGGTCATGATAATAGTCAAGATACTGATGCTTATGCCACCGAGAATCATCGGCAAGGTGGTTGACGAGATTGTCGGCAATACGCTTACTTGGTCGACTTTAAAATTCCAAGTCCTGAGCCTGATTGGCCTGATCGTCGTGATCTACTTTGCTGACTTTTTCTGGAGCTATAATCTCTTTCGGGCAGCGGATGAGATTTCTTATCTTGCCAGAGATCGGATCTTTAAGCAGCTCTTGAAACAGGGTCCAGACTTCTATAGTAGATATACTACAGGTGCCCTGATGGCTAGGGCGACGAGTGATGTCAATGCACTAAGCGATCTTTCAGCCTATGGCATGATGACGGCGGTCGATTCTACCTTCTGGCCAATTCTCCTATTTGCCTTCATGCTGGGGATTTCTTGGCAGTTGACCCTAGCATCTATCGTACCGCTGCCTTTCGTTATCTTCTTTTCAAAATACGTTGGCGAGAAACTCTATAAGCGATATGAAGAGGCACAAGTAGCATTCGAAGGTCTGAATCAGGCAGTATTAGAGGGAGTATCTGGTGTCCGTGTAGTCCGAGCCTACAATCTGGAAGATAAAGAGAGTGAACGCTTTAAGGAGAGTGCCGACTACCTATTTAAGAAGAATATGCAGGCATGTCTTCTAACACAGCTGTATTCACCCGTGGCTCAGTTCTTTCCAGGCTTAGCATTCTTAATCGCCGTGGGGCTGGGTGTGGTTCTAATTACTGCCAATAAGCTTTCGATTGGGGAATTGACGACCTTTCTATTCTATTTAGGCTTTTTCATTGGGCCGATGTTTGCCATCGGACAATTTATCAATATAGGTCAACGTGGCTCCGCCTCGATGGAGCGCATTGATGAGCTCTTAAACGAGCCAGTGAAAATAGACGACAGCCTAATTACGGAGGACTTGCCGGAGGAGTATTCCGTAGAATTTAGAGATTTCTGCTTCAGCTATCCAGGCTCTGATTCAGAAGTTTTAACCGGGATTAAGTTCTCGCTCAAAGCCGGCCAGACACTCGGCATTGTAGGCCCGGTGGGCAGTGGCAAAAGCACAATTGTAGAACAGCTACTCCACTTTTACCCATTGCCTGAGTCGAAGATCTTCCTGGGCGGGAAGGACCTTGCGAAAATTGAGAGGAAGAAACTGCGTTCAGTCATATCCTACGCACCGCAGGATAATTTCCTCTTTTCTAAATCTATCAGAGAAAATATCTTGCTCGGGCAGAGTAATGAGCTGAGTCGCGAAGCGGCGGAAAGTAAATTACAAGCAGTTATAGAATGGGCAGATCTCGAGAAGGACCTTGCTGAAATGCCTGCTGGCCTCGAGACAGAAGTCGGTGAGAAGGGTATTGCCATTTCAGGTGGCCAGAAGCAGCGCGTCTGCATAGCGAGGACTTTGATGGAGGATTCAGAGCTCTTAATCCTAGATGATTGCCTCTCTGCAGTCGATGCAATCACTGAAGAAAACATCCTCTCAGCGCTTAGGCAAGTCAGAGGAGGGAGGACGACTCTAATTGTCGCCCATCGACTTTCTGCTGTGAGGGATGCCGATTTGATTATCGTTGTGCAAGATGGCCAGATTACGAATAGCGGGAGCCATCAAGAACTAATTGAAACGTCGGCTTGGTATCGTGAGCAATATGAGCGTCAACAGTTATCTGAAGAGGTAAGTCGTGAAGAAAGATAGTAAGCATAATCCTAAGACTTGGTCGCGTCTCTTTCGCTACGCCTTGCGCAGCAAATTAAGTCTCTTTACTGGTCTAGTATTGGAGTTTGTAGGGATTGGGGCCAGAATCTATATGCCCATAGTCTTGGCTAAAATTTTAGATAGCGAGAGTCTGCAGCAGGGCATTGCCGACCCAGCAAGTTTCAAGAATTATCTCTTGCTGTACCTTGCCCTCGTTGTCCTAGCTTCAATCTGTGCCTACTGCGCAGGTCTAGCTCTGCAGTTCATGGGTAACAAAATAGCCAATTATATCCAGCTCGATGTCTTTACACATTTGCAGAAATTGCCAATCAGCTACTTTGACAGCCTGCCCGCTGGTAAGGTCGTGTCGAGAGTAACCAATGACAGCAAGACGATTCGGGACCTCTTTGCAGGTACGATGGTGAAGTTGCTGTCAGTGACCTTTCTAGTAATTACTTCTTACGTCATGCTATTTAGACTCGACTATCGTCTATTTCTACTAGGCTTAATCTCGCCAGCCCTGGTTCTACTGATGATCAGATCCTTTACCAGAAAATCTCAGCCAATCATCCGGAGGTCGCGGCTTCTCCTGGCCGAGATCAACAGTTCCTTAAATGAGAGCATCACGGGTATTAAATTAATCCAGAGCCTGAATCGAGAAGATAAAACTTACAGCGAGATTGATCAGACCAGTGAAAAATACTATCGTGCAGGCAGGGACTTAACCTTCCTCTACTCATATAGCTCCTATACTCTGACTACTGCGATTGGTACTCTGATGCTCGTCATAATCATCAGCTATTTCGGAGTCGGAAAACTGACTGCACGCTGGCCAGTGCCCATCGGCAGTTTGTATATCTTCGTCCAATACATGATGAACATTAGCGATAGCCTAAATCAGATCATGGAGCGAATGACTGCTTTGGTCAATGCGAAGGGTGCAGCAGATCATATTTTCGAGTTACTTGAAGAAGAGACCATAGCGGACACCGCTGGTAGCACTGCGCAGATTCAAGGGGAAATAGCCTTTAAGAATGTCGACTTTGCTTACAAAGATGAGCTGGTACTGAAGAATTTCTCCTTCGAGGCAAAATCCGGGTCAACCGTCGCCTTTGTCGGGCCAACGGGTTCTGGTAAGAGCACTATCATGAATCTGCTATTTGGCTTCTATGAAGCAGGTAAAGGCGAGATTTTAATTGATGGTAAAGCACTTGAAGACTATGATATTCAGAAATTACGTCGCCAAATGGCCATAGTCCTACAAGACCCGTATCTCTTCACCGACAGTATCTACGGCAATATCTCCATGCATAACGAGGAGATCAGTGTCGAAATGGCAGAACAGGCTCTACGCGAAGTTGGTGGCGGCCCTCTGCTTGAGCGTTTAGAAAGAGGCATTATGAGTCCAGTTAGGGAGAGGGGAGCAGGTTTCTCCACTGGTGAGAGGCAGTTGATTTCCTTTGCGAGGGCATTAGCTCAGGATCCCCAAATTCTCGTACTAGATGAGGCTACGGCTAATATAGACTCAGAGACCGAAGCGCTAATTCAAAATGGCATTAGTAAATTAAAAGAGGGTAGAACTACCCTCTTAATAGCGCACCGTCTCTCGACGATTAAAGATTGCGAATGTATATACGTTCTCGATCACGGCAGAATAGCCGAGTCTGGAACACATACTGAACTGCTTGCCTTAAATGGCCTCTATGCAAAGATGTACAGAGAACAATCTAAGTCGGTAGCCTGATCCTATTCACTAGGATCCATGACAACAGCTTCGAATAGGCAGATTTCTTGGGGATCTTTAATTACGAAGGCAAATGGTCGATTGAAGTGCAGGGCGATGAAGTCTTCAGCAGCTGCAATGCTAGCCCCTTCGAAATCAATAGTAGTTACTGCAGCGGCCTTGCTTCCTTCCTCGAAGACCTCGATTTTAGCGGCCTGTTTAGAACTTTTGATGAAGATCTCTTGATCCTCAACAAGTAGGTCGATCTGACTGCCATATTTTGGGCTAAAGAGCTCCTCTAAGCCGATTTTGGATAGTAGTTCTTTTAGATCATAATTGCTCTCGATAGTAAACTTTGGCAGTTTCAATTCTACCCTGTAGGACTCAAAAGTGATCTTCTCGCTATTATTTTGGAAGTGACGTAGTGCCTCTTGTGGGCTCACATCATCCTTGGGGAGGATCAAGATCATTGACGTGCCACTCAGATATGCTTTCCTGAGATATTGAGCGTAATCATCTTCTGCGTAACGCATGTCGTTAGCTGCAGTCTGATTCATCATGTCAACAGTGACGCTTGAACCGTCTGATTTTGTAAATTCTTCTCTGGCTGTATCTTCAGGCATGAATTCAGTTTCCCACCTAGCATCTAGGGTAGTGATATTCATCAGTATGCTGATTATTTCTGGGTTCAAATCTTCCTTGTAAAATTCTGGTATTAAGCCAGCAGTCTTTTCATCAATCAACTTGTTCAGTGCGGCAGTTAGCTCGTCTGTTCTGCTCAGATCCATCTGGTAGAGGAGGGGCCTGAAATTAGCTGCATAATCTAGGTATTCAGCTTTGAAGTTCAGCTGATCTGAAATCAGCAGTAGATTCTGGATATTGAATGAATTATCGTCAGATTGGCAGTAGTTAGCAAAAATAGACAAATTATCTAGCTTGCTGTCCTCAGCAAAGTGATTTGCTTCCAGTTTAGCTTTCAATTCCTCAGCCAGATCACCCGAGGTACCTCCAAGGAGTAGCTCATAACAGAGCCAGGTGGAAATAGGGGAGTAGATATAGTTCTTGTCGGCTAAGCTACTATCGCCAGCGAGTGTCTTCTCGGCAAAATCTAAAGAATTCTTGTCAATAGTCGTTAACGCTTCTAGATAACTATCTATTTCTTCTGGAGATTGATCACTTAGAGCTGTGAGCTCCTTGAATTCCAACTTAGCTGCTTTCAAGGCATCAGCATTTGCAGATTCGCTATCAGCGTCATTGTTAGGGGAGTTAAGAGCTGGGTCAGTTCTTTCATCAAGATCAGAATTCAATTGTTCGCAGCCCGCTAAAATGCCAACTGAGAAAAGTAGAACGAGGATAAGTGTTAAGTAGCGCTTCATAAAAGCTCCCTTCTTATCTTCATACGTACTCATATTATAGCATGGTAGAATTAATCATTTTTTGAATTCTAAGGTCAAAATGAAGCAATTCTCCTCGCTCTCGGCCTTCACTTCGCCGCCCATCTTCTCCGTCAGCGATTTAACTATGGTTAGGCCGAGTCCCGACGAATTAGCGCTTCTGGCGCGATCTGCCTTATAAAAGCGGTTGAAGACATTTTCAATTTCAAGCTCTCCGACGTCCGGAAAATCATTTTTAAAAATTATTTTAAGTTTAGATCCTAGATCCTGAGCTTCTATTTCAAGCAGGCTTTGGCCATGATAAATAGCATTTTCAATAAGGTTGTTGAAAATACGCTGGAAGGCCATGTAATTAGCACGAAGCAGAATTTCTTCAGTGGGTAGTTTGAGCTTCAGCTGGATTGCCGCTTCCTCAAACTTCTTATTGAAGGAGAGTATTGAGGTCTTTAGTAAGGCGATTAGTTCCAACTCCTCTTCTACTAAGTGATAGCGCTCATCTTCTAGCTTGATATAGTCGAAGAAATTTTCTAAAAGATCCCTGAGTTCTGTAATTCTGGCTTCTATTATTGCATTATATTTTTTGCTCTGCCTGGGATCAGAGGAGCGTTCTAGGAGTTGAAAATAGCCGGCAAGAGAAGTCAGGGGAGTCCTGATATCGTGAGAAATATTACTGATTGTCTCTTTGAGCTCATGATCACGTCTGAGGAAGTTTTCCCGTTCTTCCTTGCGCTGTCGAATCAATTTATTTAAAAGAGACTGAAGCTCCCTTAGCTCGCGAAAGCGAAGGGAGCTAGTAAGTTCCTTATTGCTCTGATTATCACTCAGAAACTCAATCTGCTTCCGAATCTCTCTGATCTCTTGCCTATAGAGCAGTAAGATTAAAAGCAAAATAAGTAGTAAAAGAATTAGCAGGTAAACTAGGTACACCTATCTGATCTCCATTCTGCGTAAGCGACAGACTGCGAGTCCAGTATAGACTAGGCCAAAGCCGAGAGCGAGTGGTAGGGTCAGTCTTAAGATCTCTGGCTTAAAGCTTTCTTGTTGATAGAAGTATTTCAACGTATATTTGACGAAATACTCTGATGATAGATTCATAGCATTAGCAAACATCCTCAGGAAAAGATCGAAAATTCCACCAGAGATGATTGTTGCGAAGATTATAGTGAAGACCTTGCTCTTCGTGAGGTAAGCACAGAGAATGATGAGTGCAGAAAGAGCGGTAGAGATCAAGCAGTAGGGTCCCCAGTAAATGGCGAAGTCATAGAAGTTCCCGAAATTTACCTGTCCGACCGAGATCAGGTTACCGAGAATAGCAGAGAAGAAAAGAGATATGACCTGTGCTACAGATACGATAAAGGCGACAAGTATTTTAGAGATCACGAGTTGACTGCGGCGTTTGGAACTCAAGGGTATATTCTTGATATAACCTGTATCGAGCTCACTCACTACAAAGAGGGTCATAAAGATCAAGAGGCTATAGATAGCTACGTTATTCATAGCATACATCAGGTACCCGACGCTCATCTCATCCTTGGTCGTGCTTTTGAGTATGTCTACTTGTTCCTCTGTTAGTTGCGCCTGCCTATCAGCTTGAGTCGAAACATTGATATTGCTGTTGCCGATAGTCATCTCTTGGAAGCGATCACTCAGCAGGAAGCTAAAAAAGCAGCTTAATAAGATTAAGACAGAGAAATTGATGATTAAGATTAGGTAGAAACTGCGCGAATTTAATGTCCGTTTGAGATCCATTCTTACTGTATTAAGCATGCTTGGCACCGATCCTTTCCATAAAATATTCTTCCAAGCTAGTTTTAGAAAGACCTATGAAATCGATTGGGATTTCGGCTTTTGCCAACTGCCTGTTGATTTCACGAGTCGAATCTAAACGCTCGTAGATTTCAATAGTTTCAGCATCTACGACCTTGAAGTTTTTAATGCCAAGTTCTTCTTCGAGAAGGTTGAGCGCACGCTCGGGCTTTGTTGTTTTTATAATCAACTTCTCACGACAGCGCTCGTCTAGCTCTTGCTTCGAGATATCCTCGACCAGTCGACCCTCTTCGATAATTCCCACCCTGGTGATGATGCGAGACAGTTCGTCCAGGATGTGGCTGGAGATCATGATTGTTATCTGCTTTTCTCGGGCCAGCCGTAACAAGCTTTCGCGAATGGCAATTATGCCTTGTGGATCAAGCCCATTCGCAGGTTCATCTAGGAGGAGGATATCCGGATTGCCAAGAAGTGCCATGGCAATTGCGAGCCTCTGCTTCATACCAAGTGAGAATTTCTTAACAATTTTCTTATCCTTAGGATCTAGATGCATGGCGAGCAGTAGTTGGTCGATCTCATCGTGATCTACTAGACCTATTCCCGCAGCCTTTAACGCTAAATTCTTCCTCGCTGAAAGATTAGGATATAGAGCTGGAGTTTCGATTAGGATGCCAACCCTCTCTAAGATGCTTTCGTTGACGCGAAGATCTTGATTAAAGATTTCTACCGTACCTGAGTCAGCAAAAGCCAAGCCGCTTATAATCCTCATTAGTGTTGTCTTACCTGCACCATTTCTACCAATGAGTCCATATATTTCGCCGCGTAGCAGGCGTAAGCTGACATTATCTAGAGCTTTAGTTTGATGATAAGTCTTCGATATGTTCTTAAGTTCTAAGATGTAATTTGCCATGTGAACCACCTTTCTACTTAAGAGTAGCGAAGCTTGTCACTGTAAAATTAAATTTAAGTTTAAGAAAGTATAAAATTAGCTTAAAGATTCTATTTGCCTGAGCTTGAAACCAATACCCCAGACGGTTTCGATAATTCCTGGCGCATTGATCTGCTTGCACTTGCGCCTTAAATTGCTGATGTGAACGTTGATGGTTTTGTCATCGCCTATGTAATAGTCGTCCCAGGCCTCGTTGTAGATTTCTTCCTTGGTAAACACCTTATCGGGTCTTCTAAGCATGACCTCCAGGATTTTAAATTCCTGCTTCGTAAGTCCGAGAGCTTGGCCTTTATAGAGGCAGTCATAGATGTCGCGATTAATGCTAAAGTCGCCATACTCTATAGTCGGAGCTGGCTGCGGATTGCGACGGCGAAGCAAGGCTTCAACCCTGGCCTCTAATTCTGCGAGGTCGAATGGCTTAACTAGATAATCGTCTGCGCCAAGCTTCAGACAGTCGACTCTGGAATTAAGTGAGGCTTTTGCCGAGATGACCAAAGTGGGGATGTTCTTGAGTTGGCGGTTCCTGATGATTAAATCCTCACCAGCAAGTCCAGGAAGCATCAAGTCGAGGATGATGAGATCGAAGTCTTCGTTTGCTAGGATACTTGCTGCCTCAATGCCCGAAAAAGCCTGCCTGCAGTCATATTCAGCGGACAGACACTCCTTTACAAGATTGTTGATTTCAAAACTGTCTTCAACTATTAAAATCTTCATCGTAACGACTCCATTCATGATGCCATATTGAATTTGATCTTAGCATATATTAATCGCTAAGAGATCACTTGCTCATTAGATAGCTCGCAGATTTTTATATTGTAGCAATTTACTTGTAAACTAGGATTGCCTAGCCTTATGATTAGAGCTGAAAGAACTAAGCTTTGACCTCAATAAGGTCAATTAATAAAGGAGCAGGCTCCTTGCCGACAAAAGTAGCGATGAATAAAATTGCGGTAATTTTCAGATCCAAGCATCACGGAAACACTAAATTCCTGCTTAATGAGTTAGCGCGGGAAATACCTATGGACTTATACGAAGTTGCTAGCTTCGATAAGGATGATTTTTCAGAATATGCCGCAGTAGGTTTTGCTTCAGGAATCTATGCTTGGCAAATGGACAAGAGCCTTTATAAGTTAATAGATTCAGAACTTAGCCTACCGCAGAAAGTGTTTGTAATTTACACGAGCGGTATGGCTAGTCAAAATCTGGCAAAGGGCTTTAGTAAAAAGCTGGAAAAGAAGGGGAAAGAGCTGCTTGGAGTATTCGGCTGCAAGGGCCACGATAGCTTCGGCCCATTCAAAGTAATTGGTGGGATTAATAAGGGGCGCCCGAATTCAAGAGATCTTGCGGCGGCGGCTGAGTTTATCCGCGAAGAAGTTATCAAGAAATTATGAGGCAGTAGTAGAAGATGGATGCAGGACATGTCTTTCCAGCAAAGCTGGGGAAGAATAGAGGCAGAAAAACTGACTGACAATTTATCCGTCCTGCGTGCCAATGCAATTAATCTGCCATACCCGGAGGAACGCTTCGAACTAGTCTTTAATGAAGCGATTTTAACCATAGACAGAAGTCTTTGGCTGACGTTTATTTTTATATCTGTTCTAGCTTAAACATGATATATTAAAATTGCTTAACTATCTTGAATAATAGGAGTACCAGCAATGATCAAACGAAGAACTATGCTTGCACTGCTGCTTTTAATTATAGTTATTTCTTTACCATCTGAAATAATTGCTGCAAGACGAGATGCTGTGCAAGAAAGCAATGTATGTATAAGGTATACCGAAGAAGTAAATGCCGACATTCTCACTGCTGACTGGCTATGTCGTGAAACAGGCAGGGAGGGCAGCTGGACAGTTTTTTCTTGGCCTTATGGTTCGGTGGGCTTTACAGATCAGAATGGTCAGCGTGAAGTATTTCTTAGATTGCAGTCAGTTAATGGTAAAAGTCCTAGGCTAGATTATGGTCGGGGTGACGATCAGATAAAAGAAAGTAAAGATGAGTTAATTTGGTCTACATCTTGGAAGTGGAGCAGAAAAACCTGGTATTCATTGCGCTTGCAATCTGAGGAAACTGGGGGACGCAGTTATTTAACTCTGTGGTTGAAACGACAAGATCCCGACAATGATAGATACCAAAAATTAGCAGTTTTCAGTTATAACGGCACTTTAGCTCCATTGATTTTAAATAAATCCCAACACAGTTGCATGCTGACCGCCAAAGACAGTAGCATTTTTCAAATGCGAAAGGTTTACGCTAGGGAGAAAAATACTCGAGAGTGGAGGCGATTGGGGGATCTTGAAGTTCTTGAAGAAAATAGCGGCGGGAGTACCCAGCATTGGACAGCAGTTCTTATTCAAAGAAAAAGCGTATTACGTCTACAAAGTGGAGCCAAAAGTAGAGAGGATATGCAGCCGATAGCTATAAGTCTTAATGATCGTGATTTACCAGATGTAAATGAATATTTATCTGAGGGCAAGTCCGAGCTGGCAAAAAATATTCAGAAATTTAGACTTCATGCTCCTACAGTTTTAAGTAATTACGAATACTATGATTTTGCAGACACGCTACAAGCAAGTTGGCGTTGCGAAGAAAATGGATTGGATACCTATTGGGCTTTGCTGCATTGGCCTTTTGGTTACTGCGGCTTCCAAAATGTGCAAGGTAAGCATTTGTTATTGTTTTCCGTTTGGAACCTAGATGACGGTACCAAACCCAAGATAGAGTTTACTAGGGGAAGTAAGTATGGTGTCTTCGATCATGAGGGAGTAGGCCTTCAATCCTTTATGGACTACCCTTGGAAAACTGGAGTCTGGTATACGATGCGGGTTCAGGAGTGGCGAGAGGCTAATGCAACCTATCTTGCTCTTTGGGTCAAAGAAGACAAGGGTCCTTGGGAATTGACAACTATATACAGTTATCCTGGTGACTACTATTTCCTTACGGATCCATGCTCTTTTCAGGAAGATTTTACTTTTAATAATGAAGTTCGCAGTTGTCGTATAAAGGATGTTTTTGCAAGAAACGCCTTTAGTAAGATATGGGTGCCCCTAAATCATATAAGAATAGAAAATAATTATGCTTTGTCAGATACTAACGAGGAGCTTAGATTAGATAACATTCCTTTCAACGCTTATTATCGTCTATCTAAGAGCGGACGTTCTTTAAAAATTCACTGTGGTGGTCAAGAGGATCTTGATATTTTACTTCAAGCTGTTCCCAAAGTTTTTATCCTTAAGCAAAAACAGGAGCCAGCAGATACGTCATGGCTAACAACGGACTGAGTGCAGTACTGTATTTTAAAGGCCTTGGGATGAAAGCTTCAGACTAATCCACTATGATATGCATGAGCCTCCCAAGCGGGGGTAATACAAATAAAGAGGTAGTAAGTAGAATGAAGATCTTTATCGACACCGCCATAATTGACGAAATCAAAGAAGCTAACGACATGGGAGTTGTCGCAGGTGTAACCACCAATCCCAGTTTAATCGCTAAATCCGGACGGGACTTCAACGAAGTTATCCAAGAAATTGCAGCCCTAGTTGACGGTCCGATTTCAGGTGAAGTCAAGGCAACAACAGTTGATGCCGAGGGCATGATAGCAGAAGGACGCCAAATCGCTAAAATCCACCCGAATATGGTCGTCAAGATTCCAATGACTCAAGAAGGCTTAAAAGCTATTAAGGTCCTATCAAAAGAAGGAATTAAAACCAACTGCACCTTGATCTTTTCAGTAAACCAGGCGCTATTGGCGGCAAAAGCCGGGGCTAGCTATGTATCTCCCTTCCTTGGCCGTCTCGATGATATTTCAGAGTATGGTATCGATCTCATTCGTGACTGTGTCGAGATGTTTAAAAACTACCCAGAAATCGAAACCGAGATCATTGCCGCAAGCATTCGCAATCCTATCCACGTCACAGATTGCGCTCTAGCTGGAGCAGACATTGCAACCATTCCATTTGGCATCATTAAGCAAATGCTACGTCATCCTCTGACTGAAGAAGGCATTGAGAAATTCCAAAAAGATTCTGCTAAATAAACTATAGTCAAATCTTCTTTAGAGCCTCCTTTTGGAGGCTCTACTATTCTACAATGATCTGAGCAGGGGAATTTCAGAGATACGGGCTAATAGCGGACAGCCGATGCAAAGGGGGAGAAGAATGAGAGCCTTGCATAAAAAGATAAGGAGACTTCTTTCAAAAGTCGATTTTGAGGCCCTGTGGCCAGGCTTTAAAGTCTATCCATTTGCACTCTATAACCATGAGCGGGTGTGTTTTGCAGATGGGGAGATTCCTTGGAACCAGAGTTTCTTGGGAAATACGAGTATAGAATATGACGGTCGCCTCATAGCAATCTGGTCTGTCGAAGATGAAGCAGAGCAGGAAAATATTGAACGCTTGACTGCCAATATTGTTCATGAGATGTTTCACGCCTGGCAAAAAGAGAGAGAAGAGAAGCGATATCCCGACGATCTCGCTCTTCTGATAAAAGCAGATGATTGCTTATTTTATGAGCTTAAGTTGAGAGAAAACGAATACCTGGCCAAGGCCTACAATGAAGCAAACCTTTCAATCAAGAAAGAGCTTTTACTTGCGTTTGCGAGATTAAGGCAATCCCGCCTCCTTCGTTTTCCTGCTGCGACTAAAGAAGAAGCTCTAGTTGAGAGCTTAGAAGGCACAGCAGAGTTTGTTGGAAGCTCTGCCTTACAGCAATTGGCACCAGGAGATTTCGATATGCTCATAGCTTCCTATTTAGCTAATTTAGAGCGTCTTGATAGAGGACTTTTTGACCTAAGACGCAAGGCTTATTTTAGCGGGACAGTGCTCTTGCACATCGCGAATGAACTGGGGCTTGAGTTTAATCCTTGTCCGAAAGACAATGATCTAACGATTTTCGAGATGCTCTTTCCAGATATAGATGCTCAAGAGATCGACTTCGAAGCGCGGGCAGAGATCAGTGAATTATTTTCAGATTATCAAAGTGATTTGGCAGAAGAAATACAAGCTATAGAAAAGAAGACGAAGCTACGTGAGTTGGATGCTAGGATCTGTGGCTATGATCCTATGAATATGGAGCGTCTAGGCGATGACCTAATCTGTCGAAACTTTGTCATGATCAAATCGGGAGATAAGCAGCAGTTCATTGAGGGAGCAGTAGTTTTGAAAATGAAGCCTAAGGATCCATATAAGCTATGGGCATATCGGCTTGAAGATTCGCAATAATAAAGGATTCAGTTTAGCTATAGGTATTTTAATTTTGCTTGGAGAAGTTAAGATATATTTTGTGAGAAATTATCCATTTGGCTTTAATTGAAACTTATGGTACACTATCTCCGACTTCTTATGGGGAGAATGTAAATGATTAATTAAGTATTTTTTTTAATTTACTTCGTACATCTAAAATTTAAATTTTTCTGCGCTGATCTTCCAATCCACGCAGCAAATTTCAAGACTTTAAAGTCTAGAGGTATTAAAATTGAAAAAAATACTTAGCTTTAGTTTGGGCTATTTTAAGGGCCTAAAACTAATGACCTTTATTTATGCCGTTTCGAGTGTCTTAATAGCGGGCATTTCTTTGGCTATCCCTTACATCATTTCACAGTTTATCGACGCATTGGTAGCTTCAAGCTCGTCGATTAATATGAGTTCTTGTATCTATCTGATTGCTGGACTTTCGCTAATGGGCTTATTGATTGGATTTATCGTCAATGAGATTTATTATCGCGTTCAACTTGCAGCCGGTCAAAACATGGCGGAGAGTATGCTCTCTCACGTTCAATCTTTAGCAATAACATCTGAGATCTTAAAGAATCCATCTGAGCTTAACTATCAAATTAACAATGACAGCAACTTGATTTCGATGTTTACCTTGAACTTTTTTAATTCGCTCATTATTAACTTAATCTCATTTATTGTTCCGATGATTGTCATTCTTAGGCTCAGTTGGACTATAGGTCTGGGTATTCTCTGCCTAAATATTTTGTACTTTCTTGGATTCAAATTACTCCATAAACCTATTCAAAGACGAGAAGAAAAAGTAGCTGTCGCCACGATGAATTATTTCGCTGCGGAAGAAGAGCAAATATCGAAAACTCCCTACCTTCAGACGCACGGTTTGCAAAAATATTTTATAGAAAGATTCAGGCGTGCTTATCGGGAGAGCTTTCAAGCCGTTATCCCCCGGATTAGACTAGCTTATGTATATGATAGTTTGGATAAGGTCTTAAGTACCATAGCGAACATCCTCTTACTAGTCGTCGGAGGACACGCCGTCTTAAACGATCATCTAAGTATAGGTCAGTTTACCCTATGCCTGACCTACTTCAACATCATCTCAGCTGCTACTAAGTACTTTTATTCCATTGGTGAAAATATAGCTGAACTTTCTGTATATGTTGGGCGTTCAGAAGCTATTTTGGCTTCCCCAAGAGTCGCCGATGGAGAAGAAATTTTAGAAGATATCAATACTCTTTCCATGAAAGGGCTGACCTTTGCTTATCCCAATAAGGAACCCATCTTTGAAAATTACGAGCTGGACTTGTACAGGAATAATATGTACTTGCTCATGGGTTCTAACGGGAGTGGTAAGAGCACACTGATCAAACTGCTTACGGGTATTCATCGGGCAAAAGAGGGATCGCGGATTGACATCTCTGGGAAAAACATCAAAGATTTATGTCTTGACGGCCTGCGTCGAGAAAAGATCGCCATCTGTGAGCAAGAACCCCACTTATTAGTAGATACAATTGCCTTCAACCTTGATCCTGGCTCCTATTTGAGTGGACAGGATAAAGCTAGCTTGAATGAAGCGCTCTTAGAAAAACTTGAGCATCATCCAGCGAGTAAGGTCTTGGCTTTTCAGGAACTCCTGAATAAGCTGCCTGAAGGTATCAACACACGAATCGACGCTGCGGTTCAACTTTCTGGTGGTGAAAAACAAAAAATTGCCTTAATGCGCACGTTTCTTAAAAATGCGGATCTTGTGTTCTTAGATGAACCGACATCCGCCTTAGACATGGCTAGCAAGGAGAGACTGACTGAATACCTAAAAGAATATAAAAGAGATCGCATTCTTATCATCTCAACCCATGATGGAGAGCTGCTTAAAAGTGCGGACGAGATAATTCAATTGTAGAAAAAGCCAGGCGCCTAGCGCCTGGCTATAGAGCAGGAGAGGTCATTATGAGAGAGAAATTAGCGTTCTTAAAATTTTATCTTGATGAGTTCAAGAAATTCCCGCGCTACGGCCTCGTGGAACTTGGCAAATTTATTATCTATGGAGTTCAGTCTCTTGTTCAGGTCTACTTATTGAGTCAAATGATCAACAGCCATCTGAACTCAGACGGAAAAAATTCATAATATTTGCTGTTTCATATTTGGCTTGGAATGTTTTTAGAAGCCTGTACACCCTATTTAGCAGATATCTTCTCATATCAGAAAAAGCAAAGATAAATAACCGTGCGAGAGATTCTTTTGTTAAGCGATTACTAAAGCTTCCATACTGGCGTTTTGAAAGTTCGGAAAGTTTGGATCAACTAGAGCTTATTGAGGAAAATTTGATCTCTGACTATGCGGACAATCACATGTCCATTACTTATGCCTTCCATAGTTTCCTTCGGGTCTTCGTCATGCTAGTCATTCTATATCACGCTATAGGCCCTGGTGCCTTGGTCTATCTGATCATGATCCTAATCATTTTAAAAATATTGAAGATCAATAATGAAAAATATTACGGCATGCTTGAGGAACAAAGTGAGGAAAAACGATACGCTAACTATCTTAGGGACCTCAACTATGAGCGAAGATATTACGCAGAGCGTTACAGCTTCAAGTACACAGAATCTTTATCTAGAGAATATGCAAAAGCCAAGAACAGGATGATAAAGACTCAGTTTAAAGAACGCCTAGCCAATGTTATTCGACTAGAGCTTACAGATTTACCCGTGTTTATTGGCTTCTTTCTGATCTTTTACCAATTGATAGTGGCTGTGCAGGCGGGATCGATTACGACAGGGCTTTTCACTGCGATTTTAGGCCAGATGATCGCCTTGTTAGAGCTGCTGCGCTATGACCTAGATGGCGCGGTTTGGGAATTACAACGGGTGTATCGCTATTTTAAACAGTACTCTAAACTTACTGATTGGGGCTTTGAATCAGATAAGGGCGAGGGTGCATCTAGACCAGACTTCACGAATCCAATAAAAATCGAAAATCTGTCATTTCAATATCCAGAGACAGAGCGCTATGTGCTTAATAAGTTAAATCTGGAACTCCATGATGGTGAGACTGTGATGCTCGCTGGAGCCAATGGTTCTGGAAAATCGACTTTAATCAAATTATTAGTTGGGCTTTATGAGGATTACGAAGGCGCAATTAAAATCGGCGGCATAGAAAGTAAAGACTTGTCAGCTCCCAAACGTCATGCTCTTATCGGCACAATGTTTCAGGACTATGCCAAATATTATCTAAATCTTGAGGATAATGTTTGCTTTGGCCATAGAGATGAGCATTTTGATGAGCTGCTAGAACGCTATAATTTGAACGAGATTCCCCGTAATGAAATTCTTCGTAAGCTTGCAGATTCCTCAGTGGATCTATCTGGTGGGCAGTGGCAGCGAATCGCCCATGCAAGACTGATGAATCAAGATAAAAAAATTCTCTTACTAGACGAGCCAACAAGCGCTCTTGATCCTCTTGAAGAATCTCGAATATATACCGAGATGGCAAAAAGCATTGACGACAAAACTTGCTTAATTGTCAGTCATCGGTTGGGACTAGCAAAGTTTGTTGATCGTATTGTTTTTATGGATGAAGGACAAACCGTAGAAAGTGGCTCTCACGAGGAACTAATGGAATTAGACGGTGGCTATGCCAGGTTCTACAAGAAGCAAAGGAGCCTTTACTATGCAAAAAATTAAGGTTTTAATGGAAGCCGCCAAACTATCCTTGCTAAGTCGGCCGAGGCTCTTTATAGTCTCTCAGATCATTAGCATTATCTACGGCCTTAGCTATGGATTGACAACACTGTTAATTCAAAAGGTGATTCAATCCGTTGTCGCCAATCTAGGTTTTCGTATTCAGGCCATCTATGTGTCAAGTCTTGTGCTTGTAATTTTTACAGGTTTCTTCTGTAATCATTTGCTAAATCAAGTAAATGCTCACTTGGCCTCGCATGTAGAAGTAAAGGCAAATCAGAAGCTGTTTTCAAAACTCTTGAAGCATGAGCCGATTTCATTTGAAAGAGCTGACTTTAATGACCGTTTGGAACTTGCATTCGGAATCACGCAGCCTATAGGTTATGTAGGACTAATTATTGTTGGCTTGTTCACCACGAATTTGCTTGCAATCATCTCAAGTGCTGCTGTGCTTTACCGATCCAATCCGCTCTTGGCAGGCATTTTGCTCCTCTGTTTTATACCCAATCTCTATCAGTTTTTTCGCAAGGCTGAAAGTAGAGATGAGATTAAAGAGAAGTTAGCTGAGCTTAGACGAGAAACACAAGTGGCTTCTGAGATGTTGATTGGCGTAGAGTTTAATAAGGAAACCAGGGCACTAGGAGCAAGTGGGTTTTTAGAAGCTAATTTTCGAAACTCTCTTAAGAATGAACAAGCACTAGACGTTTTAAATCAGCAGCAAAACCAACGCTATGATCTGCAATCCAAAGTGCTGTCTTTGATTGCTGATGGTGCGGCTATTGGGCTTTGTATTTTTCTTCTCTATGCCTCGCGCATTGATGTAGCTGCCTTTACTGCGGCGCTAGCAGCTATAGCTAGTTTTAGTTTTGTTATAGAACAGTTTTTCTTTAACGATTTACAGACCTTGATTGATTTTTATGGGGATCTAGCAATATATCAAGAATTCTTAGATGAGCAAGTTGAGACGAGAAAATCACAAAAGTTACTTGGACCACCTGAGATTGAATTTAAGAATGTATCTTTTGCCTATCCAGGGCAAGAGGAAGCTGTGTTAAAGAATGTCAGCATTGATATTAAATCTGGTGAAAGAATAGCTTTGGTAGGGTTCAATGGAGCTGGTAAAAGCACCTTCGTAAAGTTAGCAACAGGACTCTTCATGCCTGGTGAGGGTGAAGTTTTGATCGACGGTAAGAGCAGCCGTGACTGGAAGATTTTCGGAGAATTTGGAGCGGTTTTTCAAGACTATTCCGTTTACAAATTAAGTCTTGCTGAGAATATCTCAATTGCTAGGGGAGTTTTAGAACCGAATGCTAGGCTGGAAGAATTAATGCCTGAAACTTATATTCAAGATTTTGCCGGCCAGGGTCTTGAAGGCGGTAGCTTGATTGGCCGAGAGTTTAAGGGAACTGAACTTTCAGGGGGGTGGCAGCAGACAATTGCCATTTTAAGGGCCGTTAACAGCCGAAAAAATTATTACATCTTTGACGAGGCTTCTTCTGCAATTGATCCACAGAGGGAAGAGAAGCTGATTAAGCTTATGTTGAATACAAGTGAAGGTAAGACTGCAATCTTTGTCACACATCGCATGGCCTTGTGCCAGTTTGTGGATCGGATAATTCTGCTTGAAGATGGCAGGATAATTGAGCAGGGTGCTTTCAAGGATCTATATCTTGAGGGGAGTAGGTTTTATCAGTATTACCACGAGCAGGAAAAGTGGTTTCATTGATTGCCCTTTAAATTTTCTATGTGAAACTAGCTTTTTGATGTGTCTCATTATATTTGTTAAGCTCCATCAGCTTGGATAGGTGAAGAGGGTCTTTGATATGAAGAAAAATCTATTGTGCGTTAAATTATTTTTGCGTGAGTTCCCAAGACTCAGTTTAGGCTTGATCGCTACTGAGCTGGCAAGAGCTCTAATTTTGCCGCTTTATTTAAGCTACCTTGCGAAAATCATAGATTTGTTAAAACGTGGTGAATCGCTTTATCTAGCGGTCTTGATTTATTGCCTACTCAATATTTTGACAATTGGCTTAAATTATCTTCAAAGGAAGCTGTCTTTAAGTTTAAAAATAGATGTCAGTCGTCGGTTAAACCTTGATCTACTGAGAACTTGTCGGGATATTCCTTATTGGCATTTTGCCGATCAGGAGAGCTTAAATATATTGAATTTAGCAAGTGAAGCTGCAGATGATCAAGTGACAGAGCTATTTATCTATCTGATTTCACTAGCATCAGATATGATCAGATTGCTGGGTCTGATTTTTCTCTTTGCCAAGACAGGCATCTTATTGCCAGCGTTCTATCTGATTGTCCTTGCTGCTATCGTCTATTTAGATTTTAAAGCAATATCGATGATGAATAAGATGTTTGAAGGACAGAGTGAGAAGGAACGGCGCTTCAAATATTTTGAAGCTGAACTTGTAGATCGAAACAGTGTTTTTTATTTACAGACCGTAGGTGGTTTGAAGCTCTTTCAAGCAAAAATAAAATCTTTGGCAAATAGCCTATTTAAAGAACGCTACGCCACAACCTTGAAAGCACAGCGCTATTCCATGCTCAGTCAGCTTGTCATCTTAGCTTGGTTTTGTCTATCGATTTACCATCTGAGTACGCAAAGTTTTCGCGGGGCAATTGAAGTCGGTTTATTTGTGGCATTGATTTCTGCACTAACCGTGGCTCTTGATATCACGGAGCAGATATCGGTCAATCTTTCGAATCTTGGTGAAGCCAATTTTTACTTTAAAAAGTATCTGGAATACCAAGAACTGGTAGCTGGAAATGAGGCTCAGGATCTATCCCCTAGAATGAGAAGCCCTGAGGCTGCATCTTCCAGGGAAGATCTATTGGTGAAAGGTGACTTGGATCAGCCACGTTCTGCTCAGGGGAGCAGTCCGTCCTGCGAAGCAGCTTGGATTGAAATAAAGAAC
>JAUNVR010000013.1:39325-45205 GCA_030537595.1 Eubacteriales bacterium
TAGACGATGATAGTTTAAAACTGTCTGGTGGGGAATGGCAAAAAATCGCTATTGCCAGAGCGCTATACAAGAAGGGTCAATTTCTTTTATTTGATGAACCGCTATCTGCAATCGATCCTATTGCTGAAGCAGAGCTGTATCAGGATCTGATGAAAGTTCTAGAAGATAGAGGAGCCATCCTCGTTTCACATAGATTGGGGAGTGCCAGACAGGCTGAGCGGATTATCGTCATGAGTGAAGGGCAGATTGTCGAGGAAGGTTCTCACCAAGAACTGATTGAAAAAGATTCATTTTACGCTGAGATGTTTAATGAACAAAGTAAGTGGTATCGATAGAGCTAACGCATCTATAAATAAGTAGAAAAGTCTAAGTTGCTAGAAAGATTAAAAAGAGGGATTGAGGAGAGGTTATTTATGAAAAGTTTGAAACATGCTATTACGATTGAAAAAATCATTTGGAAGACATCTCCTGTAAGTGCCTTCGTCACTTTAATGCACGCCTTAGTTTCAGGCTTTATTCCTGCCGTATTGAGTTCACAAATAGAGCGAATCATTCACAATGTGATCGGTGATCAATCATGGCGGGCACTAGTGATGTCACTTTCCTACATTGTTTTGTTTTATCTCATGCAAAGCCTCTTACAAATGGCTTATAGCGTAGCTAATAACGCTGGTATCTTCGAGAAAGTCAATCTCTCATTACGGGCTGACTTCGCCTCTAGGGTTCCCGAATGGCCAGCGATACAGTTTGAAGATGTCCAATTTTTAAATCGCATTGAAACTCTGAGAAATGCCGTCGACAATGAGGAGCTCCCCATGTTTCACTTCAATTTGATGAATCATCTTCAGGCTATTATATCAATCCTTTCGTTGACTGCTCTTCTATATAACTATAATGCGTATTTGAGTCTGTTAGCTTTTCTCTCTGCTTCTCCTATTTTGATTAACCGTTGGATGCGTGGAAATGCCTTCAACACAGTTCGTGAGAAAGTTGCCCCCGAATCCCGTAAAGTGAAGCTCATGAAATCATGGTTTTATCAAGAGCCACATGCCAAAGAACTGAGAGTAAATGATGCTTATGAAAAGATCGAGGAGAAGTGGAAGGAATCCTATAACGCCAAGACGAAGTTGGAGTCAGAAGTTCTCGTAGAGGATTATAGGCAGTTTGAATTCTGTCAAATGTTGAAGTTTCTGGGCTTTTTTATTGCTTTACTACTTTCTCTATATCTGGCAAAAGCTGCTTATATTGAGCTCGGTATGGCGGCTGCATCCATCTTGGCGTTTACGAATTTACAAATGACTGCAACAGATTTCTTCAGAACTATGGGCAATGGGAAGTATTATCTAACGCGCTCAGCAGGTATTTTAGATTTATTGAAATCCATCAAGGACTTGCCGTCAGACTATGATCAGTCTCAGATTAACTCAGGCTTTGAGCTAAAGAATATTTGTTTTAGCTATCCAGGGGCTGAGAGTGATGCACTTAAAGCTATTAATCTGAGAATAGACAAGGGTGAAAGAATTGGCATCGTCGGGGCAAACGGCTCAGGTAAAACTACTCTGGCCAAGGTTCTGATCGGCCTCTATCCCCCAACACAAGGGGAGCTCCAAAAAGAGCGTATGGAGTATGTTCATTATGTTCCGCAAGACGTGCCTAAATTCAAATTGACCTTGCGTGAGTATTTAAATCTTGGTCAGAAAGAGAACTGTGACGATCAGGACTTGCTAGCCTGTCTAAAACAATTAAATTTTGACTGGACTGAGGCTGATTTATCGACTGTATTGGGTCGAGAATTTGCTGGCCTTGAGTTTTCTGGTGGCGAATGGCAGCGCTTGGCCATTGTTAAGTCGCTACTACAAGAGGCAGATCTCCTGGTCTATGATGAGGCTACACGTGCGGTAGATCCAATGAATGAATCATTTGTCCTCGAGCGAATTCTTGAAGCAAGCAAAGAGTCGACGACAATTATCATTACCCATCGTCTCGCTATATGTCCCTATCTCGATAAGATTCTAGTGTTAAATAATGGACATATAGAGGCCTTTGGAAAACACGAAGAACTGTTAAATAGTTCTAAACTATACCAAGAGATCTATGAATCTCAGAGTGCTGCCTATAAGTGATTGAACAGGTAAAACTAAGCGTTCAGGACCTGGTATTTTAAAAGCAAACTCTGGTACTATCCTTGTTAATAGCTTCTACCCACCTGATATTAAGAAAGTGAAGGTTAAACATGAAATACACAGCAGAAAATTTTGAGCTAAAAGATGGTAGAATTTGCAAGATTCGAGAGATTCAAGTAAAAGATGCTGCAGAAATGCTTGAATACCTGAAAGCAATTATGGGAGAATCTGATTTTTTGAATTCTTATCCTGAAGAAATAAACATCACTGTAGAGGAAGAAGTGAAAATGATAAAAGGCTTTAATAAATCCGAAAATACATTGATGCTCGTAGTCGAAATGGATCGAAGACTGATTGCAAATGCCACAATTACTAGACTGAGAAGACAGAAAATGCGCCATCGTGGAAATATTGCTCTTGCTGTGCGAAAAGAATTTTGGAACTTAGGAATAGGAAAGAAGCTGCTTCAATGTCTTGAGGACTATGCCAAAGAATTGGAGCTTTCCCAACTCGAGCTTGACTATTTCTCAGGTAATGAAAGAGCCAGGGCTCTTTATGAGAAAAGTGGATTCATCCAGGTCGGAGAAATTCCAAATGCTTATATTTTGAGGGATGGAACTAGCTACAACAACATTAATATGGTAAAAAATCTTTAGAAGAGTTTGTATCAAAGAGCAATTAATAAGAGAAGGATCACTAAATGGAAAACAAAATTACTGTTGAGTGCAGCAGATTTCGGGTGTTAAAAGATAAGACAGAAGTCGTTGATGAGTGGATGAATTTCCTAAGGGATAATATGGCTGATGTATTGTTAACTTTAGATGGGGAAAAAATGTATGTTGAAACAATTTTCAGAGAAGCTATTGATGGAAATGAGTATTTATATTGGTATTCTGTACAAGGTGAGGGCGGAATAGATGTCAGGGAGTCTGAATCTTGGATAGATGTAAAACATTTAGAGTATTGGGAGCAATGTATCGATAAGTCTTATGGGCAAGTAGACCTGACTACAGAAGTTGTAATGATACCAGATAGAGTTAGAGAAGCCATGAAGTAGTTTAGGATAATCCAAACTTTTCTAAGATATTATCGAAATATGACGAAATGAGGAAAAGATGCTATTGATTTTAAATTGTTTCGTACTTAAGGCTCACGC
Organism: Eubacteriales bacterium; assembly: GCA_030537595.1. Taxonomy (GTDB): domain Bacteria; phylum Bacillota; class Clostridia; order Saccharofermentanales; family DTU023; genus JAFAAL01. The sequence continues at coordinate 42,605 of JAUNVR010000013.1, forward strand.
TTCCTAAGAAGGAAGATATTTTAATGGCTGTTAAACATCTTTATAGATCTTAAATCATCTTTTAAGGAGAGTAGAGAATGGCTAAAAAAGTTTTAATTTCTATAATTTCTATAACGACATTAACTTTATTGCTTAGTAGCTGTGCTAAAGGCGAATTAAGTCAAATTTCTGATAAGATTTCAAGCGAAAATTCTCTTTCGCAAGAACAAAGTCAAGATTGTGCGTCGGAATCCACAACTGCGGATTTTGAAGATAATAGAGATAATATTCTAAGTAGCAAGACGGATTCTAATCTTATGAGGTCAAGAAATGACTTTAGAGAAAAAATCGAAATAACAAACGGAAGTTTATTTTTTAATAAATGTATTCCGTCAATAAATGATATAGCCTATTTTAATCCAGATACCGCCCAAACAGAAAAGTGGGATTTAGAAGAAGTTAGAGAATATTTAGGTACTTCTTTTTATCCATCTTATGTACCGCAATCTTTAAAACTTTGTACAGACCCTTATAGTGGTACATTCATTTCAGAGTATATAGATGAAGCTATGCACTGGACAGTTGCTTTTGAAGGAGCTGAAGATTCTCTAGTTTATGATAATTTCGGATTGTTTTACAGTGATTCCCTTACTGATGAATATAATCCACTAAGGAAAACTCTGTATATTGAGGTATCGAAAAACAAAATACCCGAATCTGATACTTTATATCTATATGAAACGACAGAAAAATCAAAAATCAGTAATACTGAATTAAGGATAGGATTTTACAAAGCTCCCTATTATGAGGGGAAGAAAGAGCCTGCTGGATATACTGAATGTTTTGTCGCTGAGTTTATGATTGATAATGTAGGCTATCGTGTTAGAAGTGAAAATTTATCACAAACTGATTTTATCAGAGTTTTAACATCACTTCCTGTATTTCAATAGAAGGGTATTATTGTCCCGATGTTTAAGTTTGGGCAGAATACATAAATCTTGAATTGCAAAATAACTGAAATTAAAATGGCTTGCCGAACTTCCGTACCATGCAAGTTGGAAAGTGATATATTTGCCGGGGTCAGGCGACTATGCTATTCTCCAGAAGCCATCGTGGTGCACATTGACAAAAAGACTTGGCCAAGAAAGACGCGGATTCTTAATTTTTGCATACGAGATTTTTATTGCTTAGGAGGTCTTAAAAATGCTGGACTCTAAGAGTATATCTTGCTTTGAATTTAAAAATGTGAGCAAGTCATTTGCTGACAAAATTGTTCTGGACGATGTGTCTTTAACAATCCCCAAAGGGTCTAGTTTGTGTTTTGTAGGGGGCAACGGATCCGGAAAAACGACGGCTTTGAAACTATGTGCTAATTTGCTATTACCTGATAGTGGAGAAGTTTATTTTGATGGTGAAGTCGTTAAAGTTGATGATATAAGATTGCAAAGTAAAATTGGTGCTTTTTTTAATCCTGAAAGATCATTATATTGGAGATTGAGTGGATGGGAGAATGTATTAAGAACAATTGAACTAAAAAAAGCTAATCGGAGCAAAGAAATAGAAGCTGCGAATGACTTATTTAGGCTTTTGGAATTAGAAGAGGCAAAACACAAACAGGTCGGTACATATAGCAAAGGGATGAAAGCAAAAATTCTATTTATAAATGCGATGATATCAGACCCAGAAGTTATTATACTAGATGAACCGTTTGAAGGCCTCGATGTCCAAACTAGGCGTACAGTTATTAACATGCTAAGCACTCTTCAGAAAAAAGGTAAAACAATACTCCTTACTGCACATAATTTATTAGAAATGCAAAACTTTAGCTCACATGTGTGTTGGTTTGATGAGGGGAGAATTCGTTACATAGGATCGCCAGAGGAATTAATTAAATCGATTCCTGGTCAGGGAGTAGTTGAAGTATACACTCAAAAAGCAGAAATTTATATCGGCATAATGCGTAAAGATAAGCTTGATTATATTGATCTGGTTCAAGATGAAGATATATTACGTATACTCACGGATGATTTAACAGGAACATTCAATTACTTTGAGAAGATTATTGATGCAACCTACGAACGATTGGAACTCCATGCAAAGGGACTAGAAGACGTATATGTATTTTATAAAGGGGAGAAGGATAAATGATTCGCCAACTGAAGAGTATATTGAAATATGATCTACTTTACTTTTTTAGATATAAGACCAATTTGATTTGGCTTATTGCTACGCCACTCGTTTTTTCTCTGACCGGAGCTTTTTTGAGTCTGCTCCTAGGCAAAGATAAACTTATGGAGGCTATTGGAGGAGAAGGATCTGGCACTTTATATGTTTTGATTGGCTATTTGGTTTTTAGTTTTGCTAATTATGGATGGCAGATAAATAACAAGATAGAAAGAGAGATGTCACTTGGAACCTTACAGTACAATTTTCTTTTGCCATATAAAAAACAACTTTACATATATGGCTTATGCTTAGGGACCATATTTTCGAATGGAATTTTTAGTGGGGTTTTATTACTTATAGTTTTCATTATTAAAGGGAGTTCAATTGCTTCAATTTTGTGGAGTATTATGCTATTAATACTCGTTTTAATAGTATATCTGGGGATTTCATTAATAA
>JAUNVR010000002.1:0-105144 GCA_030537595.1 Eubacteriales bacterium
CTTAGATATTTTACTTAAAAATTCTTTGGCCATGGAAAATACCTTCTGTATATGCTAAGATTGGACAACGATTTCGAGTATAAAGCTAAGCTTAAAAGGCTGAGTATTTATACTCACTAAATTTAGGAGGTTAATTATAATGAAGAATAAGAAGCTTGCTTATGTATTATTATTCTTAGCTGGGGTTGTGGTGGGATTATTAATTCGTACTCTATTTAGATGTATATAGCTAAATGGGAAGATTCTTCTTCCAAGATTGCTTAAGCCCTCTTAATTGTCCGAGAGGGCTTTGTTTTTCTGTATTTAATTGATTATTAGACATCTGAACTGGAGGGACTTTCAGCTCGAGCTTTTTTTCTTTCTTTATATGCTAAAAAATCACATTCAGAGTAGCCTTCAGCCAAGGTATGGTATCGACGAAGTTTAGTATTCCCACGTCGTTCAAGAAACAAATAATCCAGCTCACAGAAACATTCCAGAATCTCTAAAATTCCTTCTTGAGAAAAGAGTTCGAATAATTCGCAACGCGTGATTGTCCATCCAAGCTCCTCTTTATCAGGATCAGTTGGAGCAGCGGTCATATGGTAGACGAAGGTCTTAGGATACACACTCTGATGTTCCTGGCTCCAAACAGCCCCGCGCTCAAGTTTTTTATAGTACTTCTTTAAGTCAAAGTGTTTCTGAGAGCTAAGTTTCACAAATAAAGCTGATGTAACTGCCTCATGAAGTAGATTTCGAAACTCAGCTGCCGAAAATTTTCCAGCTCTGTAAATGGAAATGAATGGCATCGCAAGGGGGGCGTTATGCCGCATGACATTTCCTTTATCTCCGTTCTCAGGCCAGCGGGAAAGCAGCTGGCGATAATCTGATTTGGCACGACGCTTAAGCTCGTGTAATCCTTTTTTATTGTTGAAGGAACGGTATTTCTTGATTCCAGGACGACAAAGATAAAATACAAGGTTAAAGAGGGCAGCTTCTTTTAAAGAATAATGTCGATTCATGCTTTAGACCTCCTTAATATAATTATAATCTAGGCGGTTCAACTTTATACCTCTAAACTATAAAAAAGGCCCATTCTAATCATCTCTAGCAATAACGAGGAACTGGTCAATAGTTTGTACGTCCTTCTATTGATCGAGATCGTGATTTTTGCGTCTCTAGCTACAGTATATCTTTTACGAAAACAAAGGAAAGCTCAGTCTACGGATAAATCTTTCTAGGCTAGAAACTTTATACACTTTTTGAAAAAGAAAAACAGCAAAGCTCTTTTGATTTGCTGTTTTTATTAAATTGTCTTCTCGATTAGAAGCTGCGGATAAGATTACTCAGTCTTTAAAGGTGGGTATTTAAGATCCTTCGGGTAAGGGGAACTAAGGTGTTTTCCGGTCTGTAAATCGTTAACATTACAAAACATTCTATTCCATCTAAAATCTTCATTCTTTTTGTGAGTATACACATGATAGTCATAGCCATAATGATATCTGTCCTGCCCTTTGTATTTAACAAGAATGGTGTAGCCACCATCTTTGTAATTTTTAAACACTTTTCTTTCGCTGATGTCCTCTTGGGTAACCCCTTGCTTTGCAGTATAATCGTTGAATTTATTTATAGCCAAATATCTTTGTAATGGATAGTAATACAGCAGGAAAAGCAGCGCTAGAAAAATTAGGCTTCTGTAGATTATATTTAATCCTCGTTTTTTAGCTTGAGTGCTCATTTATAGCTCCTTCCTCGGAATATGTATTAATAATACCAGCTTCTGTCATTTTTATATCTGCAACTACCTGGTCTGAATTGTGTGCAAAATCTGAAGTGAAGTATTATAAAAAATAAAAGCCGTAGAACGTTGAAGTTCTCGGCTTTTTCTTTTGGTGGAGACGAGGGGAATCGAACCCCTGACCTCTTGAATGCCATTCAAGCGCTCTCCCAACTGAGCTACGCCCCCGGCTGCACAAATGATAATAGACGAGAGTAGGCCCTGTGTCAAGCGCTTTGTTTTGCGGTGTATAATAGATCCTAGTAAAGTCGAAAGAGGTTATTAAATGCGTGCCATAATCCAGCGTGTTTCAAGCGCGAGTGTGAAAGTTAAAGGGGAAACGATTGCAGCTATTGATGAGGGCTTTTTGATCCTTCTGGGATTTACCCATAGTGACAGTAGTCTAGAGGTGGAGAAAATCTGGCAGAAAATCAAGGGCTTACGGATTTTCGAGGATGAAGATGCTAAAGTAAACTGCGATCTTAAAGAAGTTTCTGCTAATGTTTTAATTGTTTCGCAGTTTACGCTTTATGCTAATTTAAGAAGGGGGCGGCGTCCTTCTTTTACCGAGGCAGCCGAGCCTCACAAGGCTGAGGCTTTGTACAATGAATTTGTGGAGCTTGCGAGACAGGATTTCCCCCAGCTCGGGACGGGTGAGTTTGGAGCAATGATGGAGGTTTCTTTAACTAATCATGGGCCCTTTACACTTTACTTGGACTCGGAGGATTTGGCCAAAGCCCGGCGCGCTTAAGCATAATGTTATGATAGCTTAGGGTAGCAGAGTAGAATCATTGATTTTCCTCTGGGACTTTGAGAACTTAATTACTTAAATAATCGAGGTATTTATGGGAGCTCAGAAGCAGCAGGAAAAATCAGCAGGAATGAGGATTCTCGGTATAGATCCGGGCTATGCACGTCTGGGCTATGCTGTGGTCGATTATCTTGATGATTGCTTTACTATCTGCGACTATGGATGTATTGAGACTTCTGCAAAAACTCCGTTTCCGGAGCGCCTGTTAGTAATTTTCGAGGCCCTGACTGCGCTCTGTGAGCGCTTTGAGCCGACGGCGGTCGCTATTGAAGAGTTATTCTTCGCTCAAAACACGACCACCGCAATAGGTGTTGCAGAAGCTAGGGGAGTGGCGGTTTTGGCTGGGGCAATAAGGCATCTTCCGGTCTATGAGTACACTCCTTTGCAAGTGAAAATGGCAGTTGTAGGTTATGGAAATGCAGATAAACAGCAGGTTCAGGCTATGATTTGTCATATTTTACGTCTGCGCAAAGCCCCTAAACCGGATGATGCTGCAGATGCCTTGGCGGTGGCTATTTGTCACGCCCATAGTGGAAATAGGCCTGAATTTCTTGCGGTTGGAGGCTATCAGTAGGATTGTTTGGAGTTTTTATTTTGTTTCGCTTGACTTTTGTTTTTAATAAGGAGTTGGAGTATAGATGTTTGCCTATATAAAGGGTGTAATTGAAGCTAAGGAAGCTGACCATATAGTTTTAGCAGTTGGCCCCCTGGGCTATATGATTAATTGTGATCTGGGGATGATGGGGCGTTTTCCCCAAGTTGGTGATGAGTGTAAGGTTTACACCTATCAGCACGTGAGGGAAGATGCGATAATGCTCTATGGCTTTCCCACTCAGGTTGAGAAAAGTCTCTTTGAGCAGTTGATTACAGTGTCTGGAATCGGTCCTAAACTAGCGGCGACTATTGTTGCTGGCTTAGAGCCGACCCAGTTAATCATGGCGATTATCCAAAATGATTTAAAAACTTTGCGCTCAATTAAGGGTATTGGGAAAAAGACTGCCGAGCGGCTGGTTTTAGAACTTAAAGACAAGCTAAAGAACTTTACGGAAAGCTCAGCTGATGACTTCATTACTTTGGAGAGTCCAGCGACTCAAGATGGCCTGCTTTTTGAGGCTATTTCGGCTCTCCAGATCTTAGGTTACAAAGAGTCAGAGGCGGAACCTACTGTCCAGGCTGTTTTTAAGGAGAATCCTGAACTAGGCCTAGAGGACTTGATTAGGTTATCATTAAAGGGCTTAGCTAAAGTCTAGTTGGGATTGAGGAACTTATGGCAGACAGTATATACAGCAGTTTTAATCCGGAGGATTTATTGCCGGCTGAAGATGAGCGGCTGATTAGTCGTGAATTAAGGCGGGATGAGCGTGACGATTCGAGCTTGCGGCCGACAGATTGGTCTGAGTATTTTGGTCAAACTAAGGTCAAAGATAATCTGCGCGTCTTCATTGCTGCCGCAAAACAACGTCAGGAAGCCTTAGACCATGTCCTGCTATACGGACCACCAGGTCTTGGTAAAACCACCTTGGCTGGGATCATCGCTCAGGATTTAGGTGCGCAAATGAAGATTACCTCGGGACCAGCAATCGAGCGGCAGGGTGACTTGGCTGCGATTTTGACCAATTTGGGTGATGGCGATGTGCTCTTTATTGATGAGATTCATCGTTTGAATCGTTCTGTGGAAGAGGTGCTTTATCCGGCGATGGAGGATTACGTCCTTGACATCATGATTGGTAAAGGTCCTTCAGCGCGCTCGCTGCGGCTTGATCTACCTCGTTTCACCCTGATTGCAGCAACAACTAGGGCAGGTTTACTAACTTCGCCTTTGCGCGATCGCTTTGGTATGGTCCATCGCCTGGAGCTTTACGAAGCGAGTGAGATTGCCAAAATAATTGAACGGAATGCAAAGGTTTTAGAATGCCCGATTGAGCCAGAGGCTCTAAGGATGCTTGCAGGGCGCTGTCGAGGCACGCCGCGAATTGCGATACGCCTCTTAAAGCGCTTACGTGATTTTGCGCAAGTTGAAGGTAGTGGCCGTATCAGCGAAACTATTGCTAAACGTGGTTTGGAAGCTCTTGAAATAGATCCGATAGGACTTGACGGTACTGATCTGAACTTGCTGCGGAACATGGCTGAGCTTTTTAATGGCGGGCCAGTTGGACTGGAGACTTTAGCCGCAACTTTGGCTGAGGATAGCCGCACCATAGAAGACTTCTATGAACCATACTTGCTGCAAATCGGCTTTTTAGCGAAGACTGCACGTGGGCGTATTTTGACCGGACGAGCCTATGAACATCTCGGGCTCAAGCCGGCGGATGAGCGCCAAATAGAAAATGCTCAGCTGAGTATTCCGGAATTTGAAAAGACTATGGGGGAGGAGGTAGATGATGAGCGCCTTTAAGCAAAGTAAAGAGTATTTGGCAGAAAATCCGGCAAGCTGGACTGAGCTTTTTCTCCATGCTTGTTGTGGACCTTGTGCTGAGGCTCCAGTACTTGATCTAATGGAGGCTGGGATTAAGCCGACCCTGTACTATTTTAATCCGAACATCTATCCCTTGGAGGAGTGGCGTAGACGGCATCAGGCGATTGAGCAGTTGGCAGAGCTCCGGGGCTTGGACTTAATAGCTGAGCAGGCTTCACGCGAAGATTTAAACTTGGGGCTAAGCGGCTTACCAAAGCAATGTCAGTACTGTTATCAGGTGCGTTTAAAGCAGGCGGCTTTGAGGGCAAAGGAGCTAGGCTTTAAAGCTTTTAGCACTAGTCTTTTAGTTAGTCCTTATCAAAATCGCGATTATCTTTTGCAGCTAGGTCGCGAAGCAGCAGCTGAATATGACTTAGAATTTTTTGCGGTCGACTGGCGGCCCTTATTTAGGCTCGGGCAGAAGCTAGCAATGGAGCATGGTCTATACCGCCAAAAATACTGTGCCTGCTACTATTCTTTAGCTAGCTCAAAGTGGAAGGACAAGATTTATCGGGAGCTTGAAGATTTTGCCGGAGGGCCTATTGCAATTGCGGAGTAGCTCGCTAGCGTTTGCGCCAGAAGTAAATTGCTAAAAGTAGCGGAATTAAGATTATGACCTCAACTCCGGTCAAAAAAGCAAAACTCTCATAGTTGTTTTTACTAAAGAGCAGGTTAATACCCAGGAGGCAAAAAAATAAAAGCAAAAAGCTGATAATATTGCCCGCCAGGTTGTTTAATAGGAATTCACGCAGTTTTTTTCCTGCTGTATTTCGTCTCCGTTTAGCCATGAGCCTATTCTAGCAGAACTGAAGCCTGGGGCAAAACCATTATTGAGTTATCGACTATTCTCTCGTCAAAGTAGGCGCAGAGAATTAAGGATTGGATTACGCGAATGTCAATAGATGCTTGTACTTTAAGAGAATTAATTAGGGAACTTTCTGACTTAATAATACCTAGCCGTGTTGAGCGCCTGCAACAGGTCGGCAAACAACGGCTGCTAATCAGCCTAAGATCTAGGGCAGGGCGTTTTAAGCTGCTCTTGTCCGCTGATGCTTCAGAGTCTGTGATTTATCTAAGTGACGAGAGCTGGCAGAGCCCGGAGCGTCCACCGGCTTTTTTGCAGCAGTTAAGAAAGCAGTTACAGGGGGCCGAGTTGAACTTTATTCGCGCCGTTGAGGATGAGCGGATTGCGGTTTTAGGTTTTACTCGTTTAAATGACTTAGGCGATCCTGAGGACTTACGCTTGATTGCAGAGCTGATGGGGCGGCACGCTAATTTAATCCTCTGCCGCGATGAGCTAATCCTTGAAGCAATTAAGCATATTGATTCAAGCCAATCCCGTTTCCGAGAAGTCATGCCAATGCGGACTTACGTAAAGCCGCCTGAGCAAAATGCGATCTCACCCCAGGAACTGCTAGATAGGCTGAAAGCGGGCTCGGACCTAATGGAGCTAATTGCTGCTGAGGGGCAGACCGCCCCACTAGATCGTTTTTTAGTCAGAAATATTGCTGCTATTTCTCCCTTAATGATTGCGGATGCTCTGATCAATCACAGTTTGGACGAGCGCCTAGATTATAAGGCTTTAGACTCAGCTCAGAAAGAACGGCTAAGCTCTGCCTTAATCGAGCTTTGTGAAAAATATCTCGAAGTAGCACAGGCAGCTTATCTTTATTATCGTGAAGCTGAGCTTAAAACTCCCTTTGCTTACCATGTAATAGATTTCAAAAGCTTACCCTACAGACGTAAGTTCAATAAGCTTAGTTCAGCCTTAAAAGCCTACTACAGCTCGCAGCACGCCGCCGCTGAGATTGCAGCGGAGCGGAGTAATTTGGCTAAGGCTTTACAGAGAATTCGGAAGAATACTCAACGTAAACTCGAGCTCCATGAAAAAGACTTGGCAGCAAGTGCTGACCGCTATGACTTACAGAAACGCTGTGAGCTTTTGCAGGCAAACTTCGTGCGTTTAAAAGACTTAGCACCGGGGAGCGAAGAGCTGACTGTAATTGACTATTGGGACCCTGAATTAGCAGAAGTTAAAGTCAAGCTTAATCCAAAGATTTTACCGACTCGGAATGCAGAGTATTATTCTAAACAATATAAGAAAAAGATGGTGAAGGCAGAGAAGGCAGAAGCTTTTTTGAAGCAGGATCAGAGAAATTTAATCTATATTGGGGAGTTGGAGGAAAATCTGGCTAGGGCACAAAGTCTGGAGGACTTAGACGCAGTGAAAGAGGATATTGACCATCTCGCTGATTTGGCCTTCAGCCAAAAAAATGAAAGCTCTCCTGAAGCCTCCGGCTCTAATTCAAATAAAAAACAGCCTGATATGGTTGGCAAAAGGCGGAGTAAGAAACAGCCACAGCGCAGCCGTAAAAAGCAAAAAACAGCGAAGCCAAAAGCCTTAAAAGCTCGCCGCTATGAATTTGATGGAATCAGAATCGAGGTCGGGCGGAACAATTTACAAAATGATGAGCTCTCTTTACATCGAGCGAAGCGGGATAGCCAATGGTTCCATATTAAAAATAGGCCGGGAGCACACGTTGTCGTGCATGCGAAGAAATCTGAATTAAGCCCTGAGCTAGAGTTGGCAGCTGCTGAGCTTGCGGCCTGGTTTTCTAGTGCTAATCAAAACTTCGGTGAAGTCACTGCTGAAGTAGACCGTTGTACAGTAGGGAATTTACGTAAGACTAAGGGTTTGCCACCTGGGCAGCTTTTGTACTCTAGTGAAGCCAGCTACCGAGTTACAAGTAAAGGTCCAGAGAAGATCAAGGGTCTTAGCGATTTAGCTTAGGAGCAAAGTTCTAGTTTAAGTATTAAAAAGCAGGAAAGGCAGCGCTGAATTAGGCTGCCTTTCCTCTTAATCCTTGCGGAGAACTTAATTATTCAGCTTAAAGCTAGGGCATTTTACGCAGTAGCTTTTTAATCTTATCAGTCGGGTCTAAGAGCGCTGACATTGAAGCGTTATGGTTTAAAGCATCAATTAAGAGGGCGATAAACTTACTCATATCAGCACTGATAAACCATTCCTGATCAGCCAAATCTGCTGGGTGGTAGTTGAGGTTAGTCGAGATGACATAATCGACCAGACCTTCTTCGTGGGCCTTGCTAAAGCGTTCAATTCCGTCGGTAAAGAGTGCGAAGCTGGAGACGCAGAAGATTCTTCTGGCATTTTTGGCCTTTAGAATTTTGGCCAAATCGAGCATTGAATCACCAGAGGAAATCATGTCATCGACGATTAAAACATCATAGCCAGCGACGGAGTCACCAAGGAACTCGTGGGCAATGATCGGGTTACGGCCGTCGCGGATAGTGGTGTAGTCGCGCCGTTTATAGAATGTCCCGAGGGGTAGCCCGAGGACGGAGGCGAAGTACATTGATCTTTGGATTGCACCTTCGTCCGGGGAGATAACCATCATCTTGTCGCGCTCGAAGGAGAGGTCAGGGATCTCTCTAATCATTGATTTCAAAATCTGATAGGTTGTCGGGATTGATTCGAAGCCCGAAATAGGTACGGAGTTTGAAACTCTATCGTCGTGTGCGTCGAAGGTGATGAAGTTATTGATTCCAAGGTGGAAGAGTTCTTCTAGCATGTAGGCGCAGTCTAAAGATTCCCGCGAGTTTTTGCGATGCTGGCGTCCTTCGTAGAGGAAGGGCATGATGACATTGATGCGAGCGGCCTTACCTGAGGCTGCGAGGATTGTCCGCACGAGATCCTGGTAGTGATCGTCGGGTGACATCCGATTGGGCTGGCCAAACATTTTATATTCGCAGGAATAGTTGAGGGGATCGCAGATGATGTAAAGGTCGTGGCCTCTAACTGTATTTTTAATCACGGCTTTGGCTTCACCGGTCGCGAAACGAACACAGTCGACGGGGACGCGGTAGTCTGGGCGGACGAAGCCGGGGGTAAAGGCGTCGGAATCATCAAAGTTGGTGACGTACTCATTTCTGCGGTCGACGAGTCGGCTATTAATCTTTGCGCCGAAGTCTTTTGCACCGTCGAGGCAAATCATGCCGATTGGACCCACAGCTGGCATCTTATTTTGGCCATATTGGTCATAAATGAAGTAATTTTTATCGTGGAATTTATCCAGTAATTTTTGTTGTTTATCAGTCATGCTGCTCCTCTTATACCTTTCCTTGTGCTTTGTAATGCTCAGCTAATCTAGCCTCAATGAAGCGTGAGGGGTCGATGGCCTTTTGTAAAGATTGGTTAAAGTTAACTAGATCAATTATTTTAGCGACATAGTCAGATAAGTCGATTTCCATGAACCAGGACTTTTCTCTGACTTCAATCGGTAGATAGCTTAAATTAGAAACGAAGATTTTCTCGATTACGCCTTCATCTTTGGCCCCGTCAAAAAGTTGCCAGCCCCGGGAGAAGTGGGCGAAAGAAACTGCAATAAAGATTCTTCTAGCACCGCGATCTTTAAGTTGAATTACGCAGTCCATGACAGTCTGTCCACTATCGAGCATATCATCGACAATCAAGACATCTTTACCCTTAACATTTTCGCCGAGGAATTCCTTCTGGGCTTTTTCAGCTGTGGTTGCAAGGGTTCTGACCTTCGTTCTTTTCCGATAAAAGATGCCGAGCGGGACTTTGAGGATTGAGGCGTAGTAAACACAGCGGTTGATTGTGTTTTCGTCAGGCGCAACGACCATGAAATGCTCGGGATCTAACTGTAGGTCTGGGTAGTTGTCTAGTAAGGTTTTGACCATATGGTAGGAGGTCGGAAAAGTTTCAAAGTTATTGCGTGGGACGGCATTAGCAACTCTTGCATCATGTGCGTCAAAGGTGATGAAATTACTAACCCCATAACTAAAGAGTTCTTTTAACATCATGGCGCAGTCCATAGATCCGCGGTTGACTCTGCGATACCGCCTGCCGGCATAGAGGTAGGGCATCACAACGTTAATTCTGCGGGTAATGCCATGGGTAGCCGTAATAATCCGTAGTAGATCCTGATAATGGTCATCAGGTGAGAGTGAGACGAATTTGCGCATTCTACTCATGTATGCGCCGTGGTTTAGAACGTCAGAGATAATGAAAACATCGTGTCCTCTGACCGAGTCTATTAAGGTTGCTTGACCTTCACCGGAACTGAAGCGTGATAAGTCTACTTCAGTACGGTAATCACGCCGCAAAAAACCGCGCTCTTCTACGAGTTGGGCTTGGTTCTCAACTGCGAGAGCACGGCGTGCAGTCAGTTCTGAATTGATCTTGTCTGAAATCTCCAGTGGCATCTGGTGCGAGATTACAGCAAGAGGGCCGATCGGTTTGATTATTTTTTCGTGCAGGTGAGCAGTAGAGCTAGCACCTGCAGCAAGGTTGGGACCTTGTTGAGACATCTTTGACCTCCCTTGGAAACTAGTATTTATAGTATAGAAAATTTATTAGCGCTAAACAAGCTGGGCAAAATCTTCACAATTACGGCCTGAATTAAAGTCCTGGCTCGACCGCTGAGCTGGGATAGGCCATAATTAAAACGAATGGGAGGATGGATTATGGAAAAGATAAATTTTAGACGGGCAAAGCTGGCAGTAGCAGCTCATACCAAAGCGCAGATTCCTGAGGCCTTGCGCCCGAGGATAATTTTTGCCGGGCGCTCCAACGTCGGTAAGAGTTCTTTGATTAACCTTCTGACTGGCCAAAAGAATCTAGCGCGGGTTAGTCAAACTCCGGGTAAGACGCAATCTTTGCTGTTTTTTGATATTGATGAGAAAATCTGGCTCGTCGACTTGCCAGGTTATGGTTATGCGAAAAGCAGCTACAGTAAAAAGGAGGCTTTTTCCGATTTGGTCAGCCGCTTTTTAGAGCTTCATTCAGACCTCTCTCTGGTGCTTTTAATCATTGATTCCAGGCGAGGCCTACAAAAGGACGAGGGAGATTTTTTAGCCTGGGCCAATGCTCACAATATTCCCTTAAGAATAGTTTGTAATAAGATTGATCAGTTAAAGCAAAGTGAGCTGCAAAAGTTAAAGTCGCAATTTGGTAAGCAGGCCCTTTACACCTCTGTCCCTAAGCGGAGGGGTCTAAATGAACTGCGGCAAGCAATCGCTGATGCGGTAGGCTTGGAGGTTTTGCCCGTAGATTAGTCACTTAGTAAAAAACCATAAATTGACGGTAAATTTTGAGCAATTGCTCGGATTTACCGTTTTTTTCTGCTCTTAACTTCCTTCCTCTGCTTGACAATGACTTAGAGAGGAGGTGAGTGATTTGTGGCGAAAAGCTGAAGTGATGAAACTAAGACTAGCTCGTTTTTACAGGGCGTGGCGTGCTTTAGACTTAAATCTATTTGATTCAGCTGAACCTGGTCTTGGAGCCTTAGTAGCGCTTTTAAGCTTGCTATTTATAGTTTTTATAAAATCTAGATTCAAGCATTTAGAAGCTTTAATTTTTTGCGCCTTCTTTTTAATTCTAGTCCTGATAAATTTGCGGAAAAATAGGCGGAGAGCTTTTGTTTTATTTTTATCAGCTCTCTTAATAATTGCGTTTTTTCGTTTTAGCAGATGCTTTGCTGCCTTTCAAAATGCGCCTGAATTGGCAGATTTGAGCTTAGAGGGTGAGTTCAAAGTTTTGCGCACAATTAGTCAGAACCGGACTCGCAATACGGCGGGCTATTTGCTGGAGTTTGTGGCTTCAGAGAAGGGGGCAGATGAAGCTAAGTATTCGGGGCTTAGGATAATTCTTTATGCTTCGCGGGAGCTGAACTATGTCAAAGCTTTCCGCGCACGCTTAGAGCTAGAGAAAATGACTGAGGCTTTAAACCCAGGGGCTTTCTCTCAAGCAGCCTACGGCCGAGGTTTTGCTGCGACTTTTTCAGCTCGCCTGAAGAAGGGGCAGTATGAGGTGCTTGAGTTTCGCCGCTTACTCCGCCTTAGAGAAAGCTTAACTCATGGCTTAGAGCAGCTAAGAACTTTATGGCAGGAGGATTTAGCTCCTGATTCTGTAGCCCTCTTAAATGCTTTATTTTTAGGCGATAAAAGTGCTTTACAGGCCTACGATCAGGAATGTCTTAGAACTTCCAGCTTAAGTCACCTAGCCTCTGTCTCAGGTTTACATCTTTACTTTATTCTGCAGCCTTTGCAGATGCTATTTCGTGCTTGTCCCAGGCTCAAACGCTTTGATTTAGCTCTAAGTTTATGCCTTTTATTGCCCTGGTACTTTCTGCTGGGTTTTAGACCAAGCTTTTTAAGGGCCTTACTATTATTTCTATTTAATCACTTTGGGAGATATTCTGCTGCACGCTCTGGAGGGCTTAATAACTTAGCCTGGGTAGCCTTCTGCCTGATTTTCTATGAGCCTTTTCTGATCTTCAATCTTGGCTTTCAATTTTCATTTTTAGCCTCAGCTGCAATCTTAATTTTAGCGCCAAAGCTAAGCCAGCTATTGCTCAAATTATGTCCTATTTTAGGGGAGACGATTACAGAGCTTCTTGCAGTCGGACTTGCAGTTCAATTACTGATGTTTTTACCCCAGTATTTAATTTCATGGCAAGTTAATCTCTTTGCGTTGGCCTTAAATATTTTGGCGGCTTTTGTAGTGAATTTAATTTTTCAGCTTAGCTTCCTCCAGCTCGCTCTTTATGGGCTTCAAAGCCTGGTCCGGACTTTTATTTTTAAGACTTTTAACTTCAGCTTCCTAAATAAAGTTCTGGCGCGTCTAGTCGATTCTACTACTGCGGCCTTTTTAACTTTAGCCAGAAAGGGTCAGGCTTTAGCTGGGCAGCTTTCTGGCAGGCGACAAATTTTCCTGCTCCTAACTTTTGTCATCTGCCTAATAGCTGCTTTTTTCCTCTGGCGTAAAAAGGCTCCTTGGCCCCACCCGAAGTGGCGCTTACAAATTCTGCAGCTAGTCCTGATTCTAAGCTCAATTACCTTAACTTTGCACTTTGCTCTTTATCAGATGCAGCCAGATTTAGAGCTGCTATATCTTTCCGTAGGACAGGGTAATTCAACTTTAATCCGCTATGGTAAAACTGCTATTTTGATTGACGGGGGAGTACCAGAGCAGGCATACAGCTCCGTCTTGCCAGCCTTGCACTATTTTGGTGTTAAGAAAATAGATTTGGCAGTGATTAGTCATGGCCATAATGATCACATCGGAGGAATTTTGGAACTGCTTAAATTAGGCAAAGTTTCCTACCTCAGCTATCCAGAAAGTGAGGTTGACGAGCCTAATTCACCATATAATCAGGCTTTTTGGCGAGAGTTTAAAGCACGCTACCCGGGGCGCTCGCTGAGCGCTGGTGATCAGATTACTATCAGCTCTAAGCGAGGTTTTTCACTTAGTTCAGCTTCCAAGAGAGAGGATAGATTGGAGATTAAGGTCTTAGCTCCAAGCTCGCAGAGGACTTGGCTAGAAAGCAATAAGAATGATGCTTCGGTGGTCCTCGAGTTGAGCTATCAGGATCTGAGCTTCCTCTTCACCGCAGATGCAACGGCTCCTGTGGAGGCTGAAATTATCCCCTTAATCCAAGGGGCAAAGCTCAAGGTCTTACAGGTTGCACATCACGGATCAACTACCAGCAGTACTAGTGAATTTTTAGCTGCATATCCTCCGGATTTAGCGATTATCTCTGTCGGCCGAAACAATTACGGACATCCTAAGCCGGAAATCCTAGAACGCTTGGCTAGTAGCGGAAGAATTCTCCGGACTGACCAGGATGGCGCAATCCTGATACAATACAAAGGCGGGAATTGGACAGTCAGTACTCAACGCAGGAAAGCTAAGGCGATTCTCGTTAAAGAAGGAGAAAAATTAGCAGAATGACTAAAAGCTATACTGATTTAAGACGGGCAATAGAAAAGAAAGAAGTTCCTAATTTAATATTTCTGCTTTATGAAGAGCCGTATTTGCTGCGCCAACTCGAGCGACTTTTAAAGGCTGAACTGATTCAAGCGGGCGCAGAAAGTTTAGATTACATAGAACTAAGTGGGCAAAAGGCGGAGAATTTGCAAGTTGATAGCCTCCGTGAACTAAGCCAGACGCCAGCATTTGTTTCTGAGCGTAAATTGATTTTGGTCAAGGATTCTGGACTTTTCCGGCTTGGGAAGAATAACAGCCGGGGGCCCGCCTTTAGGCCAGAGGTCAAGGATCTATGGCTAGAGCTACTATCTGCTTTGCCGGATTCAGTAACTGTGGTGTTTAGAGAAAGTAAAATAGACCGCCGGCAAAAGAATTTTTGGCAGAGTTTGGAAGCTAGTGGAGCCTGGATTGTGGAGGTTAAGCAAGTAGATGAAGCGACCCTCTTTCAATGGATGACGGCAGTTCTAGCTCAGGCTGATTTAGCCTTGAGTCGTAGGGCAGCTGAGGATATCTCTGAGCGTTGTAATCTAGAGATGGATAGCATTTATATGGAAATGCAAAAACTCTCGGCAATTGCGCAGGCTAGAGGGCTAGAAGCAGTTACAGAAGAGCTGGTTAATGAGGCGGCTAGACCTAATTTGAATGCAGATATTTTTCAACTCTTAGATCAGCTAGCAAGCGGTCGAAGCGCAGAGGCTTTTAAGCTGAAAAAGCGTCTACTAGAGCGCCGTGAGCCCCTGCAGTTAATTCAGTTTATGCTGGCGCGAAAGCTGCGCCAACTGCTGATTGCTAAGGACATAGCTTCGGCACCCGCCCTCGCTAAACGGCTGAAAGTTCCGCCCTTTGTTGCGCGCAAGTTGATTCAGGAGGCGAAGAACTTTAAAAGCGAGGACTTAGAAGCACAGTATCGAACATTATTCTTAAGTGATTGGCAGGTCAAGCAGGGCAAATTGTCTGATGATATTGCCTTTGACTTAGCACTTTTGGAACTCGGAGCCTTAAAAAAGAAATGATCAAGTCAGAAGTAAATCTCAAGTAAGTGAAAAATACTTGGCGATAAGGCAGTCTTTTAATATAATTGGAAAAATTGGAGCAAGGAGCTGAACAATGGAAAACTTAGTCTATATTAGTGATATCTACCGTGAGCCTGAGGCTTATACAGAGGGCGAGATAAGGGTCGGAGGTTGGCAAAGAACCTTGCGTGACCAAAAGAGCTTTGCTTTTTTAGATTTGCGTGATGGAACAGATTTTCGTGGCCTACAAATTATTCTCACCCCGGAGGCTTTAGAAAATTACAAAGAGCTTGCTCATGCCGGTAACGGTGCGGCCTTGATCTGTACTGGCAGTTTAAAGTTAACTCCGGAGGGTAAGCAGCCCTTCGAATTACATGCCTCCAAGGTCGAGATAGAGGGCAAGTCACCGGCTGATTATCCGCTCCAGCCAAAGCGGCACAGCCCAGAGTTTTTACGCACTATTCCCCATCTTAGACCACGTAGTAATCTCTTCCAGGCAGTGTTTAGACTGCGTTCAGTTCTGGCCTTCACCTTGCACGAGTTTTTCCAAAAACGCGGCTTCGTCTATGCCCAAACTCCGATCATTAGTTTTAGTGATGGAGAAGGTGCAGGTGAAATGTTCACGGTTACAAACTTTGACCTGAATCATCCTGCAAAGACGGATAAGGGTGAAGTCGACTTTAGTGAAGACTTCTTTGCCAGGAAGGCGCAGCTCACAGTTACAGGCCAGATGGAAGGTGAGGCGATGGCGCAAGCCTTCCGTAATATCTACACCTTTGGCCCAACTTTTAGAGCGGAGAACTCAAATACTGTTCGCCATGCTGCGGAGTTTTGGATGTTGGAGCCAGAGCTTGCCTTTGCGGACTTAGATGATGTTATCGCTTGTGCTGAAGATATGCTGAAATACACGATTAAGCACGCTCTCGAAGCCTGTCCTGTAGAGTTTGAATTTTTCAATAATTTTGTTGAAAAGGGCTTGATCGAACGCCTGGAGAAATTGGTCAACGCAGAATTTGTGCGCATGACTTACACCGAGGCAATTGCTGAGTTAAAGAAGGCCGAGACCGAGTTCTCCTACCTGCCAGAATGGGGCGATGATTTGCAGAGCGAACATGAGCGTTATATTTGCGAGAAAGTGATTGATGGGCCAGTTTTCGTCACGGACTATCCGAAAGATATCAAAGCCTTCTATATGAAGCAGAATGAAGATGGAAAAACAGTTGCTGCAACCGACCTCCTAGTTCCCTACGTTGGTGAAATCATCGGCGGCTCGCAACGTGAGGAATCGGAAGAGAAATTGCGTGCGAGAATTCGTGAGCTGGGGATGAAGGAATCAGAGTACGAATGGTATCTGGCCTTGCGGCGCTACGGCAGTACTCGGCATGGCGGCTTTGGCCTCGGCTTTGAACGCTTACTGATGTATTTAACTGGCGTTAAAAATATCCGAGACGTGCAGATTTTCCCAAGAACTAAGGGTTTCTGCATTTAAAATATAAGTAGATTATATTTAGAGCATTAAATTATCTCAGCTTATTTCAACTAATCTGCTCTTCTAAAGAAAGAGAGCTTAGGAATGGAAAAATTGAGAATTTATGATTTACCCCGGGATTGTCGTCCTTATGAAAAATTGGAGGACAATGGTGAGGCTGCTTTGGCTGATGCAGAGTTATTGGCGATTATCATTAACTCTGGCAGCCAGGGCAAAACAGCCTTGGATATCGCCCAAAATCTTTTGGCCGAAGGTCGGAATCTAGAGTTTATAAGGCGGGCATCCTTAATGGAGTTGCAGGAGTTTCCGGGGATTGGCAGGGTCAAGGCTCTGCGCCTTAAAGCAGCTCTGGAATTAGCTACGAGGCTGTTTTGCAAGGCGACGGAAAGCGGAGATCTAATTACTTCACCAGAAGCTGCTGCAGGTTATATCAGTCACAAGCTGGCAAACCTCGATCACGAGCAATTTCATTGCATCTATCTGGATTGTAGGAAGCGGGTGATTCGTTCAGAAATGATTGCGACCGGTGGATTGGACAGTACTGTAGTTAAACCGCGGGAGGTTTTTCGCAGGGCCTTGCGCTTGAATGCGCATAGTTTAATTCTGAGCCATAACCATCCCTCCGGAAACCCTGATCCATCGCCAGCAGATATTCGCTCGACCGAAGCGTTTTGTGATTTAGGTAAAAAATTGGGTATTCCAGTTTTGGACCATCTGATAATTGCAGATACAACTTGCTTAAGTTTACGTGAAGAGGGTTTAATGCCGGTTTAAGCCAGGGGCAATTTAGTATATGATTTACGGGTGAGATTTAATCTGAGCTGGTTCTCTGGTTATGGTTTAAGCTTATATTTTACTTAGCTGAAAGGTTTGGTCATGTCACAAGGGCGTAAGTCACGTGTCTTAATTTTAATTATAGTGAGTCTCGGCTTGGTGGCCCTGATTCTATTTTCGAGCCTGCCAGAGCGGCCTCTCAGTATGTTGAATTCTCCTTTATCAGCAGTGCTCACACCCTTGCGTAAAGCAGGGCGCAGTGTGAAGTTAAAGCTGGGGGATTACTTTTCCTCGAGCCGAGAACAGGCTGCTTTAAGAGCGAGTAATGAGGCCCTTTTGGCGGAAAATCTCCAGTTGCGCCTAGAAATTAGAGCGAATGAAAAAGCCGCAGAAGAATTTCATAAGATTCGGGATGCCTTTAAGTTAAAAGAGGCATTTCCCCAGCAGAGTTTTCAAGCTGCTCATATTTTGGCGACCCCGGGTGGGAAGGAATTGGATCTAATCAATGTGGACGTGGGCACCAATGATGGCTTGCTCCTGAGTGGCACTAGCACTCACGCTGTCCTCTCTGCATCTGCTGCGGTTTATGGCAGAGTCTATTCTGCCGATTATCGGAGTGCAAAGATCCTGCCTGCCTGGCATGAGGGATTTTCGATTTCTGCCAGAAGTGAGGCAGATACAGCGCACAGTTTTCGAGTTAGAGGGGATTTTCGCTTGAAAGATGAGCGCCTATTGCTTGCTGACCAGATTCCGGTTGCTGCTGCAGTGCGGAAGGGTGACTTAATCGTCAGCTCAGGCAGTGGTGGCATCTTCCCACCAGGCCTGGCTATTGGCTATATTGAGGAATTATATGATGCCGCGGAAGAGGGCTTCCGCGAAGCAGTAGTTCGACCGCTGGTTGATTTTTCTGACTGCCCCATAGTCTTCGTGCTCTTATCCACTGATGCTGAGGAGGAGCTCAAGTAAGATGAGTGATTTCCAAGCCAGGGAAAAACGACAAAAGTATATAAACTGGAGTATCTTTCCTCTAGTCATTTTGGCGCTGTTCTTGGACTCAGCTGACTTTCTGAGCTTTGGTCAGTCAGCTATTAGAGGGGATTTTATAGCTGCACTGGTTTTTGTTTACACAATTCTAAAAGGTGGTCGGGATGCCTTTTGGCTAGCCTTAATCTGTGGCTATCTAAGGGACTATCTGGCGGCTCCCGCGATGGGGGTTGGAGCACTGCCGCTACTCTTTGTGTATGCAGTTGCGGCGCTCGACTTTTGGCCGAGTGGGAAGCTCTTCTTTCGCCTCTTGCAATTTTTGCTGGCGCATTACTTAGCGGCTATCGCTTTTGCTTTTACTTCGCGCCTTGTCGCCTGGCAATTAGATCTTAGTAATTCCCTGCCTGCTTATCTCATTTATCATTTAAAGCTTGCCAGCCAGAGCCTAGTCTTAGACTTACTGGCTTTTGCATTTTGGTATCTGATTTTAAGCTACAGTAAAAATAAAAAATCTAAACAGAGGTCAGCAGGGGTGTTAAAGGAGCTCGGTAAACGATGAAAAAATTCCTTAACTTTTCCTTTAAAGACCGTCCTTTAGACGCAGACAAGCAGCTTAATCCGCAGCGGATTAAACGGCGCTTCTCTTTGATTTTGGCCTTAATTTTATTGGCCAATACGGTGCTTTTCTTGCGTACTGCGAGTCTTCAGTTTTCAGGTGGGCGTCAACCGCTTGTGGAAGAGACAGTGGGGCGCAGAAGGCAGATAACTGTTCCGGCACCGCGTGGAGATATCATCGATTTAGCCGGCCGCCCCCTAGCCTGGTCCGAGGAGGTCGAATCCTTATATATTGTCGAAACTGGCTTGAGTGACAAGGAGCTCAACAGTCAATTGCTGAGCTTATATGAACTACTGGAAAGTCACGGCGTGAAGGTGGAAAGTAAATTTTCAGAGTACTTTGACTTTGCATCCGATACCGTCGATAGTGAGCAGAATCCCCGTTTTGTCTTTAAGCAGGATATGGACGTCATTAGAGCCTGGCAGAAGGATCGGGACCTTTTCAATTTAAAGGATAAGTCTGCTCAGACCTTGGCCTTATATAAGATCAAAGAAGAGCCGAGTAACTTTTTTAATTATCTACTTTACGACTTTTTCAAGATTGAAAATAGGCAGGCTGGTGCCTCGCGGCGCTACACTAATTTAGAAGCGTATAAGATTATGACTATGCGCTACCACCTTTTGGCCAATAACTGGGCTTTTGTCCAGGGCCAAGCGGTGCTAGTAGCTCGCCCCATTAATGCAAGTATTAAGGCGGTAATTACCGAGCAAAACAGTAAGTATCGAGGCCTGGTATTCGCCCCCTCATATCGCCGGCGCTACGCAGAGGATGCGAAGTACTTTTGCCATGTTTTGGGCTATGTTGGAAAGATATCTGCAGTCGAGTATGAGAACTATAAGCAGTATTCATATACCGTGCAGGATGAGGTCGGTAAAGCCGGAGTCGAACTGTCTTGTGAGCGCTATTTGCATGGTGAGCCTGGGGTGGTTTCGCTGGCCAGCTGGGTCAAGGATGAGCAGGGCGACTACTTCCTTCCGGCGACCTCAGCAATTTCACCGAAACCTGGGATGACGGTGCGCCTAACCATTGATACTAAAGATCAAATTGCAGCCTTTAAAGCCCTGCGAGATAACATTAAAGTTCAGCGTTTACAGGATCCGGAAAAAGGTAATGCTGGAGCGACAGTGGCCTTGGATACTAAGAGCGGTGCAATTATTTCCATGGTCTCTGTCCCGGTTTACGATCCCAGAGATTTCGGGGCGGCAGGCTACGATGATGCTGCAGCCTTGAGAGTCAAGAATTATCTTGAGGATAATAAGCACAAGGCCTTATTAAATCGCTGTATCGGTGAGATTTATGCTCCGGGTTCAACCTTTAAGACAATTACTTCAATCGCTGCGATTATGGAAGGCGTGATCAAGCCCGGGGAAGAGTTTTACAACTGCAAGGGTATTGATACAGTCGGTTATCGTGAGTGGGAGTGTTTTAATGCCCAGGGCCAACCGCATGGTGTACAAAATCTTGCGACGGCTCTAGTTAACTCCTGTAACTTATATTTCTATCAGCTGGGCCTTGATCTAGGCATTGATAAGCTGGCCAAATGGTCGAAGATCTTAGGTCTAGGTGAGTATAGTGGAATTGATTTGCCGGGTGAAGTAAAGGGGATTAGGCCGGGGCGAGAGTTAAAGTTTCAGACCCGAGCCTTGCCGGAGGATCAGGAGTGGTACCCGGCCGACACTTGTCAAACTGCAATTGGCCAATTTGATAATGCTTATACCATGCTCCAGATGGTTAGAGCGATTGCTGCCTTGGCGACGGGGGACTTATTAACCCCACACGTGATTAAAGAAATCACAGATCATACTGGGGCGGTGCAAAGAGCTGAGGTGATTGACAAGCGGAAGTTGGACTTGTCGCCCACGGCAATCGAGATGGTCCGCCGCGGCATGGTCGGTCTAACGCGGGAAAGCCGATCCTACACGCGGCTGAACTTCGAGCACTTCCCGATATCTGTAGCAGCTAAGACTGGTACAGCTGAAGTTGGTGCGAGTCAGGAGCTATACATCACTAACGGACTCTTTGTCTGCTATGCCCCTGCAGACGAGCCTGCTGTAGCGATATCTTGTATTGTAGAGAACTCAGATAGCTTTGGTGACTCAGCTTCATACATCGCCCGAGATATTTTGGCCGAGCGATTTCAGGTCGAGTTAACACTGGATGTTTTGCAGTGGCAAGACCCGCGAGATGTTGAAGAGGTATTTAATACCGGCTTCTATGACTAGTTCATACAAAAAATGCCTGTAATACTTGCCTGTTTTTTGGACATTTGATATAGTTATTTAAGCTCAAATGAGCATAAGGAGGCCACGTGAAAATTATATTGATGGCGGATCAGCGCAAGTATGACTTGCTTGTTAATTTTTGTATTGCCTACAAGCAAATCCTGAAAAAACAGGAGCTCAGTTCGCAGTTCAATCTTTCACGTCAAATTTTTGAGGCCTGTGAGCTTCCAGTAGAAACTTTAGCTAGTGATCGTTTTGCTCAACTGGAGCAATTAGCCTCGAAGGCTCATTATAATGAATTAGACGCAATCATTTATTTGCGCGACCCGCAGGAATTCAATCCACATAGCGACAGTTCATTTGATAAGCTGGCTCGTGCCTGCGATGCGAATTCGATTCCTTATGCGACTAACTTGGCAACTGCCGAGCTTTTAATCCTAGCCATCGACCGCGGTGACCTCGACTGGCGTGATTTGGTCAGGGCGAATTAATTTCATAGAGGCACGCCATGAAAATCATTATTTATCCAGAAACCTGGCGTTCTGCAAATTCGTATTTAATTTTAGCAGAGCATAATTATCTGATAGATCCTAGTCTGGGGCCGGATAAAATAGCTGCGAAGGTAGACTATTTAATTGCAACTCATGGTCATTTCGATCATATTGCAGCCTGCGATGAGTGGCGTGAGAAAGCAGATTCGAAACTTTTTATAACTGTAGAAGATAGTGCAAAGCTGCAGGACAGGGAGGCGAACTGTTCCTGCCTTTTCTGCCAGCCGAATACCTACCAGGCGGCCGAGCATTTAATTGCGAATGAGGAGATTTTACAGTTTGAAGCGACTCTGCGCTTTAAAGTTTTGCATACACCAGGTCACACGACGGGTTCAATTTGCCTGCTTTTAGAAAGCTTGTATGATCAAGCGGCTTGGCAGTTTGAACAAGCCTCGAAGACTGGCTCGAGCCAAGTTGAAGAGAGTCAGGTAAATAGTGGCGACTCACCAGACTTAGTCAGAGAGCAATTTCAGCCGATTGCCTTATTTACGGGGGATACAGTTTTTGCCGATAGTATCGGGCGGATGGATCTACCAAGTGGTGACCCTAGTCAGATGCGCGAAAGTTTGCAAAAGTTCAAGGCCTGGACGAAGAATTTACCGGCTGATTTAATTGTTTTCCCAGGTCATGGTAGGGCCTTAAAGCTGGGCGAACTACTAAGTCAAAATCCCTATCTTTAATTATTTAGCCATTTCTAATCATTAAACTCCGACTCAGCAGGCTTGTGTTATAATTAGCTTTGCGCTTTTGCGCAGCTCTAGAAGGATTATCTAGTAAAGCGGAGAATATGAAATGCAAGATTTATTAAATGAATTAAAAAACTTAAAAGCTGAATTCGAAACTGGCTTGGACTCAATTAAAGAAAGCAAAGAGCTGGATGAATTGCGGCTTAAATTCCTCGGAAAAAAAGGCAAAATAACTGCTCAGATGAAGAACATGGCTAAGCTATCGGCAGAAGATAGGCCTGTTTTCGGGGCGGAGGCGAATCGCTTGCGGCAGCAGATTGAGGCTGCAATCCAGCAGGCGGCCAAGGATTTGGAGTCAGCGCGTAGAGAGCTTCAGTTTAAGGCTGAAGAGCTAGATGTGACTAGGCCCGGAAGAGCTTTAAAGCGAGGCTTAGCGCATCCCATAACCCAGGTAATTGATGAAATTTCTGAGGTTTTTTTCAGTCTCGGCTTTGCCTTGGCAGATGGTCCTGAGGTTGAGTTTATTAAGAATAATTTTGACCTACTGAGAATTGCTGAAGGCCATCCAGCACGCGATTTTCGAGATACCTTCTATATCAATGATGAGGCAGTTTTGAGAACTCAAACTTCTCCAGTGCAGATTAGAACGATGCAAAGCCAGGAGCCACCGATTAAGATAATTTGCCCCGGCCGCTGCTACCGTTCAGATACGCCAGACGCCACTCACTCACCAGTCTTCCATCAGATTGAGGGCTTAGTGATTGATCATGGTATTGCAATGTCTGACTTAGTCGGCCATTTGGAACTTTTTGCGAAGGCAATCTTTGGTCAAGATACGAAGATTAGATTACGCCCGCATCATTTCCCCTTTACAGAACCATCTTGTGAGGTCGATATATCCTGCTGGGCCTGTCACGGTGTAGATAGTGAAAGCTGTTCAACCTGTCGGGGCGAGACCTGGGTTGAAATACTGGGCGCCGGCATGGTTCATCCGGAGGTTATCGAAAACTGCGGTCTCGATTCTAAAGAGTATTCTGGATTCGCTTTTGGCCTAGGCGTAGAACGGACTGCGATGGGGCGTTATGGCATTGATGATATCAGACGTTTTTATGAGAACGATCTACGTTTTTTACGGCAGTTTCACTAGAGGAGTTTAGGCATGCAGATTTCATATAAGTGGTTATTAGAACAAGTTCCTTATCAAGGGAGTATTGAAGATTTTTGTGAGACCCTTTCTTTGACCGGGACTAAGGTCGAAGCGGTGGAGGAAGCCTTTGCGGAAATTTCGGGTGTGGTGGTCGGCCAAATTTTGGCGATTGAAGCCCATCCGAATGCAGATCGCCTAAAGCTCTGTGAGCTCGATCTGGGTGATCAGCGATTACAGTTAATCACCGCGGCGACTAATGTGGAAGTTGGTCAGAAGGTTCCGGTAGCGACGGTCGGAGCAAGCTTAGCCGGAGGACTGAAAATTAAACGCAGTAAGATGCGTGGAATTGAGTCCGCTGGGATGCTCTGTTCGATTGCTGAACTCGCTTTAAGTCCTGCAGATTTTCCGGAGGCTGAGGAGGATGGGATTTTTATCTTGCCAGCCGCTGCCCCGCTTGGACAGGATGTCCTAGATTATCTAGATTTACGTGATTATTATATTGAGTTTGAAATCACGCCAAACCGGCCAGACTGCCTATCCCTCGCTGGTTTAGCGCGTGAAGCCGCGGTCAGTTTTAAGCTCGACTTAAAAGCAGAAGATTATAGCTTGGATAAGGTCCTCAGCCCAGGGGCTAAGGACAGTGCAAGTGAGCTAGAAATCAAGCTAGAGGACAGTAGTGATTGTCCACGCTATTCGGGCTGGATTATTGACGATGTTAAAATCGAAGCTTCTCCTGCCTGGATGCGGAAACGGCTGCGGGCTAGTGGTATTAGGCCAATTAATAATCTGGTTGATATTACCAACTATGTAATGTTGACTTGTGGCAATCCTTTGCACGCCTTTGATTACTCAATAATTGAGGGCGGAGAGGTCAATGTGCGTCGAGCTAGGCCTGGGGAAAAGATTAGAACTTTGGACGGGGTCGAGCGCCAGTTGAGTCCGGAGGAATTAATTATTGCGGATAGTAAAAAACCGCTAGCTGTGGCCGGTGTCATGGGTGGCGAGGAGAGCGAAATTACCGCAGATACTAAGACTGTATTTTTGGAAGTGGCAAGCTTTAAGCCTGAACTGGTGCGGAAGGCTTCGCGCAAGCTAGATCTGCGCTCAGACTCATCCTTGCGCTTCGAGCGTGGGGTTGATCCACAGGCCTTGATTAAGGCCAGAAACCTTGCCTTAAAGCTAATTGTCGAACTGGGTGCGGGTAAGCCGCGGGCTGCAGGTATTCTAGTGGGCGAAGATTTCCCGCCGAGACGTGAGATTGACTTCGAGCCAGAGGCAATCAATGCGATTCTCGGCCTCGAAGTCGACGAGTCAAAGATGTTAGATATTCTCGAGCGTTTAGGCTTTGAGATTGTTGCGGAGCTGGGACAGCGCTCGTTAAAGGTGCCAAGTTGGCGCGCTGATGTCGAGGCTGCTGCAGATTTGGCCGAAGAGGTCGCGCGTTTTGTCGGCTACAATAGCATTACCCCGAGACTTAATTCTGGTCGGGTCAAAGCAGCTGTCAGAAAGAGCCTAGCACAGCAAAGAGAGGCCGTTATCCGTGAGATTGTACTTGCTGCCGGGGCTTTTGAGGCGATGTCCTCACCCTTTGCCTCAGCTCAAGACTTCGCTGACTTAAATTTGGGCGAAGAAGCCTTGGCTCAAGCGGTGAAAATTATTAATCCCTTGGGCAAGGAGCGGGAATACTTAGCCCAGAGCATGTTGCCGCGTCTTTTAGAGCATCTTGAAGTCAACCAAAGAGAAAAGGAAGCTGAAATCTTCTTTTTTGAACTGGCGCGTAGCTTTAAGTCTGAGGATCAGACTAGAGGACTTCCTTTAGAAGAGAAAACTCTAAGCCTGATACTTTATCGTGAAGCTGAAAAGGGTAGCGAGACTTTCTTCTTCTTAAAGGGAATTTTAGAGCAGATTGAAGCTGCTATGCACTGTTCTGAATGGACTTATAGCCCTGTTGAAAAGCCGTATTATCAGCCGGGTCAGGCTGCTGAAATCAGGGTCAAGGGTGAATTATTAGGCAGTTTAGCTAGGGTGCATCCGGAGCTTTTAGAAAAGAAAGATGTTAAAGGTCCTGTGCTCTTTGCGGAGTTGAATCTGAGCCGAATTTTCGAGCTTGAGGAGCAGGAATTTAAATTTGTGAAACCATCACGTTTCCCTGCCTCTGAGCGAGATTTAGCTATCGTAGCTCCCCGTTCTTTCCCTGCGGTTGAAATATTAAAGCTAATCAAAGAGCATGGAGGCCAGGAATTAAGCGAGGTCGAGCTCTTTGACCATTATGAAGGTGAACGCATCGAAAAGGGTCTAAAATCACTAGCCTACAGTCTGTCTTTCCGCTCTAAATCAGCCACGATGAAGGATTCAGATATTGATCGGAGAATTGCAAAGATCGTTGAGGCCCTAGAAGCTAAGGGCTTACACCTAAGAGAGTAGATTTATTTGACGGATTATTGACGAGCTTTAACGCCTTTAGTCGTAGAGAATTAAACAGAAAACAGTCCTCAGCTGGAAGAATAGATTTATCAAAGTAAATCAGAAAGCTGAGGACTTTTTATATGCAATTTACCCTTGAAACTGCTTTGACAGTACCTTTGACATTGTTGCTGATAGTTTCATGTCTAGTCTACATCCTGCCCTTAGATCAGGAGCAGCGAGAGCAGAGCTTGCAAATTGCTGAATGCCTAGTTCTAGCCCAGCAAGCAGATCAGCTTTATGAGCGTAGCTTTAGTCCAAAGGGGCTAGTCTATGTCGGATCATCAGCCCAACGCACAGTCGAATTTATGACGCTATTTTTAGACTTAAAAGCCTTCCTAAAAGATGGCCTAGATCTTTTTGGGGGTTAAGTCAATGCTGCGGAATAAATTGTCTGAAAGAATAGCAGCCAGCTCTTTACTTTTAGTCTTAATTGTCCCTGCCTTTTTTACTGCTTTAATTATGGGTCTAGAATCAGCCAAAATGAGAGTCTCTGAACTAGACTATCTAAGAGCTCAAAAAGCTGCCGCCGACTATGCTCTGACTCATTACGACCGTGATTTATGGGCGAATTTTAGGCTCTGGGCGGGCCGTGAGGTCAATGACTTAGAGACAGTTCGGAAAATTTTGCCTAAATTGGAGGGCCTAGATTTAGCAGTTTATAGCGAAACGGAGGCCTTTTCGGAGGAAGATCTTCGTGCCCAAATTTTAAAGCAGATGAAGGAGCGCTTACCACTTCAGCTTATGAATCAGTTGCGCTTAAGACTGGAGCGTTTTGGCAGCCATAGTTCCTCGATTAAGGCGATAACGGATTCAGCCTTAGCTGAAAGTTCAGAAGATAGTCTGGAAGAATTGGAGTTTTGGCGAGCTGAATTGCTTGGCGATGCGGGCAGTCCGGATGAGGGCGGATTAGATGATTTAGAAGATGATCTAGATGAACTAGAAGATGAAAGCGAATCTGAATCCCAGGCTGAGCGTAGAGCGAAGAAGCTTTTGGCAAAGCTTTTTTCCGAGCTCGATGAGCAGAAACGATATTTACTCAGTAACTATTCTGCAGAGGAGCTTAATGAGCTACCCCTAGATAGCTTGAAAGGCTTGGCTTTAATTGGCGATATGGCCCAGTCTTATGCTGATTTTACAGCTCAAGTCGGGCTTGAGAAATTGCAGCTGATAGAGTATGTTCTAGCATATTTCCCGGCTGCTGTTACTGTGCAAAAAACTAATGAACAGACGCAGGATATCCTGAGACTTGATGGTCTGCCCCATAGTCAGCTCAAGGCCAAGTATCCGCAAAATTATGCTGAGATGATTTTGACCGGCTTAAGTGATGCCAAGGCCAAGAAACGGGTTGAATACTATATCTTAGCTCTCAGACTTGGTGCGCACTATGCATCGCTCAACGGACAGCCAGAGAAAAAACAAAAATATTTAACTTACGGAACTTTGATTTCGGGCTTAATATCCATAGTTTCACTCGGCAATATCGTAGTTCCCCCTGAAGGAATAGCGCAGGTGATTATCTTTGCAAAAGCTGGTCGTGGCGCTCGCAAAGATTTAAAGCAGCTACTAAAGGGCAGGGCCGTAGCTTTCTGGCCGCAGAAGGATTTGCAGAAATTTGAAATTTATTACCATGACTTTCTACGTTTTTTCTTCTTGGCCAAAAGCGAAAGCAAGATTCTTGAACAGCTTGCCCTCCAATTAAAGAGCCTTTTCCCCCAAGCTACTGTCGGAGCCTACCGAATTGAAGCAAGCTTTAAAGATTATGCCAAGTCTCAGTTTATTGTGGACTACCTTGAAAGAAAGGGGAGCGAGTAATGAGCTGGCTAAAGAAATTAGAGCGCAAGGAGGCGAGTATTGTGCTCGAGCTGGCCTTGGCGATTCCAATCTTTCTCTTTGCTGCTTATTTTATGATTTCAGCGATCTTGGCTCAGCGCCAGGCCTTAGTTTTACGTCATGCGCTAGAGCAAACGGCAAATGAGCTAGAGGTCCTCTTACCCTTAGTTGAAGATGGGGCAGCCTTGCTTTTTGGCGAGGCCCAGGTGGCTGAGTTGATTGCCGAAATCTTGCCGGAGAACCCGGGGCTTTTAGAGTCTGCAGCCTTAGATTTGGCCTCCTCCGAGCTACTGGGCACTTTTTTACAAGCTCGTGTTGACTACTGGGCTCAAGCCACAGCGAGTCAACTGCAGCTAAGATTAGCAGAGCATAATCGGCAGATATTACTTAGTTGGAGAGATGGTGGTCAGAGTCTATTAATGACCTTATATTACGAATTGACCACGCCCTGGACTAAGCATGAGCAGCGCAGTTCGGCCTATGTTCCACTCTGGCTTAGTACTAGTGCAGAGGGAGGAAGCGAGGATTCTGATTCCGAGGATAGAGATAATATCTGGTCTGAGAGTAATTTCACAAGAGGGCGCGAATTTCGGGCTGCCTATGGGGCTAATTTGCCCTTTAATACGCCAGTTATAGCCTACTATGCGGCAGGGCATGCAAAAGCCATCCGCTCATTAGACTTGACGGCGCCAAGTTATCAAGATAAAGCTCAGGCCAGTGAGCAAATCCTGTATGAGATTAAACGCTTAGCCAAGTACCAGGGTGGGAAAATACCGGGTGCTAGAGAGCTAAAAGCTGAGCAGATTCAGCGCAGGGAATTACTTTTGATTATTCCTGAAAATAGTCCAGCAGAATACTCAGAAGAATTTTGGCAAGCCCAGAAAAGTTTGGCGGCCCAGTATGGGGTGGAGCTGAAGCTAGTGCGTGATCAGAATAGCTATAGATATGCTGATTAGCGGCTAATTGTTACGCCAAAGAGCGAAACTTTGCTCTGGCGCTACTGCATACTGACAAGTGGCCTATTTTTAGCTAAGATTAGTCAGTGGAAGTGAGGTAAGATTTATATGGGATTACTGACCAAAATCTTTGGCACACATTCAGAACGTGAAATTAAAAAGATTAGGCCTATAGTCGATCAGATTTTAGCCTATGAAGACGAGATGAGAGCTCTGAGCGATTCGGAGCTACAGGCAAAAACGCCTGAATTCAAGGAGCGCTTAGAGCGCGGAGAAACAGTTGATGATATTCTCCCAGAGGCTTTTGCCGTAGTTCGCGAGGCAGGCGACAGAGTTTTAAAGATGCGCCATTTCCCAGTCCAGCTTTTAGGCGGGATTGTGCTGCATCAAGGCCGTATAGCTGAAATGAAAACCGGTGAGGGCAAGACCCTGGTGGCGACCTTGCCGCTTTATTTAAATGCCTTAGAAGGCAAGGGCTGCCACCTGGTTACGGTTAACGACTATTTGGCAACGCGTGACTCTGAGTGGATGGGTAAGATTTTTAAATTCCTCGGCCTCTCGGTTGGTTTGATCGTTCACGGCAAGACCAAGGCAGAACGACGTGAGGCTTATGCGGCTGATATTACTTATGGTACGAATAATGAATTCGGCTTTGACTATTTGCGCGACAACATGGTTAACCGGAAGGAAAATTTAGCGCAGCGGGAATTGAATTTTGCAATTGTAGACGAGGTTGACTCGATTCTGATTGACGAAGCTAGAACTCCCTTGATTATTTCTGGGCAGGGTGACGCTTCTTCTGACTTATATACCAAGGCGGATCAGTTTGTCCGTAGCTTGCAGCCGCGGAAACTGCGCGAAGTTGAAACTCGCGAACAGCAAGAGGCGCTGGAGGAAATCCAAGAAGAATGCGATTACATCATTGATGAAAAGAATAAAACATCAATCCTTAGCCGTCGTGGTGTGCGGAAGGCTGAAAAATTCTTTGGGATTGAGAATCTCTCGGACCAAGAAAACTACAAGCTAAATCACCATATCAACAATGCCTTGAAGGCCCACGGTACGATGTTCCGGGACACAGATTATGTGGTGGCCGATGATGAAGTAATTATTGTTGACGACTTTACTGGTCGCTTGATGCAGGGTCGTCGCTATTCAAATGGCTTACACCAGGCGATTGAGGCGAAGGAAGGCGTAAAGGTCCAGCGCGAATCGAGAACCTTGGCGACAATCACCTTCCAGAACTACTTCAGAATGTATAAAAAGCTTTCTGGAATGACTGGTACAGCCTTAACTGAAGAGGATGAATTCAGAGCGATTTACGAGTTGGATTGTATTGAGATACCGACGAATAAGCCGATCGCACGTGAGGATTTGGCCGATGCAGTGTTTAAGTCTGAGGCGGGTAAGTATCGGGCCTTAATCGAGCAGGTTAAGGAATTGCATGCCAAGGGGCAGCCCATTCTGGTCGGTACCGTTTCAGTCGATCGTTCAGAACTTTTGTCCCAGTTATTCAAGCGAGAAGCATTGGTCCACAATGTGCTAAACGCAAAGCACCATGAGCGAGAAGCAGAAATTGTTGCTCAGGCAGGACGCTTAGGCGCAATCACTATCGCAACCAATATGGCTGGACGTGGTACGGATATTGTGCTGGGTGGTAACCCTGAGCATATGGCTAAGCAGGAGATGCGCAAGCAAGGTTATTCTGAAGACTTAATTGAACAGGCCAATGCCTTCAACGAAACTAATGATCAGGTAATTTTAGATGCTAGAGCCAAGTTCAGAGAGCTCGAAGCTGAATTCAAAAAAGAGACAGAAGCAGAAAAGGAAGCTGTAATTGCTGCCGGAGGACTCTGCATTCTGGGTACTGAAAGACACGAGTCAAGACGAATTGACAATCAGCTGCGCGGGCGTTCCGGCCGTCAAGGTGATGCTGGTGTATCGAAATTCTACCTCTCTCTTGAGGATGATTTAATGCGCCTCTTTGGTGGCGAAAGAATGCAGAGAATGTTCGAGACTTTAAGGGTCGACGAAGATATGGAAATCCAAAACCCGATGCTGAGCAGAGGTATAGAGTCTGCGCAGCGGAAGGTTGAGGCGCAAAACTTCGCCATTCGTAAACATGTCTTAGAATATGACAACGTCATGAATCAACAAAGAGACATCGTTTACAAGCAGAGAAAAGAAGTATTGGCCGGGAAGGATTTACACGACTGGTTCTTGAAGACCATCTATGACTTGGCTCTGTCTGAGTTCTCGGCTGCCTCGGCAGAGGCCGCAGAATTAGAAGACTGGGATCATCCAGCGCTTAAATTGCGCCTGAATGACCTTTTCGGTGACCTCGATTATATTGACAGCTTATCAACGATGAGAGGCTATATTGAGCCTGAAGAACTGGCGCAAGGCTTACTCGAGGCTGCCAAAGAGAGGCTAGTGGAAAGAACTGCAAGCCTGGAAGATCCAGAGTTAGTTAAGGAAATTGAGCGCTATATCCTCTTGACAACCGTAGACAACCATTGGATGGATCACATTGATGCAATGGATGATTTACGCGATTCGATCGGGATGCGTGGTTATGCTCAACACGATCCAGTTGTAGAATACCAAAAGGAAGGCTCGGAAATGTTCCTGGCCATGAATGAGGGGATTAAAGAAGACGCGGTACGTCTTCTAATGCGAGCCCATTTGGCAGTTGAAGAAAGAAAAGAGCGGAGTGAAAGTGGCTTGAAGGCGGTCCACCGGAGTTCGGATAATGCGTTCTCGGGCAGCCCGCAAATGCAAAGACAAGCTGCGACGCCCCAGCAGAGCACTCCAGTGAGAAGACAGACTATGCCCGGTCGGAATGATCCCTGCTGGTGTGGAAGTGGGAAAAAGTATAAGAATTGTCACTTACGCGAGGATGAGCAAAAGCTGCATGAAGAATAGCAAAATAGCGCCGCTAAAACGGCGCTATTTTATGCCCTAAAATGTTTAAAATAGGCTTTAGAAAAAGTTGCTCTGGAATCTGGAAAAGCCCGGGTAACAAAAGACACAAGGCTTTAATTAGGAGGGCAGATGAACTAAGATAAGAGGCAGAAATTCAAGCGTATATAGATTGTATATGGCGTTAATTCGTAGGAGGAATTATGGACAAGAAACTTTTAGAAATGACTCAGAATCAAATTCAAATGGAGTACTTCTCAGGCTACTTATATCTTTCAATGGCTGATTGGCTCGAAAGACAAGATTTACCTGGTGCTGCAAATTGGATGTACATCCAATACCAAGAGGAAGTTTTGCACGCACAGGGCTTTATTAAGTTCTTACAGCGCTTAGGCCAACCAATCGCCCTGCGCCAAATTGACCAACCACAGCGCGAGTTTGAGAGCCTGGAAGAGGTCTTTCAGATGGCATTAGACCATGAGAAGGAAGTTTCAGAGTCAATTCGCAATATGGCCAAGCGGGCTAATGAGGCTGATGAGTTTGAAATGCGTGAGTTCCTGAACTGGTACATTATGGAGCAGGTTGAGGAAGAAGAAAATGCTGAAGAAAACCTAGCCAATGTTCAACTGATTGGGAATAACCCAGCTGGTCTTTATAGCCTCGACAAGTCCTGGGCTGCTAGATCATTCGAAGCTGAGGACATTCCTTATATCGAAGGCTAAGCCTTGATTTAGAAATGTATATAAAGAAGAGGAGCTGCGGCTCCTCTTTTTATTTCTGTCATTTGTGAGCTAAAAAACTTTCGAAAATGTCGCAAGTTTAAGCAGCAAAAAACCTCGGCAATATGAGCTGCCGAGGTTCTGTCTGGAGCCGAAGGTGGGAATTGAACCCACGACCTATTCATTACGAGTGAATTGCTCTACCCCTGAGCCACTTCGGCATAGTGCAAACAGAATACCAAGCCGTGCTCGTAGTGTCAATCCTCTACTTTAGTCACGAGCATAAATTTAAAAACTGGCGTTCTGCACCAATATTTTGTTCTAATATCGGCGGATTTGTTTTGTCAGTAACTTGTAGAAAAGTTAGCAATGACTTATTATAATTCCGATTGAATTAGTGCCTACTAACTCAGGACGTGAGAACTGGCGCCTTAACTAGTGCTAGATTCGGGGTCGTGGGTTATTAGTATTGGAGACTGGGGATTAATATGGCTCAGAAAATTAAATTTAAGGAGCACTGCATTAGTAGACTGCTTGCTCTCTGTCTAGCATTAGCTTTTATCGCGCTAATGCCAATTTCGATTGTCCAGGCAAAGAAAAGTTATTCAAGCTGGCAGGAGCTGGCTGAGGATATGCACATTTGTTTTGAGGAAGCGCTTCAGTTTATCGATGAAGGTGAAATGCGTGCGGCCTACGACAAAATGAATGAAGCCTATTTTGGTCACTATGAGGTGCAGGGTTTTGAAGCAAACGTAATGAACTACATTGCTTCAAAGCGAGTCAATCACATTGAAGCTCTCTTCCGTGAGATTAAGCATGCCCTCTTAGGTAACTATGAGCATCATGAAACTGAGATCAAGGAAAGAATCATCCTGCTCGATGGTAAGGTTTACCGTGATGCGATGGTTCTTGATGGGGTTGCCGACAAGGACTCCGAGGATGAGGTCGGGCAAATTGTTTTTGCTGACAATGAGGAGAGTTTGAATATCTTCTTAGCAGCCCTCGGCCTGAGTGAAGATGCTGAAGAGCAAGCAGCAGATGGTGAATCTGCACTCGAAGCTGCAGCTGCTGCAAAGGCTGCGGCACAGAGCCAACAGGTTGATCCTGCAGTTAAGAACAGACGTTCCTTTGTAACTTCTTTTGTCTTAATGCTACGTGAGGGTATGGAGGCGATTCTAGTTTGCGTTGCCATCATTACCTATCTCGTTAAAACCGGCAATGGTCACCTGCGTAAAGCTGTTTACTACGGCATGCTCGCAGGTTTGGGTGGCAGTATTATTTTAGCCTTCCTCGTCCATCACTTCCTCGGCGGCGTGGGTCAGGAGCTAATTGAAGGCTGGACTATGTTCCTCGCCGTAATTGTGCTCTTCTGGGTCAGTAACTGGATGCTCTCTAAGAGTGAGGAAGAGGCCTGGGAAGCTTATATCGAGGGTCAGGTGCGGCGTTCAATCGATCGGCGGAGCATGATTGGTTTAGTTGGTGCAGCCTTCCTTGCCGTAATTCGTGAAGGGGCTGAGTTAATACTCTTCTATCGGGCTTCCTTTGGTAGTTCAATGACCAGCTCTAAAGCTGCTATTTATGGTCTGCTCGCTGCAGTTGCCGTCCTAGTTGCAGTCTTTTTAATCCTGCGGTACACTACTGTTCGCCTACCCTTAAAACCCTTCTTCTTTATCACAAGTATCCTGCTTTATGTGCTGTGTATCAGCTTCATGGGCAAGGGAGTTAAGGAGCTTGCAGAGGCCGGCGTGATTTCCGGTGTAACAACCATCCCTGCAATGAAGGGCTTCCAGATTGATGCGCTTGGCATCTACGATAGAGCGGAAACAATTATTCCGCAGATTATGTTGTTAATTGCTTCTTTGTGGATTTTGATCTCGCATGCTGCGAAGTCGAGAGCTGAGAAGAAGAAATTAAATAAAACCGTTGTCGAATCATCTACCGACAAGTAGATTTTTCGTACCACAATACGATCAGGAGGATTGTATATGAAAAAAACATTTATGAGCACCGTATTAGCAATGCTGATGTGCTTGGTCCTAGTCTTTGGCTTAGTCGCTTGTGACTCACAGAAGCAGGCCGCAGACCCCACAGAAGCACCAGTTGCTGATGCAGAGCCCGCAGTTGAAGCTGAAGCAGAAGATGCAGAAGCAGCAGTAGCTGATGAAGCTGAAAAAGCCGAAGAGGCTGAAGCAGAGCAAGCTGGCTCACCGGAGTTACCCGGCGAATCAGGCTTCCTCGAAATCGAAATCGGCGACCTGCAGATCGCTGGTCCTTTCCAGGTTCAGTTAGTTTACTTCCAGGGCGTTGATATGATTCCTGCAGGTAAGCAACCCAGCGCTGACGAATCAGACATGCACTTGGAAGCTGACATCCACCTCTTACCGGAATTTGCTCCGCAATTCGGTTTTGGTGCTGGTGAAGATATTTGGCCTGCCTACCTCACTGTTGACTACAAGGTCTTAAGTGAAGATGGTCAGACTGAAATCACCTCAGGTTCAATGATGCCGATGAACGCCGATGACGGCCCTCACTACGGTATCAATATCAAGAAGGGTTTAATCCCTGTTGGTAAGTATCAGATCGTTCTGGAATTCAGACCTTCAGATGACTACCTGCTGCACGTTGACTCCGAGACCGGCGTACCTCTGGCACGCACCGAGGGCTTGGATGCAACCTCAACCTACTACGAGCAACAAACTGTTACAGTTGAGTGGAACTACACCGGTGAACAGCTCGAAAACAAATAAGCAATAAACCTTATAGCAAACGGAGTAGGAGATTTTCTGCTGCTCCGTTTGCTTTTTACTTAATCAAGAGGGGTCATATAATTGTCAGATTTTTTTATTGAAATCATTCGCTACTTACTAGCCCCGAGTATCCTGCTTGCTGTCATTGCTGGTTTTTGCCTGCATTATGGACAGAAGTATGAACGCTTGCTGGCCGCTGTCCTTGCGGGAGGCGGGCTATTTTTCAGTTTAGGGATTTACACTGCAAAACGTTTGCAGCCAAAGAAGCTCCTAAAAACCTTAACCAGGCTTAATCGCCAGCTTTTGGCAGCAGCTTTTATCCTTTTGCTGCTTGCGATTATTGTCTTTGTAATTTTTATTTTATTTGCGCGGCGTGCGCGCGCTGAAGGCGATGAGAAAAAGGCTTTTTCCAAAGTACTTGGATCATTATTTATCATTCTTTCCAGCCTGGCATTTGGAGCTATCCTGGCCAGCAGTTTACCCTTTGTACTCCTGAAAACTAAGGAGTTTGTCGCTTTCGGTGAAGATTCCTTCGGGACCTCTTCTCTCTTTAGGGTCGGCGGTTACTTGAGTGGTGCGCTCGTGCTCTTCATGTTGGGTCTTTCTCTTTTCCAACTGTATCGGCGCTTAAGTAAGGCTCCTTTTAATCTTTTTGCCTTGCTGATTCTGCTGGCTTTAGACTTTGACTATGCTTTAAAGGGGATTAGTGCCCTGGCTCGTCTGCATATTCTGAAAAGTAGTAATGACCTAGTTTTCAGGGTGATGATTTTAGACGATAAGAGCCTCGGATTAAATGCCTTCATATATTTGGCCGTGATTAGCATGACTGCGCTTTATGTTTATTTCACGCATCGCCATTTAAAGGGCGAATTTGCGACACCGGCACGCCGTAGAAAGGCGCGGTGGTGGTTAAGAAATTGTCGTCGTTGGTCAGTTTCTGCAGTCGTCTTTATCTTAATTTCTTACCTAGCCGTTACGGTGCTTTTGGCCTATGTCAGTCGGCCGGTTGTTTTGACACCGCCTCAGGAATATCAGGAAACTAAGGACTTAATCATTATTCCACTCGAGGATGTTGATGATGGTCACCTCCATCGTTTCTCCTATGAATTCGAGGGCCATGATATTCGCTTTATCATCGTTAAAAAGCCTCAAGGCAGTGCCTATGGAGTCGGCCTCGATGCCTGTGATATCTGT
Source organism: Eubacteriales bacterium (assembly GCA_030537595.1). GTDB lineage: Bacteria > Bacillota > Clostridia > Saccharofermentanales > DTU023 > JAFAAL01. The sequence goes on from JAUNVR010000002.1 coordinate 36,151, forward strand.
GGTGTGGCAGGTTACTATGAGCGGAATGATGATGTTATTTGTAAACGCTGCGACGTGGTGATGAATAAGGCGACAATCGGTTTTAAAGGTGGCTGTAATCCGGTACCTTTTAACTACGATTTAAAAGATGGCCAGATTATTATTGAAAAGACCGTGCTCGAGGCGGAAAAGAATCGTTTCCCGATTGGCCGTTAAATCCGGAAAGTGATAGGAGATAAGCATGTTTTGGAGAATGGTTCGCGGAACCTTATTCCGACAAAAAAGCAAGATGTTAATGATTGCCTTTACCGTGGCTTTGGGTATTTCGCTCTGTACTGCAATGATGAACGTAATGCTCGGAGTTGGTGATAAAATAAATCAGGAATTAAAGACCTACGGTGCCAATATCAACGTGGTGCCAAAGGATGCTTCCTTATTGGATGATCTTTATGGTATTTCGGAAGGTGTCGGGGTCAGTGATAAGTTCTTAAATGAAGAAGACGTGCCCAAGATAAAACAAATTTTCTGGGGCTTTAATATTGTCGATTTTGCGCCCTTTTTAAATGTCAAAGCTCAGTCTGATGATTTAGGGCAAGAGATAAATGTAATGGGCACCTGGTTCAAAAAAGAATTTGTTTTGCCAACTGGTGAAGATGTAGTAGCCGGGATTAGCAGCATGAAGAACTGGTGGACAGTTGAAGGTGAGTGGTTACAGGACTCGGATTCAGAGGGAATTATGCTCGGCAGTTTAATTGCCGGGCGCAATGGTTTAAAACTAGGCGATAAACTCAGCCTGAGTAGTGCCGGCGGTGAAAAGACTTTTCTAGTGCGCGGTATTATCCAGGCTGGTGGGCCAGAAGATGAGGAAGTTTTCATGAATCTGGCGAGTGCGCAAGCTATTTCTGGGCTTGAAGGCAAGGTCTCGAGTATCGAGGTCTCAGCCCTGACGACCCCGGATAATGACTTGGCTAGAAAGGCCTCCCAAAACCCTAAATCCCTGACGCCTTCGGAATATGATGTCTGGTATTGTACAGCCTATGTCAGTTCGATTTGCTACCAGATTCAGGAGGTTGTCAGCGATGCTGTTGCCAAGCCAATCCGGCAGGTCGCTGAATCGGAGGGGACGATCTTGAATAAGACCCAACTTCTGATGCTTCTGATTACAATTCTCTCCTCAATCGGCTCAGCCTTAGGTATTAGCAATCTAGTTACAGCCTCAGTAATTGAAAGAAGGCAGGAAATTGGCCTAATCAAGGCAATTGGTGGTCGCGATATCAGAATCGTGCTCCTAATCCTGACAGAAATTTTATTAACAGGCTTATTCGGTGGTGTCCTTGGCTACTTTGCTGGCTTAGCATTTACCCAGATCATCGGTCTGACCGTCTTTGGCTCACGAATTCCTCTGGCCCCGATGGTTATCCCAATCGACTTAGTCCTCTTATTAGCGGTAATCCTGATTGGTAGTATCCCCTCAATTCGCTATTTATTAAGACTAAAGCCGACAGAAGTTCTCCACGGGAGGTAGAATATGACTAAGCGTAAAATGTATTTAAAAATGATCAGCAGTTCGCTACTGCGACGCCGGTCGAGAATGCTTGTCGCCCTTTTGGCAATTGCCATTGGCGCCACAATCATGTCCGGTATGGTCACGATTTATTACGATATCCCCCGTCAGCTCGGCAAGGAGTTCCGTTCCTATGGAGCGAACTTTGTGGTCTTACCTAATGGTGATAAGAAAATCATGGAGGAAGATTTAGCGGCTGTCCATCAGTCAATAGATCAGAATAAATTAGTTGGCCTAGCTCCTTATCGCTATGAAACAACAAAGATCAATCAAAAGCCTTATATTTTGGCCGGGACAATTATGGATGAGGCCAAAAAGAACAGTCCCTTCTGGTATGTTGAAGGTGAGTGGGCGGACAATAATGACCGCACGGAAGTAATGATTGGTAAGGAAATTGCGCGCACCTTGAACCTATCAATTGGCGATAGTTTCCAGGTGGACGGAGTTAAATATGGCCACGAAGTCGTCGGCACAAAACAGGACGACAAAACTGAGGACTATCTTAAAAAATCGACAACTGATGATTATTACAGTCAAAAGTTCACGGTCAAAGGCATTATCACTACTGGTGGTGCTGAGGAAGGCTTTATTTTCTTAAATGTTTCAGTTTTGAACGAGCTTTTGGAAGATGAGCTCCGCTTAGATGGGATTGAGTGCAGTATTGAAGGCAATCAGGCCGAGCTTGAGCAGTTGGCGACAAAGCTGAATGCTGCAAACGAAAACCTAGTTGGCCGTCCGGTCAAAAGGGTAACTCAATCTCAGGACACGGTTTTAAATAAGTTGAAAGCTCTGGTCTTACTGGTAAATCTAGTCGTTTTGATGTTGACCATGATTTCCGTTTTTACAACCATGCTCGCGGTAGTTGCCGAGCGCAGAAAAGAAATTGGCCTGAAAAAGGCTCTCGGCGCGGCCGACAAAGAGATTATGAAAGAATTTTTTGGTGAAGGTTTCGGTCTCGGCCTTTTAGGTGGGGCTTTGGGTGTAGTCCTGGGCTTCTTCTTTGCTCAGCGGGTTAGCCTAAGCGTCTTTGGCCGGGCAATTGAGTTTTCACCAATGATTATCCCACTGACCTTAATTGCCTCAACCATAATTACTGTGGTTGCTAGTATTTGGCCGGTCAGACAGGCTACTAAGGTAGATCCGGCTATCGTCTTACGTGGGGAATAGGAGTTTAATATGTCAGAGTTAAAACAAGAGCAAAATCTGAAGCAGGCTTTAGCAACTGAGACTAAAGCTCAGGAAGCATCTAGCTCAGATATTTTACTAGAGTTAAAGGGTGTTTCAAAAATTTATGAAACAGTAAATGCGCTGCAAGACATTAATCTTACCGTGCGTAAAAATGAGTGGATTTCCGTCATGGGTTCTTCAGGCTCAGGTAAGACAACCCTGATGAATATTGTCGGTTGCATGGATAAGCCTTCTACGGGCGCGGTATTACTAGACGGCCAGGATATTACAAAAGAGAGTCAGAAGAGCCTGACGACAATTCGGCGGGAAAAAATTGGCCTGATTTTCCAACAGTTCCACCTGATTCAGTTTTTGACTGCAGTGGAGAATGTAATGGTTGCCCAGTACTACCACAGTATGCCTGATGAAGAGGAGGCGATGGCCGCTTTGGAGAAGGTTGGCTTGAAAGATCGAGCCAAACACTTACCGAGTCAGTTATCTGGTGGTGAGCAGCAAAGAGTTTGTATTGCTAGAGCCTTGATTAACAATCCCGAGTTAATTTTGGCCGATGAGCCGACTGGTAACCTGGATGAGGAGAATGAGCAGATGGTCATTGGAATTCTGCGCCGGCTCCATGACGAGGGGGCAACAATTATGGTTGTGACCCATGACCCAGAAGTCGGTGATGAGGCTGACCGGAAGGTTGTTTTAGACTACGGCAGAATTAAGGAAATCGTTGACCTCAAGGCTTTAAAACAGAACTAATAGCTAGCTTGAATTAAGCTTATAATGAAATTAGCTTGCTGAACTAAGATTCACCAGCTTAAGGGAGGAAAATTATGAAAGAGAAAATTTTAAGTAGAAGTACTACTTTAATCGCAGCCCTATTAGTCCTACTGATGGCTTCTGCGCTGTTTAGTGCCTGCTCGAAAAAGGCCAAGTTCAATCCTGAGCAGCTAAAAGATGGCAGTTATACTGGAGAGTTCGTTGATGATGATGAGAATCCTTCCAGAGTAGAGGTCGAATTGACCATCGAGGGTGGGAAGATTATTAAATGTGAGGCTGCAGAATATGATCACAATGGCAATTTGAAGGCCGAGGAATATGCTGCAATTAGTCCTGAGGCTGCGAAGGCAGTTGAGGGTATGAGAGAGTATCCGGACTTGCTTTTAAAGGCTCAAGATCCGGACACAATTGATGCCGTCTCCGGAGCGACAATTTCTTTGGATCGTTTCAAAGCGGCGGTCTGGGATGCATTAAAGAAAGCAGAAAATTAGCTGCCTTTCAGCCCGCCAATAAGGGCCGTAAATAATTCCAATTAGAGAAGAGTTGACTATGAATATACTTAAAGAGAATCGTTTTTTAAATCTGCTGCAGTGTTTTTTAGCTGTAATCCTAGCTCTAGTTCCTTTTGTGATTAAGCCAGTATGTCGCAGCTTAATGAAGAATGGGCTTCCAATGCCTTGCCATTATTCAGGCATTTTAATAACTGTGTTAGCCCTGGTCGTGGCAGCAGTCAACCTGCTTGCATTTTGCTTGAAAAAGTCTGTATTTACTCTAATCAGCAATATAGTTAGTATTCTCTTAATTGCCTTGGCATACTTACTGCCAAGTCGAATAATCACTTTGCCTTTTTCTTTCCTGCCTCGCTTTGGGCTCTGCCAATCTGCTGGGATGTCCTGTCGCCACTCCTTTCATTGGGTGACAGTGCTAATTGTCTTAATCGGACTCGTGGCAGTGATTCAATTAATAATTTTGGCAGTTGGCCAGAATAAGGCTAAGGTTTAGGTGTTTCAATGCAAGAAGGATTAAGTACACGGCGTCTAGCTAAGGGGAATATCAGTCGTAAACCATTACGGAGCTTTGGCCTAATCTTCCTCGTGGCCTGTCTCAGCGCCTTACTCTTCTTTGGGACTCACTTGAATCAAAGCTTGGCGCGCGGCTTAAATAGCCTCTCGGAGCGGCTTGGAGCTGATGTGATGGTAGTTCCTGCTGGCTATAAGGCCAATCTTGAAAGTATTCTTTTAAAAGGTGAGCCAAGTACTTTCTACTTACCGGCTGAGATTATGGAAGAGTTGGCAGACTTTCCCGGGATTCAGGCAGCGAGCCCTCAGCTTTATGTGGCGACTCTTTCGGCTTCCTGTTGTTCTTATCCGGTGCAGATTATTGGCATAGATCCAGCAAGTGACTTCTTAATCGAGCCGTGGTTGGCCGATAGTTTAAAGCATGAGCTACCCGATGGGGAGGCCATGGTTGGCGGCAATATCATTGGCGAAGCAGGGGATGAGGTCCATTTCTTTGACCAAAGTCTAAGAATTGCTGGACGCCTCGAAAAAACAGGGATGGGCTTTGACTCGACTGTTTTCGTGACCATGGACACGGCCCTAAAACTAGCACGCGCGAGTGAGCGGATGGGCGCAAACCCAGCTGCCGCCGGAGCGCAGATCTCCTGTGTCATGATTAAGGTGAAGCCGGGGATTGATTCGGCCAAGCTTGCTAGCCTAATTACTGAAAAGCTAAGTGATCAGGGCGTATTTGCAATGTTCGGCAAACGTATAATCAACTCAGTAGGCGCAAATTTGGCTCTTCTTTCGAGGTATATAAATGTCACAATGTTGGCGCTTTGGCTGGTTTCATTCCTAGTCTTGGCACTGGCTTTCTCGACTATGATAAATGAGCGTAAGCGTGAGATGGCAGTGTTGAGAGTTTTGGGAGCTGAGCAGCGGAAGATTCGTAATATCTTCCTCTATGAAAGTACTAGCCTGTGCTTATATGGGGGCCTAATCGGGCTTTTATTGGGCCTTGTCCTGTCCTTAGCTGTAGCTCCGCAATTGAGTAAAAGTTTAAGTATTCCCTTTAGAAGTCTAGGGCTTGTAGAAAACCTTGCTTTGGCAGGCCTGACTATACTGCTGGTCTTAGTAATTGGTCCCTTGGCGGCAATCCCTGCTATTCGCAGATTTAGCCGGGAAGATCCCTGTCGTTATATCAGAGACTGATCAAGAGAGATATTTGGAAAGCTAGGAGATAGTTAATGTTGGTAGAACTAAAGCAGGTGACAAAGACATTTCAGCGCGGAGGGCAGGAAATAAAGGCTGTGAATGCAGTCGATTTAAACCTCGAAGCAGGTGATTTTGCACATATTATTGGCCGCTCTGGAAGTGGTAAAACTAGCCTTTTGAATCTGATTGCAGGCCTGATGAAGGTGGATTCTGGGACGATTAGAATTAAGGGTCAGGAAATTCAGAACTTGGACAGCGAAAAGCTCGCCCGTTTCCGCAACGAGGAAATTGGTTATATTCCTCAGCATGCTGTTTTGATGGAGAGCTTGAATGCGCTGGAGAATGTGCTCTTACCATGGTACCTCTATAAGCGGGAGGGTGATGCGAAGGGGCGCGCGCTTTATCTCTTCGATAAATTGGATATTCGCAGTCTGACAGAGGCCTATCCTAATCAATTATCGGGTGGGGAGCTGCGCCGGATTCAAATCGCCCGAGCCTTGATGAACGATCCCAAGCTACTCTTGGCTGATGAGCCGAGCAGCGACTTGGATATTGCCACTACGGCCGATCTAATGAACTTATTACAAGATCTGAATCGAGATGGATTAAGCCTAATTGTCGTAACTCATGAGTTGGAGACCTTGGCTTATGGCAAATCGGTCTATACGATGACTGAAGGGGTGCTCGAATCTGGTTGTCAGCTGGAACTTAATCGCCCGAAGCTTTAAGGCTAGATAATTCTGGGAGTTTTCAGTGCGCAAAATAGCAGTTATTTTTATCTCATTACTCACAATCTTAGCCCTAGGCCTGACAGCTTGTGGCCCGAAGCTCAGCCCTGAAGAGCAGGAGCTAGCGCTCGATTCGGCTGGAGAAAAACCTAGCTCGAAGCGGACGCGCTTAGAGCTAGCCATACCGCCGGATCTAGATTCAGATTATCGCCCAGCACTGAGCTCGAGAATTGAGCAGAGAGTAATCACTGCTCAGCTCTATGAGGGTTTATGTGGCTACAACACACAGGGCAAAGTTAGATTGCAAGCAGCAGCAAAGATCCTGCCCAATGCAGACTATACCCAGTGGGTGATCCACTTGCGAGATGATCTGAAGTGGAGTGATGGGACTTCGCTCACGGCAGAAGATTTCAAGAACTCATGGGTAAAACGTTTAAAGCCTGAAAGTAAAGCAGAACTCGCTTTTCTCGGCTTTAAAATTAAGGCTGCTGAAGACTATTATAATGGCCTAGTTGAGGCTGAAGAGCTAGGTATCACGGTCAAAGATAATAGTCTAATTATTGATTTAATTGAAGCGGATGAGAATTTCCCCGAGTGGTTGACCCGCGATTTCTTTTTGCCGGAAAAGGAGCTAGCTGGGCAGAAGCTATACAATGGACCATATTGTTTGAAATCTGAAACAGAGGAGGAGCTTATCCTCGAGCATAATCCCCAGTATTGGGATGATATTAACACTCATATTAAGGAGATTCGCTTCCGGAAAATGGATGACCCAGTAGCCGCTTACGAGGCTTTCGTCCGTGGTGACATAGACTATTTCGGCCTCCCATTTTATCAGGTTCCTCATGCCAGAAGGGAAGCTTGTAGCCGGCAGCCCGAATTTATTTCGGCCGAGATTGGGGAGATTTCTTATCTCGACTTATCTGCAGAAGAGGCACTCTTCTCAACTTTTGAATTACGTAAAGCCCTCTATCAGGCCTTAGATGTACCCTTTATACTCAGAGTAATCCGCTGCGATAAGTCAGAGGCCTTATTCGAGCAAGCAGCCCCGGATTCAAAATTACGGAAGGAACTACAAGCAGATTTCCCAGAGCTAATGGCAGCTGTGGGTTTGGAGGAAAAACCGCGTGAACCTTTGATCGGGATGAGCGAGGGCTCCTATCTAGAGTATCGAGAATTAATTGCTTGTGGTAAGCAGTGGTTAGATTTATATCAATTACGCCTCTTAATTAATGAGGAAAGTAAATTCCCGCAGGAAGAAAAAGCCTCATTCATCTACCGTAAATGTCTCTACGGTAGCAATAATCAAAATGACTTAATCTATTATCTTAAAAATCAAGATAAAACTCGCTTGACTGCTTCGAGAATTTTTACAGTGCGCGAAGAATTTGCTTCAAGCGCTGACTTCCCCAGTGCATTTGAAGCCTTAGCAGATAGCTTAATTGTGCTGCCCTTAGCAAAATTAAATTGGCAAATTTTAATTCAAGCCCATCTTGAGGGCTTCTATTTGCCACCTAATGCTTTAGTCAGATTGCAGGATTTAAACCTGCGTTAAAAAGGCGAAGCCCAGGCTATCTTCTAAAGATAATAGCTATTACAGATTAGAGGGAATTCAAGCTAGCCTAGTCTGACCGCAGTTCCAGAAGCAGTGACCATTAACATGCTGCCAGCTTGACCTAGAACTTCAATATCCAATTTGACTCCAACGACTGCATCACAGCCCAAGTTACGAGCGCGCTGGGCCAGCTCTTCTAGGGCTTCTTCACGAGCCTGAATTAGTTCTTCTTCATAACCTGCTGAACGCCCACCAAAGATATCTCTGAAGCTCGCACCAATATCTTTAAGAATGTTTATGCCAGTGATGACCTCGCCAAAGACTACGCCGCGGTATTCAAGAATCTGCCGACCTTCAATATTTGGGGTTGTGGTAATAATCATATATAGCCTCCATGGATAGAAAAGAATTGCAAAGTAAATTATAGCTCAGGAATCTTTTGCTGGGAACTATTATTTTTTAAGAAAATCTAGAAATCACTTTTTAAAATGGCATATAATAAAGCAAAAGTTAAAGTGAAATATGGAGTGTAATTATGAAGATAGATAATCAAGCGAAAATTAAAGCTATGCGAGAGTTTCTACGCGATACGATCCGTCTCAATACTGATTTTAAACTGACGGATAGAGCCCAGGGAATAGCCCAGCCAGCCATAGAAAAAGCAGTTCTAGAAGCTCAGGAATTAATTAGCCTGCCTGATCCCTCTAAGACAGAGCTTGCTCCGCTTGACCTACGCGCACTATTAGAAAGGCGCCGGAGTGTGAGAAGCTATGCAGAAGAAGCCTTGAGTTTAACTGAGCTTTCTTGGCTTTTATATGCCACTCAGGGTGTGAGCAAGCAGACCACGCAGCATAATGTGTTTAGGACTGTACCCTCTGCAGGTAATCGGCACCCCTTTGAAACTTATGTCGCTGTGCAGAGAGTCACTGGTTTAAGCCAGGGAATCTACCGTTACTTGCCTTTAGAACATGCCTTGGTCTTTGAATCAGAACTTAAAGATTATGAGAGTGAGTTAACGGCTGCCGCCCTCGGTCAGCGCTTTGCCGGAAAAGCTGCCGTCAACTTTATTTGGACAGCAATACCTTACCGGACGGAGTGGAGTTATGGTCCAGTTTCAGTCAAGGTAATCGCGATGGATTTAGGTCATATTTGCCAAAATCTCTATCTCGCAGTAGAAAGTATAGCTTGTGGGACTTGTGAAATCGGAGCCTACCACCAAGAACTGGCTGACCGCCTTTTAAAAGTTGACGGCCAGGACGAGTTCGTAGTGGCAATGGCTCCGCTGGGCAAACTTAAACAATAGCCTTATATACGACTTCTAGCATCTGATCTAGGCCGCGACTGATATTTTCAAGTGACATTGAAGCTTTAGCGGCTTTATCGATGACCTGCTCAGGCAGGTAAGGTACGTGAATGAAGCCAGCAAGGCAGCTCGGATTAGTCTGAGCGCAGTGATGGAGGATGGTGTACATTAAGGCGTTGCAGACAAAGGTTCCGGCCGAATTTGATAAAGCGGCCGGAATTCCTGCAGCCTTTGCAGCTGCTATCATTTCTTTTAAGGGTAGAGTCGAGAAGTAGGCAGCCGGGGCATCAGAAATGACTGGTTCATCGACTGGCCGATAGCCTGCGTTATCACAGATTCCTGCATCGGAAATATTGATAGCCACTCGCTCAGGGCTGATTGCAAAACGGCCCCCAGCCTGACCGATAGCCAAAATTGCAGCGTAGCGCTCCCTTGATAAATGCTCTTCGATCAAGCTTTTACTCTGCTTAAATTCAGTCGGAATTGGCAGGTGCACTAGTTTGTCTTTGTACTTCGATTCGGCGAGAATTTTTAAGACGGCCTCGCGCGCGGGGTTGATTGTCTCCTGATTAAAGGGGTCAAATGAAGTTAATAGTATTTTCATAGTTATGAGAAGAGGACAATTAAGAGCATCTTGAAAGGCTCTTTGGCGTAAACGGAATGGGGCTGATTGGCCGGCATGACAATTGCTTCTCCAGCTTTTAGGCTGAATTCCTCGCCGGAAATTACGATTTTAGCCTCGCCGTCGAGAGCATAGACTAGGGCATCACCATCAGATGAGTGAGTGCTAATTTCCTCGTCTTGATCAAAGGCAAAGAGAGTTAGGCTATGTTGATCATTCTGAGCTAGAGTTTTACTTACGATTTGTCCATCCAGGTAGCTTAGTTCTGAAGCTAAGGGCAAGACCTTACTATGTTCAAGATTTTTAATGAAATTTTTCATAAAATCTACTCCTATCTTGTAATTTGCATTATCATAGGTCTACACAAAGTTGAGGTAGATAATGCAGTTACAGTATAGCCTAAAATCACTGCTGATTTAATTGCTTAGCTCAGGATAGGGGGATTAGTTTGGATCTAAAAGTTCATCAACAATTAATTGACACTATAGCTTCTAGGATGAAGTGCTTAGATGCCGAGTTCGAAGCTTCTTTAGCTTTTGTTTTTTATGATATGGGGAATCCCGAAAATGATACACATCTGAGGGGCTTTACAATTAACCCAGGTTTTTCTGAAAAGTCATTGCCTGACTTTGACCGGATTCTTCAGCGCCTCGAAGATGATCCGCGCAAAGCCTGGGCTGCCAGGGTTCACCCGGAGGCGCTTCAGGCAGCTGAGCGCTTCCTTGGGGAACGGGGCTTTAAACTTACTGAGCCGGAGGGCTACCCGGTCATGCACCGGACTGAGCCGATTCTTCGGGACTTAAAGCATCAGATTAAGCTATTAACTAGGGCAAATCTTGGCAGCTTTGATTTTCAATCTGCGACAGCACTCTTGGCCAAAGTCTTTAAGCTGACAATTGAGACTGCGGAAAAGATTCTTTGGGCTGCTTTAAATTCTCCTGATGAAGTAAATCAGCTAGCAGTAATCAAGGCGGATGAAGTTATTTCCCTCGGTCTTTTGACCCAGCAGAAAGATCAGGAAAGCGCCGGACTCTACTACATTTCAACGGCAGTTGAACGAAGAGGTGAGGGACTGGCAAAAGATCTTGTCAGCTACTTAAGTAATCTGGCCTTCGAGCAGGGGGCCAAAGAGGTGATTTTGCAAGCCTCAAGCTTAGGCGAGATTGTCTATAGACAGTTAGCTTATGAAGAAGTAGGCAGGTATTACCATTTCGATAATAAGTAGTCTAATAGGTTGTAGTGGCTAAAGATGCTGACAGCAATCAGACTAGATACGGACATGATTTTAATCAAAATGTCGAGTGATGGGCCGACTGTATCTTTCAGAGGATCACCGACTGTATCGCCGATAATCGCAGCATTGTGAGCCTCAGAGCCACGCTCGGAGCCGGCGAGACCGCCGATTTCAATGTATTTTTTAGCGTTATCCCAGGCGCCTCCGGCATTGCCTGTATACAAGGCGAGCATAATGGCTGAAAGGGTGGCGCCAATTAGCACGCCTCCGACAAATTTTGGGCCGAAGATAAAGCCGGTGCAAACGGGAAAGAGAACTGAGATCAGAGCTGGTTTACGCATCTCTCGCAAGGCTCCATCAGAAGAGATTTCAATGCAGCGCTTGTAATCGGGTTGAGTCTGACCTTCTAAGACTCCGCTGATCTCTTTAAATTGCCGCCTTACTTCATTGACCATGGTTCTTGCTGTTTTGCTAACTGCATCGATTAAGAAGCCGCTAAAGAGGAAGGGCAGAGCAGCACCAATCATCGCCCCGACTAGGCTGATAGGTTGAACTAGGTTTAAGCTAATTACTTCGGCCGCTGGGGTTGCTGCATAAAGGTATGAGACCATCATCGAGAGGGCGGCGAGCGCAGCTGAGCCAATCGCGAATCCTTTCCCGATTGCGGCCGTGGTGTTGCCCACTGCATCAAGCGTGTCTGTGATGATCCGAACTTCTGCATCGAGGGAGCTCATCTCGCTGATGCCGCCAGCGTTGTCAGCGATGGGACCATAGGTATCGACTGAAACTGTTGCGGTGACAAAGGAGAGCATGCCCATGGCAGCAATTGCGACCCCGTAAATTCCGGCGACAGAGTAGGAGCCGTAGATCGCGCTGGCTAAGACAATGACAGGAGCCATTGTTGAACGCATGCCCACGGACATGCCGGAGGTAATAGTTAGAGCAGTGCCTTCAAGGGTGGACTCAGCAACAGACAAAGTCGGTTTATAGCTATAACTAGTATAGTATTCAGCCAAAAGACCAATTGCGATGCCAGCCATAACTCCAAAACAGGCTGCCAGCCAGGGTGAGATAAAACCAAGCCTGAACTGCGCAGACTTGAGGTCTAGATCAGGCCTGGACTTAAAGAGCCAGGCAGTCAGGCCGAGGCCGAAAATAAGACTTAGGCTGGCAGAAATCCAGGTCGATAAATTGAGTTCGCGATGGGCTTTTGTGGATAATTTTGGCTTGACCAGAAGTGACATCGTGCCAAGCACACAGGCCAGGAGGCCAAGGGCAGCAAAAACTACTGGATAGATAATCATGCGGCGCAAGAGCTCGGCAGAGATTGGGCTCGCATGGCTGCGATAAAGTTCACAGGCGAGAATTGCAGAGGCGAGAATTGCCCCGACATAACTTTCTAGTAAGTCAGCACCTAAACCCGCTACGTCGCCGACATTATCTCCGACATTGTCAGCAATTGTCGCTGGGTTCCGCGGGTCGTCTTCGGCAATCTTGGCCTCGGTCTTACCGACTAAGTCTGCACCCATGTCTGCCGCCTTTGTATAAATACCTCCGCCAACCCGGTTGAACATGGCAATTAGGGAGCAGCCTAAGGCGTAACCAGAGAGTGTAACTGTAAAAGGAATAGGGAAGCCTAAAAAGTTTAAGCGCTCACGCCCCTCCATAACAGCTGCAATTTGACCGTCAAATAGGCCAAAGCAAAGATAGACAAGAAGAATCCCCAAGAGGGCAAAAGCACCGACCGATAAGCCCATGACGCTGCCACCGCGGTAGGCCACCTTTAAAGTTTCAGCTAAGCTTTTGCTAGTCCTGGCGACATTTGAAACCCGGACATTACAGTAGGTTGCAATTTTAAGACCGACCCAAGCCGCAGTCCCACTCATCACAGCGCCTAGAATAAATGAGATAGCCATTTGCCAGGAGATAAAGACAGTAAGAATTGAGGCGACGATTAGCATAATCAGCGAAAGCGAACGATACTCATTGCGGATAAAGGTATTAGCACCTTGGCGGATGGCCAGGGCAATCTCCTGCATTCTTTGACTACCCTCATCTAGTTTTTTGACTGAGTAGAAATTATAGAGGGCATAGCCGAGAGCAATACTTACTGAAATGCTGATTAGAATAATAAATACAAGGCTTGACATATCTTGCTCCAATCGAATCTGTGGCTATAAATAATAGTCTTTAGTATTAATTTTACAACATTTGAGAAAGTCTACAAGTTTACCTTTGCCTTCTCCGGCTTTATACTAAGAGCCGAAAAAGCTAGCTAGCTAGTTTAGAAAGAGGAGAGAAGATGAGTTCCAGGCTAGTTGAAGGTGTGGAGGCGAGCCTTTTTGAAATTCTAGAGCGACGTGAGTACTTGGCCAGCCTGATAGAAGCTGCCTTAAACGAGCAGCCTGAGCGCTGCATCCTAGTTTTTAAACTAAATATCCCCGGGGCGGTAAAAAACAACAAGTTGATTAAAGAATTAGCTGAGCTCGCTGAGCAGGTAATTCGCGAAAGATTTGCTCAATCCGGAATCTGTTTAGAAGAGCTTTTTCTGGACAATAATTTAAAGACGGGGCCGGAGTATTTACTGAGCTTAAAAGGGGAGCCCTTCCACTTAAAAAGCATAGCTCTTGCAATTGAGGAGGAGCACCCCTTGGGGCGGCTCTTTGACCTCGATATCATTAGTCTTAATGGCCAGATTTCTCGGCAGGATTTAACTTACCCAGGCAGGCGCTGCTTTTGCTGTGAGCAGGATGCCAAGATCTGTGGCCGCTCTAGGGCTCATTCGCTCTCGGACTTACTGCTGGCAGTAGAAAATATATTGCGTAAGGCAGGCTTAGATTGCTAATTTTTCTAGCTTGAGAAGGGCTTTTTGTCAAGGCCTAAATTAACCTGGAACTACTATCTGTTTTTAGGCAAATGTGTTAAACTTATCTGAGCTGTAATGGCTATTTGTTACTAAGGAGGAGTTTAGCTTGTATAAAATTCTAAGTAAGCGCCGTCTAAACTCAGAGACGTGTGAGATGGAAATTGAATCAAAGCTGATTGCCAGAAAAGCTAAGCCCGGACAGTTTATTATTTTCCGGGTCGATGACGACAGTGAACGCATACCTTTAACCATTGCGGGTACTGATCCGGAGCGTAACGCAGTTAGAATCATCTTCCAGATGGTTGGTGAGGGCACAATGCGTCTTGGTGAGCTGGAAGTCGGCGATGCGATTCTAGACTTCGTTGGACCTCTCGGAAAGCCAAGTCACCTCGATGAATACAAAGGCAAGAGAGTTGCTGTTATCGGTGGTGGTTTGGGCGCAGCAATTGCCTATCCTCAGGCTGCATACCTACATAAAATCGGCGCTCAAGTCGATATGATTGTCGGTTTCAGAAATCAGGATATCATCATCTTGGAAGATGAGATGAAAGCTGCATCTGACCGCCTCTTTATCATTACTGATGACGGGTCGAATGGGCGTAAAGGTTTCGTGACCAATGTGCTCCAGGAACTGCTGGATGAAGGCACTGAATATGATGCAGTTATCGCAGTCGGACCTCTAGTGATGATGAGAGCAGTCGCAGAACTGACCAGACCTCTTGAAATCCCCACTCTAGTTTCAATGAACACAATCATGGTTGACGGCACAGGAATGTGTGGTTGCTGCCGTGTAACAGTGGGTGGCGAAACAAAATTTGCCTGTGTTGACGGTCCGGATTTTGACGGCCATCTGGTTGATTTTGAAGAGGCCATCAGACGTTCAGGCTTGTTTAAAAAGCAAGAGCAAGAAGCAAAGGAAGAGCATATTTGCCGATTGACCGGAGGGAAGAGATAAGATGGCTAAGCAAAAAAGGAATATGAGCCTGGTTAAGGTTCCAATGCCTGAGCAGGATCCTAATGTCAGAAATAAGAACTTCTTTGAAGTAGCCTCCGGCTATACCCCGGAAATGGCAATGGAAGAGGCTCTCCGCTGCCTCCAATGTAAACATAAGCCCTGCGTCGGCGGCTGTCCGGTCAATGTACGGATTCCAGAATTTATTGCAAAAGTTGCAGAAGGCGATTTCAAAGAGGCCTATGAAATTATTACTTCGACGAATAACCTGCCTGCAGTTTGCGGTCGGGTCTGTCCGCAGGAATCACAGTGTGAGCAGCGCTGCGTACGCGCAATTAAGGGTGAACCGGTAGCGATTGGTCGCCTGGAGCGCTTTGTTGCAGACTGGTACATGGAAAATGTTGACAAAGCAATCCCTGAAATCGTGAAGAATGGTCATAAGGTGGCGGTTGTAGGTTCTGGCCCGGCCGGTCTGACTTGCGCTGGTGACCTCGCGAAACTAGGCTATGACGTAACTATTTACGAAGCCTTCCACGTACCCGGCGGTGTTTTAATGTATGGTATCCCTGAATTCCGTCTGCCCAAGAAATTGGTCCAAGCTGAAATCCAGGGTTTACGTGATATTGGCGTTCACATTGAAACCAATATGGTTATTGGCCGGATTCAATCACTCGAAGAATTAGTCGTGGATGAGAATTATGAAGCCATCTTTATTGGTACTGGTGCAGGATTACCTACTTTCATGAGAATTGAAGGCGAGAACTTGAACGAAGTCTACTCGGCAAACGAGTTCTTAACCAGAATTAACCTAATGCGTGCCTACGATTGGCCGAATGCTAAGACTCCAATTAATATTGGTAAGAGAGTAGCAGTTATCGGTGGTGGTAACGTCGCAATGGACGCTGCACGTTCTGCGAAGCGTCTGGGTGCCGAGCACGTTTACATCATTTACCGTCGTTCTGAAGAAGAGCTTCCGGCGAGGGCTGAAGAAGTGCACCATGCGAAGGAAGAAGGCATTGAGTTCATGCTGCTGAATAATCCGGTCAGAATCGTTGACGACGGCCGCGGCTGGGTTAAGGGTATTGAACTAGTTAAAATGGAGTTGGGTGAGCCTGATGAATCAGGTCGCAGAAGACCACAGGCAATCCCAGGTTCAGAACACATAGTCGATCTGGAATCTGTAATTATTGCGATCGGCCAGAGCCCGAACCCCTTAATTAAGGACACTACTCCAGATTTAGAATGTGCATCATGGGGCGGTATCATCGTCGATGAGGCCAGCATGAAAACTTCAAAGGATGGCGTCTATGCAGGTGGTGATGCGGTAACCGGTGCAGCGACAGTTATCTTGGCAATGGGTGCAGGTAAGACTGCAGCGAAATCCATTGATGAGTACATCAAAGCTAAGCATGCCTAAGCTAAACTAAGCGTTAAGTACAGGGGAGGCCGTTCCAATGGAGCGGCCTGCCATTTTATAGGAAGGATTTAATGTTCAGAGATATCAGGATAATTCATACTGCGGATTGGCATTTTGGCAATCCATATCGTAATTATGCTGCTGGCCTGAGCAGGGAACTGCGTAAACAGGCCTTTTTAGCACTCTCTGAATTGCAGTCCTTGATCCAAAAGGAAGCGTGTGATTTGCTGGTTTTTGCTGGCGATACCTTCCACAAAAGCTTGGCTTCAATGCCCGAAATCTTAGACTTTGATCGCTTTTTAAGCGAAGTTGAAGCCCGCTACATTATAGTTCTAGCAGGTAATCACGATCCATATTTTCCAGGCTCAAGCTGGTCTAAAATGAGGGCCTTTAATGACCCTAGAGTCATCCTCGTTGCAGAGGACAAGCCCTATTATGATTTGCCGGAATTAGGCCTGAGGATTTTTGCTAGAAGTTTTAAGGCCAAGCAGGCGCGGAAGCGGCTCTATCCTGAAAAGCTAGAAAGTCGAGCAGATTATTACAATCTATTAATTGCCCATGGTGAATTAGTGCAAGCTGGGCAAAGCTCCCTTTATCAACCACTCAGCAAGGCTTGGCTCGAAGCTCAGGACATAGACCTTTGCTTACTCGGCCATATTCATCAGCGGCAAGTGCAGTATCTGGGCTCTAGAAAGCTACCCGTGATTTATCCAGGTTCGCCCCAGAGTTTAGGCTGGGGCGAGTGTGGCCTACGTGGGGTAGAAGTTATTGAGCTTCTAGCTGGTCAAAGAAAGGCAATCAAAAATTACTTTCTGCCGCTGTCGGGGAGCAGATTTATTCAGCAAAAGATTGACCTGCAAAAGCTGCTCTCAGAAGCTAAGACGAGTGAGGCTGAGCAAGATAAAGTTACATATCTAGCAGGCAAGATTTTGACTCTAGCCAAGTCTTGGCCGGAGTATCGCCCAGAGCGAGATCTATTAAAGCTCGATTTATATGGGGAATTAGATTTTAACTTAGCTCTTTCCTCTCTAGAAAATTATTTGAGCCGCCATTTATTTTATCTTGAGCTTAATGATTATACCCAAGCTCAGCTGGATTTAACCCAAGTTCAGGAAGCTGAAAGTTTTATCGGGGCTGCTTATCGCGAGAGCCGCAAATTAATTGCGGCCACTAGCTCAGAGCAAGATGAGCTATTGATTAATGCGGCGTGGAATTTACTAAAGCGAAAGTATGGGGGCTGGAATGAGATTTGAAGAAATTAAAATCGAGGCCTTCGGCGCTTTAGTAAAGCGTAGGCTTACATTAGCTCAGGGCTTAAATATCATCTACGGCAAAAATGAAAGTGGCAAAAGCTCAATTGCAGCATTTATTTATGCTGCTTTCTATGGTTTCCCGAGAAAGCAACGTTCCTTGGAGCGTGACTTGAGGCGCAGATATCGGCCCTGGCATGCAGATGACTATGGGGGTAGGATCCGTTATCTTGAGGCAGGAAGACGCTATGAATTAAGGCGGAGTTTTGCGCAGCAAAATAGATTAGATACTGTCCATCTAATAGACAGCGAGAATGCGCGAGAGCTGAGACTTCAGAACTCTGATGCCCCGGGGGAGGAAATATTAGCGCTCAAAGAGGAAGAGTTTTTAACAGCCTGCTTTGTCCTCGATAGATTGGCCGGAGGATTTGATTTCAAGAGCTTACAAAGCTCTATTGCTGAGCGTAGTTTAGAAGACTACTCCGGTGAATTGTGGCAAAAGTTGCGCCGTGAATTAGAGGCGGAAAGGCGTGAGCTTAAACCTTTCAGAGGGCCGGGTGGTGCTTTGGAGGAAGTGGAAGCCCAGCTCTTGGCCCTGGATACACGTTACCGGGCAGCAATCTTAGAAGAAGAGCGTCAAGCTGATTTAGCCGCGAGGATTAAGGCAATTGAGGCTGAAATAGCGGCTTATGAGCAAGGCGCTGAAGCCTTCAGGATCCGCGAGAATTTAGCTCAGGCCCGGGCTTTTTCTGAGCGCTATGCTGCTTACCTAAGACTTGAAGACGAGTTCGAAGAAAGCCTTCAGGAGAAGGCAGGTGCAGATTTAAAAGAAGGGAATGCGGCAGCTTTTTCCGCTCGCTCGGGCCACCGTTTATCAGTCTTGGAAGTAGATGAGTTTGCAGCCTTAGACAAGCGTTTCAATGACTCGCATAAGGACTATCTCTTACGCCTCGATGAATCTGCGGATTTGCAATTTAAATTGCAGCAATTAGAGGCCCAGCTGCAGCAGTTAGAAGCGGCAAGGGCGAAGGCAAAAAGACAGCTATTGCAGGCCGAAAAAGCCTATCAAGAGGCTAATCTAGAGAGCAGAAAAGCTGAAATCTCAGAGTTGAAGAAGGAGCAATTTGAGTCCAGAAGATCGAGCTCTAATTTAGGCTTCAATCTTTTTAGCCTGGGGCTCAGTATGCTCTCTTTTATACTGGCTATTGTATTCGATAAATGGCAGTTTCTACTGGGCGGACTTGCCCTAGTTTTTGCCCTGCTTACTGTCTTTCTTTTCTGGCGCAGTGCCCAGATTGCCAAGCGGGCGCAGCGGGAACTTGAAGAACGGCAGCAGATTGATGCTAAGAAAATCGACTTCGAGCGGGGCAGGCTAGAGGACTTTCGGGCGCGTGAACTGGAACTAAAGTGGAAGCTCGAACAAAGTTACGCAGCCATCGATGAAAAGCATGCACAAGCACTTCAAGCCACTGAGCTTGCGGCAGAGGCAAAACGCAAGTTTAGCCAAGCAAAGCGCGATTATCTTTACTTTTTAGAGCGGATTTTAGGTCGCAAACCAGATGATTCAGAGCTGGGTGAACTCTATGTAAAAATTGTCAAGACTAGTTTAAGCGGTG
This sequence comes from Eubacteriales bacterium, assembly GCA_030537595.1. Classification (GTDB taxonomy): domain Bacteria; phylum Bacillota; class Clostridia; order Saccharofermentanales; family DTU023; genus JAFAAL01. The sequence goes on from JAUNVR010000002.1 coordinate 55,403, forward strand.
AGCAGACGGCGAGAGAAAAGGCTGAGTGGGAGCAGCGCAAGGCGGAATTGCTCCAGGGTCTGTCTGAGGCTGAATTTAAGTTAAGAGCTGCTGAGGCTAGAAGTCTAGTTAATGAACTCGAGGCCAAGCTGGCTAAATTAGGGCAGCATGGCTTAGAGTTTCCAGCAGGGGAGCATGCTGAACTAAAGCTCAGTAGGCTGAAGCGAGAGCAAGCGGACTTAGGACGGGAAATGGCTTTGTCTTTGGCCCAGGATGAAAGCGCTGCTGCGATTGCCTTAGAACTGGAAGATTTGGAGCTTAAGCACAGTAAATTAAGTCGCGAAGTAGAAATTTATGATTTGGCTTTAAAGCTTGGTGACAATGCTGAGCGAGAATTACGCCAAAGAGCCGTCCCAAGCCTAATTAAGGCCTCGGAAAAGTATTTTAGGGATTTGACTGAGGGGCGCTACCAGGCCTTATTACAAAGTGAAGCTGGTGAAATAAAGCTCGGTCAAAGTGGAGCATCTGCTTTATATTCAGAGGCCTACTACTCAGAGGGCACTCGAGATTTATTAGAGTTAGCACTCCGCCTAGCCTTTGGCGATTTGCTGCAAAAAAAGAGCCGTACTGCCTTAGTTTTAATCCTCGATGACCCACTTTTACGTTTAGATCAAGAACGTAAAATAAGAGCCTTTAAATTCCTCTCTGACTATGCCTTGCGGAGTGGGCGGCAGTTGATTTATCTGACAGCTGATGAGAGTTTGGAGCAGCTGGCAAAGCAAGCTCAGTTAAATCTTCAATATTTATAGCCTCAAAGATCATGGCCTTTAGACTTAGGGGATATGCTACAATATTCATGCAAAGTCAAGGCTCAAAGAGGCTAGTTAAAGTTAATTTAGAAAGCAATCTTTAGAGCATTTAGAGCTCAAGAATTGAGCATTAATAAAGGAGGAAGCGGTCTGACCGCAAGGAAGCATGAAAACAGGACTAAAACGCATTCAGAAGCAAGTAAAAGAAATGCAAGACGCAGGTGTATTCGTTGAGGAGAGGGTCATCACAGGACCACAAATGAATCGAATTAATACCCGTCAGGCAGCAGATGTAATCAATATGTGTGCCAACAACTATCTGGGCTTGGCGAATCATCCTAGATTGTTAAAAGCGGCAAAGGAAAGTTACGATAAGTGGGGTTACGGCCTTTCTTCTGTACGTTTCATCTGTGGAACACAAGAAGTACATAAAGAACTAGAGCAGGCGCTGGCTAAATTCTTTGGTTTTGAAGATGTAATTCTTTATTCCTCTTGCTTTGATGCGAATGGTGGCCTCTTTGAAACTCTCCTGGGAGCTGAGGATGCGATTATCTCTGATGAGCTGAATCATGCCTCTATTATTGACGGAGTCAGACTCTGTAAGGCAAAGCGCTTCCGTTATAAGAATAATAATATGGAAGATTTAGAGCGCTGTCTGAAAGAGGCAGATGAGGCGGGTGCCGAAGTCAAGCTGATTGCGACTGACGGCGTTTTCTCGATGGATGGTATTATCTGTGACTTAAAGACAGTTTGTGATTTAGCAGAAAAATATGATGCCCTGGTCATGGTTGATGACTCACATGCCTCAGGCTTTGTGGGCAAGACAGGCCGAGGCACTATTGAGCACTGTGATGTGATGGGGCGAGTCGATATCTTAACCTCGACCCTAGGCAAGGCGATGGGTGGAGCCTCCGGTGGTTTTACCGCATCCTCAAAGGCTGTGGTTGATCTTTTAAGACAAAAGAGCAGACCCTATTTATTCTCGAATACCTTAGCCCCGGCAATTGCGAACACCAGCTTGGAAGTTTTAAGAATCCTGGATGAAGATCATAGCCAGTTGGAGAAATTACAAGAGAATACTGAGTATTTCAGACGGGGTGCTGAAGAAATCGGCCTGACAATTATTCCAGGCACACATCCGATTGTGCCGGTGATGGTTTTTGACCCCTTAAAAGCAATAAAAATTGCTGATGAGATGTTAAGTCGCGGCGTTTATGTCGTGGCCTTTAAGTATCCGGTGGTCCCCAAGGAGAAAGATAGAATCAGAGTTCAGATTTCTGCTGCACACGAGCAGGCTGATTTAGACTATGTACTCTCTGTCTTTAAAGAGATGAAGGAAAAATACGAGATTTAATTATCCAAAATTACTCTGCCAAAAGTTCTGAAAAAGTCTTGACAAGAACCGCGGATGGTCATATCATAGCAAAGCGGATATGCGCCATTAGCTCAGATGGCAGAGCAACTGACTCTTAATCAGTGGGTCCCGGGTTCGATTCCCTGATGGCGCACCAAACCCTCACAGTTTTCACTGTGAGGGTTTTCTTATCTCTACTGGGCGCTATTGACGCAAAATGCTAAGATAGATTTAGCTCTAGATAAAGAGGACTGTGAGCTGAAAGGTGAGACTAATGAATATGAAGGAAGAACTGAATTTAAAAGAATCTGCTTTGGAATTAAAAAACTTGCTTGAAGCTAGTAAGTACACAGTGTTTTTTGGTGGTGCAGGAGTCTCCACAGCCTCGAATATTCCTGACTTCAGGGGGGCTCAGGGTCTCTACACTAAGAATTTAGCTGCGGAGGAGATTTTAACCCCGCGTTTTCTCTGCACTCAGCCTGAAGCGTATTATGATTTTTACCGTAAATATTTTATGCTTGATGGTATCCAGCCGAATCCCGCCCACACTGTCTTAGCGAGGCTTGAGGCAGAAGGCTTGATTCAAGCGATTATTACCCAGAACGTTGACGGCTTACATCAAGCCGCAGGCTCTAAAAAGGTCTTTGAACTTCATGGTAGTGGCCAGTCTTTTTACTGTAATAACTGCCAGCGTGAGTACAGCTATGAGACCGTTGACAAAATGCCCAAGGTTCCCCGCTGCGAAAGTTGTGGTGGCATCATTAGATCAAAGATTGTGCTCTATGAAGAAGGCCTGCCGGAAGCAGTGGTTCAGGCAGCCTTAGTAGAAATCATGAAGGCGGAGTTACTGATTGTCGGGGGGACCTCATTGACGGTTTATCCGGCTGCTGGTTTTATCAATTATCAGAGGCGTGGGGGGAAGCTGGTCCTGATTAATAAGGGCGAGTCTCACTGCCCGCGAAAAGTAGATTTATTTATCGACCAGCCCATTGCCGAGCTCTTTCTCGAGCTGGAGAAAATGATTTTTAATTAATTGCTCAAGTGCCGGGCTTGCAGTTATTTATTTTCATGTGTTATATTTTCCGTTGAACCGGATAGTTTAGAACGGCATTTGATGCCACGGAGGAAAAACTGAAAAGTGGAAGATGATACTATACCGCGATTGTTTTTGTCGCAGATTTTTGTCGCCGATGCCAGCGCTGCCGGGGCCGGAGGGACATCTTATTTGGGGAGCATTATTTTAATCCTCATTCTGATCCTGATTAATGGTTTCTTCTCAGCAGCAGAGATGGCGATTGTCACCTTAAATGAACAGAGAATTCGTAAGGAAGCTGATAGTGGTGACCGCAGGGCAAAATACCTGATTCCCTTTATTGATAATCAGGGCAGTTTTTTAGCGATGATTCAGGTCGGTGTTACACTGGCCGGCTTCTTGTCGTCAGCTTTTGCTGCCTCGAAGTTTTCAAATCCGCTGTATCTGGCGATTGACCCGAGTGGAATCCGTCCCTGGTTACATAGTCTGATTACCTTTCTCTTAACTTTGATTTTATCTTCATTTACCCTAGTCTTTGGCGAATTAGTGCCAAAGCGGATTGGGCTTTATAAGCCAGAGCAATTTGCCCGGGGCTTTGTGCCAGTATTTCGCTTTTTCTCTTTCTTCTTAAAGCCGATTGCGAGCTTCTTGAACTGGATTTCAGTTAAGGTCTCGATGCTGATTGGGATTAATCCGCAAATTGGTAATGAGCGAGTTACAGAGGAAGAGATTCGTTTAATGGCAGAGGTTTCACGCGCCTCAGGCGATATCGATAAAGAAGAGGCGGAGATGATTAATAATATTTTCGAGCTCGATGATCGCGAGGTTTCGGAAATCATGACGCCGCGGACCAATATGGTGACCTTGCCTTTGGATGCTAGTTATGAAGAAGTTATCGAGGTTGCTGCAGCTGAGCGCTATTCGAGAATTCCAGTTTACGACGAGGACATCGATGATATCGTCGGAATTCTGCACATCAAGGACTTACTGCGCTTTGAACAAGAGAATAAGGATGAGCGAGCCTTTAGCTTAAAGGATACAATTCGCCCGGCTCTGTTTACCCCGGAAAGCAAGTCGCTATCAATTTTATTTAGAGAAATGCAACAGCACCGTCACTCGATGGCAATTGTCGTTGATGAGTACGGTGGCACTGATGGCCTAGTTTCGATTGAAGACGTGCTCGAGCAGATCGTGGGTAAAATCGAGGATGAGTATGATGAAGAGCCGGAGCCTTTTATTGAGAATCCGGATGGTTCATATACACTCGATGGCCTACTCTCTATTGATGAGGCAGCACGCTATTTACCGCGGCTAGAGATTCTGGTCGACAACGAAGATTTGGATGACTACGATACAATCGCCGGCCTGGTCTTGGGTTTACTAAAATACATTCCGAATGAGGGCGAGCAGCCTCATGTCGATTTCGGCGATTTACGTTTTACAGTACTGGAGATGGACGATCGTAGAATTGCCAGAGTTAAGGTGGAGTATATTCCGCTAGAGCAGAGTGAGTCGGACGAGTAAGGATAAGGAAGGATTAGAACTGATGGCAGAGCAGAAGGCAGTAGCAGAACTTTCGAAGCAGAGCTTATTAAGTGAAAGTGAAACATATCAATTAGGGCTTGCGGAGGTGATTGAGCGACTCTCAGTTTCTCCTGCCGAGGGGCTGAGCCAAGCTGAAGCCGAGCGCCGGCTCGAGCTTTATGGTCCTAATGAATTGGCCAAAGAAGAACATGAACCGCTGTGGAAGAAGTTTCTTTACCAGTTCAAGGACACAATGGTCTTAATCCTGATCGCAGCCTCAATCTTGTCAATCTTTCAAGGTGATGTCTATGCTTCATTAATAATTCTGGCAATTGTAATCGTCAACGCTGTCTTAGGGGTAATCCAAGAGGGTAAGGCGGAACAAGCCATTGAGGCTTTGCAGCAGATGTCGGCGCCTAAATCCAGGGTCCTGCGTGAAGGCCAACAATTGATGTTGGGCAGCGCTGACTTAGTCCCAGGCGATATCCTCTATTTAGAAGCTGGAGATATAGTACCGGCTGATCTCAGGATTCTAGAATCGTCTAACTTAAAGGCGGAGGAGGCGGCTTTGACCGGCGAGTCATTGGCCGTCGAGAAGGCTGCTGAGTTTAGCACCAGTGAGAAGATTGCCCTAGGCGACCGTAAGAATCTTTTATTCTCGGGTACTTCCTTAACTTATGGTCGGGCCAAGGCGGTGGTATGCCAGACTGCTGAAGATACTGTCATCGGCCATATTGCAAGTTCTTTAACCGCGATTGAAAAGGAAGAGACGCCTTTACAAAAGAATTTAAATCACCTCGGGAATATCCTCGGAATCATCTGTATTGCGATTTCCGTGATTGTCTTTTTGGCCGGTCTTTTACAAGGCGGCGATCCGCTTAAGTTGTTGATGACTGCAGTATCCTTAGCGGTTGCAGCAATTCCTGAGGGCCTGCCTGCTGTGGTAACTATCGTGCTCGCTTTAGGCATGAATCGAATGGCTAAAAAACACGCCATCGTAAAGCGCTTGATGGCGGTTGAAACCTTGGGTTCTGTCGATACCATTTGCTCAGATAAAACCGGAACTTTGACTCAAAATGAGATGACTGTACAGCGTGTCTATGCTGACAATCAGCGTTTCGAGGTCAAAGGAATCGGCTACGCTCCTGTTGGCGAGGTGCTAAAAGAGAACGGAGAGGCGCTAGCTACTCAGGAAGTCGAGAGTGAGGCATTAAGAGCGCTGCTTGAAGTCTGCGTGCTCTGTAATGATGCGAAGCTCAATCAGGAGGGGAATGAGTGGTCGATTCTCGGGGATCCGACAGAGGCTGCGCTCTTATCCTTAGCGGGCAAGCTGGGTTATGAAGCAGGGCAGTTAAAAGAAAAATATCAACTAGTAAAGGACTTGCCCTTTGATTCAGAGCGCAAGATGATGTCAGTTTTCTATGCTGGCTTTCAGGATGGTGTGCGCTCACTGACCAAAGGGGCGCCTGATATACTTCTCGCTCGCTGTACAAAGGAGCTAGTTAATGGTGCAGAGCGCGAGCTGACTGCTGCTCGAAAAGAGCAGATCTTGGCGGAAAATACCGCGCTAGCAAAGCAGGCCTTACGGGTTTTAGCCTTTGCCTTTAAACGCGGTGAGGACAGTGAGAGTGCAGAATCAGAAATGATTTTCCTCGGTTTAGCTGGAATGATTGATCCGGCTCGCTCTGAGGCAAAGGAGGCTATTGCTGTTTGTCGTGAAGCTGGAATTAAGCCTGTGATGATCACCGGCGATTATAGTGATACGGCTGAGGCGATAGCAGCGGACTTAGGCATGCTTCAGCCTGGAGATAGGGTGATTGATGGTCTGGCGCTAGATGAGCTGAGTGATGCTGACTTAGAGGCCGAGATTGATCAGATTAGAGTTTTTGCCCGAGTTTCTCCGGATCATAAATTGCGCATTGTTAAACAGCTCCAGGCCAAGGGACATACGGTCTCGATGACTGGTGATGGGGTAAATGACGCCCCTGCCTTGAAGCAGGCTGATATTGGTGTTGCGATGGGAATCACTGGGACAGAGGTTTCGAAGTCCTCGGCCGAGATGATTCTAACCGATGATAATTTCGCGACAATTGTTTCAGCTGTTGAGGAAGGGCGGGTAATTTACTCCAACATTCGTAAATTCGTCGGCTTTTTACTCTCCTGTAATGTCGGTGAGATTTTAGTAATTTTCCTGACTACCATGCTTTTAGGGCCGCAGTTTACGCCCCTCTTACCAATTCAACTACTCTGGTTAAATCTGGTTACAGACTCCTTCCCAGCCTTAGCCTTAGGCCGGGAGCGCGGCGAGGCCTATATTATGGATCGGCCGCCTCGTGACCCCAAGGAGAGAATTATCAATAAAGAGATGATTCTTTCAATCGCCGTGCAATCAATTGCAATCTTCGTTTCGGTCTTTGCGGCCTTCCAGCTTGGACGCTATTTCTACCCCGACGTGCTGCTGGGCGCCAATGAGCAGATTCTAGAATTTGCTCAAAGCTTTAATTTCTGGGCCCATGAAGGCTTTTCACCCTCTAATGGGGCACGGACCTTTGCCTTTGTGACCTTGATTACTGCAGAGCTTCTACGAGCCTTTACCTCACGCTCGGAGACGCAGTCAGTCTTTAAACTTGGCGTGTTCTCAAATAAAACCATGAATAAGGCAGTACTGCTCTCCTTTGCGATGATGCTCCTGGTGGTCTTTATTCCGGCCCTGGATCGGCTCTTTTATACCATCAGTCCGAATCCTCGGGACTGGGGAATTATTATCGGCCTAGCCTTTATTCCCTTTGTGGCAGGTGAGCTCTTTAAGAAGATTTATCATCGGAGGGAAGCTTAAACTTTAACTTAGCAGTTTAAAGCCCGAATTATCAGTAAAAGACTTGACAGCTGGAGTCAAATAAGCTAGACTCCAGCTTGTTACATTAAGTAGATTCCGATCTCACCTTGAGCACAGCGAAGAGGTAAAGCATTTTCAATCCGAGAGGATTGTTTTGTCGAGCGGAATCAACACCGCTTTTTTTCTGCGCTAAAAGGAGGCAAATTATCGCAAGGCATAAAGACAACACCCTGATCAATGATGCGATTCGGTACAGTTCCGTTCGCTTGATCGATAAGGACGGGGAAATGATTGGGATGGTATCCCGCGAAGAGGCATTACAAAGGGCTGCTGAAGCAAGCATGGACTTAGTCCTAATTGCTGATCAAAAGGACAACCCGGTCTGTAAAATTATGGACTACGGAAAATATGCTTTTGAACAGTCAAAGAGGGCCAGGGAAGCCAAGAAGAACCAAAAGGTTACTCAGGTCAAGGAAGTCCAGATTAAATTGACCACTGAAGAACACGACTTTAATGTCAAAGTTAGGAACGCACGTCGCTTCCTCGAAAAAGAAGATCGAGTGAAGGTCGTAATCCGCTTCCGTGGCCGTGAAATGAACTATCAAAACCAGGGTATTGAAGTCATGAATGACTTTGCTGATGCGATTAAGGATCTGGGTACGGTTGATCGTGCCCCGCGCATGGAAGGTCGCCATATGGTCATGTATTTGGCACCCTTAAAGGAAAAGTAGAGTAAAGGAGATAGAGATGGCTAAGCAAAAAACACACAGCTCATCAAAGAAGCGCTTCAAGGTTACCGGTACCGGTAAGGTCAAGCGCGCACAGGCTTATAAGAAGCATATTTTGACTAAGAAAAGCACAAAGCGCAAACGTAAACTGCGCCAAGTAGTAGTGGCGAGTGATCCAGATACCAAGCGGATCAAGAAGCTCATTCCTTACAAATAAAGAAGGGTAGGTGCAGTAAATGGCAAGAATTAAACGTGGAGTACGGGCAAGAGCTCGTCATAGAAAAGTCCTGAAGCAGGCAAAGGGCTATTTCGGTAATAAGAAGAAACTGTTCAAGGTTGCTAATCAGCAGGTGATGAAGTCGGGTCAATACGCCTATAACCACCGTAAGCTGAAGAAGCGTGATTTCCGCAGACTTTGGATTACCAGAATTAATGCCGAGGCCAGAAATAATGACCTCACCTATTCTCGCTTAATCAATGGCTTAAAGCAGCAAAATATCGCTCTAGACCGCAAGGTTCTAGCAGAGATGGCTGTTTCTGACAAGGCGGCTTTTGCCAAGCTTTGTGAGCAAGTTAAGGCATAGAGATTTAGAGCAGAAGCTCGCCGGGGTCAGCTGATCCCGGCTTTTTAATTTGGCTATGAAAGATAGTTTTCCAGAAAATTTACAACGTATCAGCTCAGCTGAGAATCCAAGCTTTAAGGCTGCCTTAAAGCTCTTATCTACGCATGGCCAGGCCAAGTCTGGGGCCATCCTTTTGTCGGGCTGGAGAGAGCTTTCGCAAGCCATCTCTTTAAATTGCCAGATTGACTATATCTTCCTGGATGAAAGTCCTGAAGCTTTAGACTTTTGGCGCTCTCATCAGGCGAAGATCCAGCCGGAGCTGGTCCGGATCTTAAGCCCAGCCTTGTACCGTAAGCTGTGTTTCAATCAAAGTGAGCAGTGGCCGATCGCAGTTATGCGGGTTCCAGAAGCGGATTTTGAGCAGGTGGATTTAAGTCAGCAGGAGCGAATTTTAGTCTTAGATCGAGTGCAGGATCCAGGCAATGTAGGAACCTTACTGCGGACAGCTGCGGCCTTCTCGTACAATTTGGTGCTTTTGACTGAGGGCTCAGCTAGACTTAGTAATCCTAAGCTCTGGAGGGCTGCTGCAGGCTCTTTGGGAGCCTTGGACTTATACTCGGGCCTCGATCCTCTAAGGGTCATAGAAGCGCTTAAATCTGCCTCAGTGGAAGTTCTACTAGCTGACTTAGATGGGCTCGATCCAGCTGCGTACCTGAGCACTCAAGCATCAAACTCGCAGAAGCGGCCAAGGGCCCTGATTCTCGGAAATGAGGGCAGGGGGCCAGGGCCAGAATTTAGAGCAGAGGCTGAGCAGATTTTGACTATTCCAATCTCTAAGGATGCAGAATCTTTAAATGTTGGAATTGCCGGCGGTATTCTCATGTATCTTTTGGCCTAGATTGGTGAAAATTTCTCTTGCACATCAGTATTTTCTGTGCTACGATTTAGCTTGCTTGCTGATTTCAGCAGCAGAATAATTCTGGCCCTATGGTCAAGCGGTTAAGACGCCGCCCTCTCACGGCGGAATCAGGGGTTCGATTCCCCTTAGGGTCACCAAACTCTCACAGCAATTTCTGTGGGAGTTTTATTTTTTCTAAAAGTTACGAATTCGCAAATTTTCTACTGAATAGTGTAGAATAAAAGGTAATGTTTTTTCAAAAAAGGTGGTATTAACTTTGCAGGATAAGATCCTAATTCGTGGTGCGCGAGAGAATAATTTACGCAATATTAACGTAGATATTCCCCGCGATAAATTAGTAGTGCTGACCGGTTTATCCGGCTCGGGTAAGTCGTCTTTGGCCTTCGATACGCTTTACGCGGAGGGTCAGCGACGCTATGTCGAGTCCTTATCGGCCTATGCCAGACAATTTCTCGGCCAAATGCAGAAGCCGGATGTTGACCAAATTGATGGTCTTTCTCCGGCAATTGCGATTGATCAGAAAACTAGGTCTTCAAATCCGCGCTCGACCGTTGGTACAGTGACGGAGATTTACGATTACCTGCGCTTACTCTATGCTCGGGCGGGAACCACCCATTGTCCAGAGTGTGGGGCGGAAATAGCCCCGCAGAGCTTAGCCCAGATTATGGAGCGGATTGAGGCCTATCCAGAGCGCAGTCGGCTTTTGGTGATGGCGCCCTTAGTGCGGGACCGCAAAGGGGAGTATCAGAAGCTCTTTCCAGCCCTGCGTAAGGATGGATTCGTGCGAGTCAGAATTGATGGAGAAATCTTTGATTTAAGTGAGCTCGAAGATGACTTTAAGCTGAGCAAGAATCTGCGCCACAATATTGAGCTAGTGGTTGACCGGATTGTCTTGAAGCCAGAATCGCTGACACGTCTAGCTGATTCTCTGGAACTTGCTTTAACTAAGGCTGATGGCCTAGTTTTAATTCAGATTCAGGTTCCAGTTCCGGGTGAAAGCGGCGAGTACCAGATTGAAGAAAAACTCTTTTCTCAAAACTATGCTTGTCCTAAGTGTAATCTCGACCTGGGCGAGATTTCTCCACGCCTATTTTCATTTAACAATCCGAGTGGCGCATGTCCGCGTTGCTCGGGTCTTGGTGAGCATTTAGAAATTGATCCTAATCTAGTGGTCTTTGACCCTGATATGTCTTTAAATGAGGGGGCAATCCAGGCCATTGGCTTTAATTTTGCTGATGAAAGCACCTGGTCCAGGGGTTTTATCGAGGCCTTAGCGAAACGCTATAACTTTTCACTGGATACACCATATAAGAAACTTCCAGAAGCGATTAAAAAGATAATTCTATATGGGAATGACGGGGAGAAGATGTCAATTGACACCTCGCGCTCACGCTTTGCCAGAAAAAAGGGTTATCGCTCGGATTGGAAGGGCGTTATTCCAACGATGACGAAACGTTTAAACGAGAATGTTTCTGTTGAGAAAAAGGAGTGGTACAGCCCCTATATCTCGAGTACACCTTGTCCTGAATGCAAGGGGGCTCGTCTCCGGCGTGAGGCGCTGGCAGTGACTGTCGGCGAGCTGAATATCGCGGAGCTGTGCCAGATGAACTTGCAAGAGATATCAGATTATCTGCACCTACAAAGCTTCTCGGCTCAAAAAAGACAGGTTGCAGAGACTATTTTGCGCGAGATTTTGGCGCGCTTAAACTTTCTTTTAGATGTCGGTTTATCCTATCTTTCACTCAGCCGCTCGGCCGGAACCTTGTCTGGAGGCGAAAGCCAAAGAATTAGGCTTGCTACGCAGATTGGTGCTGGCCTGATGGGTGTCTTATATATCCTAGATGAGCCTTCTATAGGTCTTCACCAACGTGATAATCGGCGCCTTCTAAATACCCTTAAACGCCTGCGCGACTTAGGCAATACTGTTGTGGTTGTCGAGCATGACGAGGAGACCATCTGGGAGGCTGACCATATTTTGGACATCGGTCCTGGTGCTGGTTCGGAGGGTGGATATTTAGTTGCTCAGGGCACGGCAGAAGAGATTATCAAGGTGCCTGAATCGATTACTGGGCAATATCTTGGTGGCTTTAAAAAGATTCCAGTCCCCGAACAAAGGCGCAAGCGCGGCAAGAAGAATCTCGTGATTAAAGGCTGCCGTGAGAATAATCTAAAGGATATAGATGTCAGTATTCCCCTAGGTGTGATGACTGCTGTTACTGGAGTTTCAGGTTCAGGTAAGTCCTCCCTAGTGGATGGAATTATTCTGAATAAATTACGCGAGGCCTTGAATGGCGCACGTAGAATATCAGCAAACTTCGACTCGGTTTCAGGTCTGAATTATCTGGATAAACTAGTGGCCATCGATCAGTCGCCAATCGGGCGTACGCCGCGCTCGAATCCGGCGACCTATACTGGTGCCTTTGATGAGATTCGTAAGCTCTTTGCCAATACTAAAGAAGCTAAGGCTAGAGGCTACAAGCCTGGTCGTTTCTCCTTTAACGTGAAGGGTGGGCGCTGTGAGGCCTGTAAGGGCGATGGTGTAAAGCGGATTGAAATGCACTTTTTACCGGATATGTACGTGGAGTGTGAAATTTGTAATGGTCAACGCTACAAAAGGGAGACCCTTGAGATAAAATATAAGGGTAAGAACATTGCTGAAGTTTTAGCGATGTCCGTGGAAGAGGCCTACGAGTTTTTTAAAGCGATTCCGCCCTTGCGTAAAAAGCTCGGCACCTTATTAGATGTCGGCTTGGGCTATATCAGCTTAGGTCAGCCATCGACTCAGTTGTCTGGGGGTGAGGCGCAGCGAGTTAAGCTCGCGACGGAGCTTGCTAAGCGGCAAAGTGGAAATAGCTTTTACATCCTAGATGAGCCGACTACGGGATTACACAGTGCTGATGTCCATCGTTTAGTTGACATCCTCCAGAGGCTGACTGACAATGGGAACACAGTTTTGGTAATCGAGCATAATTTAGATGTGATTAAGACCTGCGATTACATCATCGACCTGGGTCCGGAGGGTGGAGACGGTGGCGGCACAATAGTCGCTCAAGGTACGCCGGAAGAGCTTGCCAAGAGCCCCCTCTCCTATACGGGGCAGTACTTGAAAGAGATTTTGAAGAGGAAGTAAGAAAAAGGAAGTCATTATCCAGTTATGAATTATTTAGGTAAGTGTGAAAACTGTGGCAAAAATGAAGCCATAATCGTAGTGCAAAATCAAGAGAATCCGAGTGAAGCACGGAAGCTTTGTTTGATTTGTGCGGAAGAATTGGGTGTCGGACAATTAAACAAGCTGTTGGAACTTTGGGGTTATGCGGACTATGACGTGCAGGAAATGCAAAATACAGTCAATGAATTCTTTGCCAACTTTTCTGCTGATGATTCGCAGAATTTGCTGGATTTAAGTGGACTTCTTTCGGATTCACCAGACTTTGAAGAGGTACGGGCGGCTTTCCAGGAAAACGATTTCCCCCAAGCCCTGGAAAAACTGAAAGAGCTGGGCATCAATCCAATGTCTTTTGACGACTTGGCAGCCTCAGCAGCTGATGGCTTCAAGGATTTGCAGGCTAGGTTAGCTCAATCTAAGGAGCAGGCAGATGACTTAAGCAGTCCTGAGACTGATCCTGACTTTAGCCTTTCCGCTGAGCTTAATCGAGCTGGCGAGGACTATAGTTCTGGGGCGGCCGAAGAGAGTCCTGAAAATCCTGACGAGGGTAGACGTAGAAATCCCTTAGCTCAGTTATTTAGGAGCTGGACTGAGGGCTCTTCGGGTCAGCCGGAACCAGTTTCAGCGAGCCGCCAGCGCAAGCGCAGCAACACAAAGCAAAAGTACAAGTATCTTTACCAGTTTGGGGTCAACCTGAACGAAAAAGCTCGTGAAAATAAAATTGATCCAATCGTAGGCCGAGAGAAAGAGCTCGCCCGCTTGGCGCAAATTCTAAACCGTCGGCAAAAGAATAACCCGGCCTTAATCGGTGAGCCAGGAGTCGGCAAGACTGCCATAGCCGAAGGGCTGGCCAAGCGGATTGTCGAAGGCAAGGTGCCTGCGAAGCTTTTAGATAAAGACCTGTACCTGATTGATATGTCATCGATGGTCGCTGGAACTCAATTTAGAGGCCAGTTTGAAGCCCGGATTAAAGGGGTCATCGAAGATGCGAAGGATGCTGGAAATGTCATCCTAGTCATCGATGAGCTACATAATATAATTGCTGCAGGTGATTCTGAAGGTGGGATGAACGCTGCTAATATCTTGAAACCAGCTTTGGCCAAGGGTGAAATATCAGTTATTGGCGCGACCACCCTGGATGAGTATCGCAAGTATATCGAGAAAGATTCAGCCCTCGAGAGAAGATTCCAGAAGCTGATGGTTGAGGAGCCTAGTGCAGAAGAAACATTTGATATTTTACAAGGTTTGAAGAAGCACTACGCAGACCACCACTTTGTGCTTTACCCAGATGAGACCATTGGCGCTGCTATCCAACTTTCACAGCGTTACTTGAATGAGCGCTATTTACCAGATAAGGCCATCGATATCTTAGATGAGGCCGGCAGTCAGCAGAACCTGAATAACGAACTTTTGGTCAAAGAGCGCGAGCGGGAACTCGAGTTACAGCTGGTTACAAAGCGCTACCAGGAGCTTTGTGAGATTGATGCCAGCGAGCTGAACGATGAGGAGAGGGAAGATTACTTCAAATCCAGAGCTCTAATTCAACAGCAGCAAAAATCTTTAGAGTCAGAGCTAGAAGAGATTAAGTCTCAGTTAAAACGCTATGTCGTAAGTGTTGAAGATGTAGCAAAGGTAATCGAGATGTGGACTGGGATCCCGGTGCAGCAGATTACTGAAGAAGAAAATACTAAGTTATTAAAATTGGAAGAGCGTTTAAAGGGAAGAGTCATCGGTCAAGACCACGCCTTACAGGCCTTGGCTAAGGCGGTGCGCCGCAAGCGGGCTGGCTTTGGCTTACAGAAGAAACCGGCTTCATTCCTCTTTGTTGGCCCGACTGGTGTCGGTAAGACAGAGTCAGTTAAGGCTTTAACTGAAGCGCTTTTCGACAGTGAGGAGAATTTGATTCGCTTAGACATGTCCGAGTACATGGAGGCTCACACAGTTGCGAAATTAATCGGTTCCCCTCCGGGCTACATTGGCTATGACGACGGAGGCCAGCTCTCTGAGAAGGTCCGGCGCCATCCTTACTCGGTAATTTTATTTGACGAGATTGAGAAGGCACATGCCGATGTTTACAATATCCTCTTGCAGATTCTGGATGATGGTCGCTTGAGCGACAGCCAGGGCCGGGTGGTTAATTTCGAGAACACGGTGATTGTCCTGACCTCTAATGCTGGTACTAGCTTAAAGCGGCATGGCTTCGGCTTTAATAAGGATCCGCGACCTGATTTAGAGGAACGTGTAACGACCGCTTTACGCGAGATTTTCAGACCGGAATTTTTGAATCGGATTGATGAGACTATTATCTTCAATGAGTTGGATCAGGCTGACTTACTAAAGATTGTCGATTTAATGCTGGCGGATGTCGAGCGCGATTTGAAGCTGAAGGGAATTAAATTTAAAATTACTGAACGGGCCAAGATTAGATTGGTCGCCGATGCATATGATCCTAAGTTTGGAGCAAGACCTTTACGTCGTGCGGTGCAAAAGCAGATAGAAGACCCTCTTGCTGAGGCCTATCTAAAGGGAGAGCTAAAAGGAAAGTCAATGCTAAACTTGGATCTTAAGGAGAATTCAGATCAGCTTGAGCTGGATCCGGAAGACAGCTTTAGCGGAATCTATGAATTTAGATTTACTACGGAGGAAGATGATGAAGCTTAATACTAAGTATTTACGCAGTCGGACCGAAGCTACCTTTCAAGGCAAGCTTGCTTCGGCTTATGGGGTCCTATTAGTTAGGAATATAATTTTAGCCGTCGGGCTATCCCTGATAACTCAGCTTGGATCACTGGCGCTTTTTGGCGGATCAAGTTTGAGTATGATTTTTGACAATTTAAAAAGAATAATTGCCTTAGATCAAGCGGGGGCTTTAACCGACGCTCAGATCTTCAAACTTGCATTGGAGTTCTTACCCAAAATCCCGAAGATCCTGATTGGACTCTTCACGCTGAATTTTGTCTTGAAAGCTCTCTTTGCAATTTTCATCAAAGAGCATTTTGTGCTTGGTTCAAAACGTTGGTTTTCTCGGAATCGTGAGCAGAATCATCCAGCTTCATTTGACTTGCTTTTCTCCCTTTTCCGGAAGGAAAATTATGCTGGTGTTTTAAAGGGGATGTTCTGGAAGAATTTCAAGCTCTTCTTGTGGCGCTTACCGCGTCTCTTTGGTCTAGTTCTTTTACCTCTGTATCTTTTGCTTACTAAAGTCATACCCTTGGCTTTAAAACTCTTAAGGAGACCGCAGCTTGCGAGCAATCCTGAGTTCGAACTGACAGCCTATGTGTACGTCGGAACTTTTGCTCTATTATTATTCGCTATACTCTGGTCGATTGTCTTAATTATCAAGCGGCTAGAATATCATTTCGTTGATTGGCTTTTAGCAGATCAGGCTCAGCTTGATCCGAGTGAAGCAATCAAACTCAGCCGAGAGATGGCAAAGGGACATAAATGGCTAATCTGTAAAGTTCATTTACGCTATCTGATTTATCACATCCTGGCGAGCCTTTCTTTACTTTTCTATTATTTCCTGAAGCCTCTAATCAATTCTTTCAAGCAAGCGATGTTTGCAGAGCTCTATGCCATTCGTAGAGATCAAATGGTAGCTCAGGGCAGAATTACAATGGAAGACTTGGGCTATCGCTTAGCCGCCGCTCCGGTGACTACGATTTATAAAGTGAATCAGGAGGAAAATTAAGTGTTAGCTTTAAATGAAAAATATTTAGCAGGAATTATCTCAGAGGAAGAAATCTTAGCCCATAGTCCCTATGCCGATTTGGCCTGGTCTGAGTTAGCTGAGGGCAGTTCTCCGGGCAGTGATTTTCTGGGTTGGTTAAATTTACCTCAGAATTTTGATCCCGCTTTACTACGTGAGATTAAAGAAGCAGCTGAGCGGATTAAAAAGCAATCCGAGGTTTTAGTTAATATCGGGATTGGTGGTTCTTATTTAGGGGCCAAGGCTGTCTATGAAGCGCTCAAAGATCCTTTTAAGGCCCGTCAGGATGATGGCGTCGAGCTCTTATTTGCCGGCCAAAATCTAAGCGGGAAGTACCTGGAAAGCTTGATTGAGTATTTGCGTGATAAGGATTTCAGCCTCAATGTGATCTCAAAGTCCGGGACCACCACGGAGCCAGCGATTGCCTTTCGAATCCTCAGGGCCCTCTTGGTAGAAAAATATGGCGAAGATGCCTTACGTGAGCGGATCATTTGCACAACGGATAAGTCCAGAGGTGCGCTCAAAGCCTATGCTGATAATTTAGATTTGACTTGCTTTGTGGTCCCTGATGATGTGGGCGGTCGCTACTCAGTTTTAACGCCGGTTGGCCTTTTACCCTTGGCCGCGGCAGGTTTTGATATCCAGAAGCTATTAGAAGGGGCCCATAAGGCGCTCTTGAATTTACAGGGGACGAAGCTCAAGAGTAATCCGGCTTATCGCTATGCTGTAATTCGTAACTGCCTTTATAAAAGAGGCTATGTAGCTGAGTCTTTAGTTACTTTCGAGCCTGAGCTGAGCTTTTTTGCCGAGTGGTGGAAGCAATTGTTCGGAGAAAGTGAAGGTAAGGACGGGAAGGCCCTCTTACCGACTTCAATGCAGTTTACTCGCGACTTGCATTCTTTGGGCCAATTCGTCCAAGAAGGCAGAAAATGCCTCTTTGAGACCTGCTTGGTAATTGATGAGCAGCAACAGCTGGCGCTAATCCCAGAGAGCGAAGATGACGGAGATGGGCTGAATTATTTAGCGGGCAGAGCCTTGCCTGAAGTTAATGCTATTGCGAGAAGGGCGACCTTAATGGCCCACCGCGAGGGTGCTGTTCCGGTTTTAGAAATTAGTCTGAAGCGTCTGGATGAGGAACACCTGGGCTATTTGATTTACTTCTTCGAACTAGCCTGTGCCATGTCTGCACGTCTACTGGGCGTCAACCCCTTTGATCAGCCGGGGGTCGAGGCCTATAAGCTAAATATGTTTGCGCTACTTGGAAAGCCTGGCTATGAGGAGCGCAGAGCTGAGCTAAACAGAGAGGCTGCGGATCAATCATAGATGCAGAATTGTCCTTTACCGGCTCACATTTTACGCTCAGTGCAGAAGCCTGCGCGCTATTTAGGTGGCGAGCAATACGAAATAATTAAATGGGATCCAAGGCGGGATGCAGCTGCGGACCGGCCTTTGATTCGCTTTGCCTTTTGTTTTCCTGATCTTTATGAAATTGGGATGTCAAATCTGGCCTTACGCATCATCTATGATTTAATCAATCAACGCGATGATGCTTTTTGCGAGCGGGTTTTTGCACCGGCGGCTGATTTACGAGATATTTTAATTGCGGAAAACTTGCCGCTTTTTACCCTGGAAACGGCCTCCCCTTTGAAAGACTTCGATATCTTAGGCTTTACCTTGCAGTATGAGCTCTCTTACTTAACTGTGCTGGATGTGCTAAAACTCTCAGGTATTCCGCTTTTGGCAGCAGAGCGGAGCGCAGAAGATCCACTGGTGATTTGTGGAGGACCGATTATCTGTAATGTCGAGCCACTTGCCGATTTCATCGATATCATGCAGGTCGGTGAGGGCGAGGAGTTGATGCAAAACTTCCTCGATTGCTATGCTGACTGTAAGCGCCAAGGCCTCAGCAAAGCTGAGACAATAGCACGCTTGGCGGAACTTGACGGGATATATGTCCCGGCTTTTTATCAGCCAATCTACAATCAGGATATGTCGGTCAAGGAATTCATTGATTTAACTGAGTCGAAGCCAGTTCAGAAAAAGGTTCGTAGACAAATCGTGAAGGACTTGAATAGCCTAGATTTTCCGACTTCGACCCTAGTTCCTAATTTAGAGATTGTCCATGACCGCGCCTTTATTGAGTTATTTCGGGGCTGTCCTAGAGGCTGTCGTTTTTGCCAGGCTGGACAAGTCTATAAGCCAATGCGAGAAAAGGAACAAAGTAAATTACTGAGTGAAAGTTTAGATCTGCTCGAAAAATCTGGTTATGACGAGCTCGGCTTACTTTCGCTTTCAACTGGAGATTACAGTGAATTAGCAGACCTAGCTGATGACTTACTGGATAATTTCGCCGGGCGTGACTTCAAACTTTCACTACCCTCATTGCGCTTGGACTCCTTTAGTTTTGCCCTGATGCAGAGAGCGCAAAGCAGGGGACAAAGATCTGGTTTGACCTTTGCGCCTGAAGCGGGAAGTCAGCGCCTGCGTGACATTATTAATAAGAATATTAGCGAAGAAGACTTACTCAAAGCGTCTGAATATGCTTTCCGTGGTGGCTGGTCGCATCTCAAGTTTTACTTTATGTTGGGTCTACCAGGAGAGCGAGATGAGGACATCATCGCGATTGCTGACCTGGTCAAAAAGGTCTTGTCAATTTATGACAGCCTAGGCAAAAAAGAGCGGGCCAGGCGGATGAATATTGTAGTTTCAACTTCCTTTTTTATTCCCAAGGCTTGGACTCCCTTTCAATGGGCTGCTCAGATTCCATTAGCAGAGATGCGACGCAGACAGGAGTTACTAGCTAAGGAGCTGAGGATTTCAAGAGTCAAATACCAATGGCATGATCCGGCAGCAACTTGGGTTGAAGGCATCTTAGCCAGGGGGGACAGAAGACTTAGCCAGGTTCTTTTAAATTTATTGGAAAAAGGATCCTGGCTAGATGCGTGGAGCGAAAACTTAAGTTTAGAAAAATGGCAAGAGGCCATGGTTGAGGCGGATTTAGATCCTGACTTTTATCTGGGCGATCAGGAGGGGCGCGAGGGCAGCTTCGCCTGGGAAATCCTCGACATGGGGGTCAATCCGGAACACCTTTGGTCAGAATGGCAAAAGGCAAAGGCGGAGATTACTCTAGCAGAGTGCCGTGAAGCCTGTGCGTTCTGTGGCGCGCAAGAATACTGTGCAGGTATCTGTCCTTCATCAGAAGAGAGGCAGAAAATTAAACTCGGTCTGAATGAGGAATTAGAAGCTAAGGACAAAAGTCCGGCAGAATTCTTTGCGGAGCAGGAGCTCGAAGGCGTAAATGCGCCAGCTGCGGCTACTGAGCTAGAACTTAAGCCCTTTACCTATCGGGCAAAATATGCTCGAAGTGGAGCTTTAACTTGGCTCGGACACCTGGATATGATGCGTCTTTTTGAACGCAGCTTCCGTCGAGCCGGCCTGGCTTTGGCCAGAAGTGGTAAGGGCTATCGCCCCAAACCGGATTTGGTCTTTGCGCTGCCTGTCGGTCTGGGCGTCGAGGTTGAGGCTGATGTAATTTCATTTGCCCTACCAGAAGACTTAGATCCTGCTGAAATAGAGGCTAGATTCAAAGCGACTGCCCATCCGCAACTAAAACTTTATGCTGTGGAGAGAAGCGAAGTCGCGAGCAAAAAATTGATGGGTAGTGTGAGTGGGGCAAAATACCGCATCGAATGCCCAGGGATAGCTGCTGCAGCGACTAAGTATTTTGCGAGCCCAGGACCGCATATTCATATTCGCATGCATAAGGAGAAGCCGCGACCTTTAGATTTGGACCGTTTAGTCTTGGCTTGGACGGCCCTAGGAGCGGATCTGATTGAACTCAAAGTTAAGGCAGGAAGTTCTGAGAATTTACGCCCGGATAGCTTCTTGGCTGCCCTGCGGGAAGCTGCTTTAATTGAAAGCATAGATGAAGACGATGCAATCATCATCCGCTGCGGACTTTACTTTGACGGGCAGGAGATGGACTAGTTATAATGAGCTTTAGTTATTTTGAGGAAGGGTTGGCAATCTATGTCTGAAGTTTTGCGACTAGCAGCCTGGTATGGCGATCATATGGTCTTACAGCAGAGAGTGCGTTCGCGCATTTATGGCAAAACTTTAGCCGGCGCAGAAGTGCGCTTGACCTTAGAGCGCTTTCCTCAAGATCGACGTAAGAAAGCTGATGATGACCAGCGTTATGGCCTGATTTTCCAAGAGCATGACTTTGCTGAAACTGATGGTTTTTTCGAGTTTAAGCTGCCTTTTATCGAGGCATCTTTTGATTCATTCCGCCTGACCATAGAATCCTGTGGCGATAAACGAGTTTTTAAGGACCTGCTCTTTGGAGAGCTCTGGTTTACCGCAGGCGGTTCAAATATGAGCATGCCAAGCCGCTATTCGGACTGTTCCCGCGATAAGCTGGCGCCGGAAGAGCATAATTTTATTCGCTATTTTGCCTTCCCTGAATCGGGCCTGGCTACAGGTGAGAATTTATATCGTTATGAGGCGACTTCGGATATTCCTGAGGGCAGGTGGTATCTGGGGAACAGCCAGAAGCGGGCGGAGGTGAGTGCCATCGCCTGCAGTTTCTCGCGGCGGCTATTTAAGGAACTAAACTGTCCCATTGCGATTATTGATGCGGCGGCAGATGATTCTATGATTCATGCCTGGCTGCCACGGCAGATTACAGAAAAAGATGCAGTCTTAAACAATCATCTGAAGGAAATTAAACATTATCGGGATGCTCAGAGTTGGAACGCCTTGCCGGAGGGTGAGCGGCGTGAAGAGCGCTCAATTCGGCGGCCAATTGTGCAGAAGGACTTGGCTGCAGAGCCTCGAGAGTTTTTACGCCGGAATCAGGCGGGGGCTTTGTTTAACCATAAGATTGCTCCTTTTACTGGTATGGCGATCCGCGGTATTCTCTGGGCTCAGGGTGAGCAAGATGTGCAGTACCCAAGCCATTATCAACGAGCCTTTAGACGGCTGGCTAATGTCTTTAAATCTGTCTTCCAAGCACCAATTACAGGCCTTTCATTAATCTACTCACAGCTGCCACCATTCCTTGCCTCTGCTGCAGACCAGCATCGCCTGGCCGACTTTAATGAAGTGCTGGCAGTCGTGCGTCGCCGGCTAAGTATTCCTGCCGCCCTGGTTACAGTCTATGACCTGCCACCTGACTATGCGGGAGCTAGGGGCAAGTTTGAGCGCCCGGAAACGCCGATTGCAAAGCGGGCAGTGGGTGAGCGGATGGCTGCGGTAGCCTTAGGCTTGGCCTATAAGCATGACTTGCCGAACTCAGCTCCGGAAGTGGCCTCAGCTGAGGCTGTTGGCAGTAAGTTAATTTTAAGCTTTGAAAATATCGGGCGGGGCTTGAGTTTAAAAGACGGTGAAAGCGAAGTGAAGGGCTTTGCTGTGGCGGGTGCCGACGCTGTGTTAATTCCTGCGGAAGCAAAAGACCTCTACGGGGTCAGAGTGCTGCTTTGGCATGATGAAATTGCTGAGCCCTTAGCCTGCTCCTACGCCTACCAGAACTTCAATCATGCTGCTAATCTCTGTTCTTTAGAAGGTATGCCTGTTGTGCCTTTTAGACTCGCGCGCGAACTCGAAGATCGCTCTAAGGTCTGGGCCTGGACATACTGTGATGCCCTCTCTGAATTTAAGTACCTCAGCGATGACCCGCGGATTGAACGCCTGCCGGACCTAGCCAGACCTGCAGAGCAGCCACTCTGGAAGGTCTATTCAGGACGCGGTGAATTTGCCTTAGAAAAAGATAATAAACGCCATGGCAAAGCTTCAATCTTTTTGGCTTATCGTAGAGCTGATGAAAGGCCGGTGAGCTTTGGCCCGATTCTGGATTATGCCTCGGACTATCCGCCTCTGGATTTAAGCTTATGGCGGAGGCTGACAGTATCTGTTTTTAGTGCTGATCACCGAGCTAAATATTTGGCCTTGAGGCTAAAAGATACCAATGGTAGAGAATATCTCTTCCCAAAGGAAACCTTATCTGATGCCCTGAGCTGGCAGGAGATAAGTTTTGACTTAAGTCAAGCAACAGTCGATAGAATGCGACTTAGTGAATTACAATTTGTGATCCAAGACCCTGGCGAAAGCGGTGGCTTAACTCTAGATAGGGTTAGCTTTTCCGACTTGAACCTGAGTGAATATGAAGAGGACTAAGAAGGAGCATATTATGCGAGATTTTGACTCAATCCCGAAACATTTTGAACCCTGCAAGACAGAGCAGGAGATGTATCAGCAATGGGCTGATTCAGGCTGCTTTAAGCCGGTAGAGGACCAGGGCCAGGAATGTTTTGCGATTGTTATGCCACCGCCAAATATTACCGGACAGTTGCATATGGGACATGCGCTGGACCTTTCTATGCAGGATATTGCGGTACGCTTTAAGCGGATGCAGGGCAAAAGGACAGTCTATGTACCTGGGACAGACCACGCCTCAATTGCAACTGAGGCAAAGGTGGTTGAGAAGCTGCGCAATGAAGGGCGGGAGAAACGCGAGATCGGACGCGAAGCCTTCCTCAAAGAAGCCTGGGATTGGAATGATAAATATGGCTCGAAAATTGTCGAGCAGACCAGACGCCTGGGGATCTCATGTGATTGGTCTAGGCAGCGCTTCACCCTCGACGAGGGCTTGTCAAAAGCTGTTCTAGAAGCCTTTTGCCGACTTTACGAAAAGGGCTATATCTACCGTGGTGAACGGATGATTAACTGGTGTGCAGATTGTGGCACCTCGATTTCCGATGCTGAAATTGATTACGAAGAAGCAGATGCAAAGTTCTATTACCTCAAGTATCCGCTCAAAGGCCAGCCGGATAAGTATCTGGAAATTGCGACAACGCGCCCTGAAACAATGCTGGGCGATACTGCGGTTGCAGTCCATCCTGATGACGAGCGCTATGCGGCTTTAGTTGGGGAAAAATGCATTCTGCCTTTAGTTGAACGAGAATTAGAGATTATTAGCGATAACTATGTTGAGGCTGATTTCGGTAGTGGTTGTGTAAAAATTACACCAGCCCACGACCCGAATGATTTTGAAATCGGTTTGCGTCATGACTTAGAGATCATAGATGTGATTACTGATGATGGTAAGATTAATGAATTGGGTGGAGTCTATGCTGGCCTGAGTATCAACGACTGTCGTGAGCAGATAGTTCGCGATTTAGAGGCCAAGGGCTATTTAATTAAAGTCGAAGATATGAAGCATAACATTGCCCTTTGTAGCCGCTGCCACTCGGTAATCGAGCCAAAGCTATCCCTACAGTGGTGGGTAGCAATGGAAGAATTAGCAAAGCCAGCGATTGCTGCAGTCAAGGACGGGAGTATTGAGTTTATTCCTGACCACTTTGTTAAGACTTATCTCAATTGGATGGAGAATATTAGAGACTGGTGTATCTCTAGGCAGCTTTGGTGGGGTCATCGAATTCCAGCCTGGTACTGCGAGGACTGTGAGGAAATAAATGTTTCGCGAGAAGTCCCCACAGAGTGCTCACACTGCCATTCTACTCACTTGAAACAGGATGAGGATACTTTAGACACTTGGTTCTCCTCAGCCTTATGGCCCTTTTCTACCCTGGGCTGGCCTGAGCAGACTAAGGACCTAGCTGACTTTTATCCGAACAACCTGTTAATTACTGGCTATGATATCTTGCCGCTTTGGGTTTCGAGAATGATTTTCTCAGGTCTCGAACACACGGGTCAGGTGCCCTTTAGACAGGTCGGATACCATGGCTTGGTGCGCGATGATCAGGGGCGAAAGATGTCCAAGTCTTTAGGCAATGGGATTGATCCGCTAGAGATTATCGACAGCTCTGGTGCTGACTCATTGCGCTATGCCTTATTCTGGGGCACATCAGTTGGGAAGGATATGCGCTTTTCCGAGCAAAAGGTTGAGGCCGGCCGTAATTTCATGAATAAATTGTGGAATGCACTGCGCTTTTACCGCATGAATTTGGGTGATAGTTCAAAGACTGTCTTAAAGCTATCCGAGATAGACAGCGCCGAGCTAAAACTTGAGGATAAGTGGATTCTGGACCAGTTGAATGAACTAATCAAAGATTCTGCGAGGAATTTCGAGCGTTTGGACTTCTCCCTGGCCCTGGAAAAAATCAGTCATTTTGCCTGGGATCAATTCTGTGACTGGTATGTCGAAATAGTTAAGGATAGATTGAATCAAAAGGCAGGTAAGAGCCGTGAGATTGCTCTGGCAATCATGAATCACTGCTTGAGCGAAACGGTTAAACTTCTCCACCCGATCATGCCCTTTGTCACAGAGGCAATCTATGCTGAGCTATTGAACACCGAGTCCTTACTGATTTCAGCTCAATGGCCAGAGTATCAAGCAGACCTTGAATTCAAAGAGGCTGCTGAAAATATGGAGCAGATTATTAATGCTGTGCGGGGAATCCGAAATGTCAGAGCTGAGCAAAATGTGCCTGCGGGGAAGGAAGTAGATGCCCTAATCTATAGCTCCGATCAGGCTATTGTTGAGCGCTTTATGGAAGCAGAGGCTATCTTTAGGCGCTTGGCTCGGGTTGCAGAGTTAAAACTGATCGACTCACTTGACGACTTACCTGAAAATACGAGCTCAGTAGCTTTGCCAAAGCTTTCCTTGCACCTACCTTTGGCAGACTTAATCGACTGGGCACAAGAGCGCGAGCGTCTGGAAAAGGAAAGTCAGAATCTGGAGCAGTTAATTACTGCTCAGGAGCGCAAGTTGGCTAATCAGAACTTTGTCCAGCGGGCCCCAGCTCAAGTTGTCGATGCTGAACGAGAAAAACTTAAGAACTATGAGGCCTTGTTAAAGCAGACTAATGAGAGTCTCGCGAACTTGCCTAAGTCTTAAAGAAAGGTAAAGCAAATGGCTGTGCAGGATAGTAATCTGGCTGAATTGACGAGATCGGAAGCTGAGCTCAGAATTAATGAGCTCAGAACAGAGCTAGAAAAGCTTAACCGAGCATACTATGACCAGGACCAACCCTTGGTCGAGGATCTGGTCTATGACCGCCTCCGGGTCGAATTACGCCAGCTTGAGGCTGCATGGCCGGAATTCAAGGATCAGGACTCACCCAGCGAACGGGTGGGTGGAACTGCAGACAGCCGCTTTAAAAAAGTGCGACATCGTGTGCCGATGCTATCCTTGGATGATGTTTTTGACCTAGCCGAGGTTGAGAGCTTCGTTAATTCGGTGCTCGCATTGGATTCTGAGGCGACTTTCATTGTCGAGGAAAAAATTGACGGCCTATCCCTAGCCTTGAGATATACAGAGGGTAAGTTGGAACTGGCTCATACGAGGGGAGACGGGAGGCAGTTCGGTGAAGATGTCACAGCAAATGCCCGGGAGCTTTCCCAGCTGCCCTTGGAATTAAAGGCAAAGCCTGAGTATTTGGAGTTGAGAGGAGAGGTTTACTTTCCTTTAGATCGCTTTGTCCAATTAAATGAGCAGCGTGAGGCGCTGGGTGAGGACTTATTTAAGAACCCTCGGAATGCTGCGGCTGGGACTTTAAGGCAGTTAAATCCTGAACTGGTTAAGGCCAGAGGTTTAGCGATTTTTATCTTTAATATCCAAGATAGCCGAGGTCTGAGCTTGGAGAATCATGCGGAGGCTTTGACATATATTGCGAAGGCTGGCTTTTCAGCCTCGCCGAATTGGCTTGAGGCAAAGTCCCTAGCTGAAGTTATGGCGGCGATAGAAGCCATTAATCAGCGCCGCTATCAGCTGAACTATGCGATTGACGGGGCGGTGGTTAAAGTCAATAGTTTCGCGCTCAGAGCGCAGCTTGGTACGACAGCGAAGGCTCCGCGCTGGGCTGTTGCCTATAAGTATCCGCCGGAGATTAAGGAAACTCGACTCCTGGAGATCAGAACCCAGGTTGGCAGGACAGGTAGAATTACGCCAATGGCGATATTTGAAGCTGTAGACTTAGCTGGAACTACGGTGCAGAGGGCGACTTTAAATAATCGAGACTTCATTGAGGCCTTAGATTTACGGGTCGGTGACAGTATTCGAGTAACTAAGTCGGGAGAGATCATTCCGACAGTGCTTTCGGTTAACCTGGAGAAAAGACCAGCTGGAGCAGAGAAGTTCACTTGGCCTGAGCAATGTCCGGTCTGTGCTGGTGAGGTGGCCATGCAGGGAGCTGATCTCTTCTGTCTGAATCCGGCTTGTCCAGCGAAGAATGCTCGCGCGATGGAGTATTTCGCGTCTAGTGGAGCCATGGATATAGCGGGTTTGGGTCCGGCAACCGTAGAAGTCTTATTAAAAGACTATAAGCTGACTTCGATTGCTGATCTTTACACACTAAAAGATCGGCGAGAAGAATTGATTGAAGATGGATTAATCGGCCGTGAAAAGCGAGTTGATAATCTTTTAGCGGCGATTGAGGAATCTAAGCAGCAAAGTTTTGCTCGATTATTAACTGCACTTGGGATTCCTGGCATCGGCCAAGAAACAGCAAGTCTTTTAATAAGTAAATTACCCAGCTTAGAAAAGATTACAGCTGCTACTGTGGAGGAGCTAGAGGCCATACCAGGCCTAGGTCCTGTTTTGGCCGGTAATGTTTATGAATACTTCCATCAAGCTGATAAGCAAGAATTGCTGGCTAAATTAAGGGATCTTGGCTTAAAATTAGAAGCAGAAGAGAGTCCGTCGATTGAAGCCGAGAATCTGCCTTTAGCCGGCAAAACAGTGGTAATTACTGGGAGTTTCGAAGCCTATAATCGGCGTGAGCTGAAGGAGCTTTTAACTAGAGCCGGGGCAAAAGTCAGTAGCCAGGTCTCAGGCAAGACAGATTTTCTACTGCTCGGTGAGAATCCAGGCTCGAAGGCTGAGCGCGCACGTGAACTGAATGTTGAGGCACTGAGCTTAGAAAAGCTAGAAAGCATCTTAGAAGGAAGCAAGGCGGAATAATGAATCTATTCTTCATCTTTACCTACCTTTTATCAACCTTGATTGTACTTTTACTTTATCTGCTTTTAATTAAACGCTTGGAAATTAACTGGCAGAAGAAGAACAAACATGCTGTGTCATATTTTCTGCCGCTGCTTTTAACGCTGCTATTGGTATTTCAGATTATGCTAGATTTCCGGGCGAGAAGCTTGGATTTATTAGAGCTATTGCAGAATAATAGTGCTGTGGTCATCGTTTCATCAGAGCAAATTGATACGGAGCGCCAGCTGATTATCCTAGATGGCAATGAGGAATTGATCTACCGTAACATCAGTTTTCCCCAAGATAGCAGTAGATTCTATCGTTTGAATTATGGCCGACGTTCTAAAATCGTCTTAAGTTTAGAAGAAGTGGTCGAAAAGAATGGCGAATAGCCCATAAAAAATCGTTTATTTTTGTATAAAATTACAAAAGACTAATTTAATCGTCAATATTCATCGTTTATACATCGCTGAAAGGCTGATTTTTAGGCTGAAATGTAATATTCTATTATTCAGCGTTATTCATAGCGCCCCGGGATCAAGACCCGCTTAGAAAATTCAAGTATGAAACAGTAAGGATTGCAATTATGAATCGAAGAAAGAAAGCTATTTACAAACAGCCGGCGTTAGAGCATCAATCGGACGATAGTATTGCCTTTTATATCGCCTGCTCAAATCACGAAATTTTGCAAGGAGTGGAACAGATACTCCGCAAGCACGGAATCATGGGAGTAACAGATATGTCGGGAAATATCAATTACTTTATTGATGGACGCTGGGGCTCCCAACTGGCTAGTAGAAGAGTTTTAGAACTTACAGATTTTATTAGAGAAAGGAAAAGTAAAATGTCAAGAAATTTACTACTCGAAGCAACAATAGTGGTTGATGAATGCTTAGATACTTTGCTTTTTCGACAACACCTTAGAGGTTTTGTCTTTCTGCGACAGATTTTAATTGCAATTTATCTGGACGGCGGTCTAATGACTCCACTGAGTAAGACTGTATTTCCTGAGGTAGCTACAATCTTTAATTGCTCAGTCTCACATGTCGAGCGCAATGTGCGATACTTGTTCGACAAACTAGGGGAGGATGAATCCTATATTCGCTCAATCCTAGATACGAATGCTGAGTTGCCAGATTATGTGTACCAGGAAAGTGAAAATCGAGAGAAGCGTCTATTGTTTAAGCAGGATACAGCCTATTCGATTAGAACCTGTCTCTCACGCTTGTCAAGCTTAATGAAGACACATGCCTTGACCTATCACGAAGGCAAGAAAGAAAATGATGAGCTAGATCAAAATGAGCTCAAAGTTGCTGATGATAATGAGGAGTGGGAGAAGTAGTTTTTACTGTAGGAATTTTCTAAGCAATAAATCTTTTAATTAAATTAGGGCAATCCCGGAAATTTAAAAAGGCGGTTTAACCGCCTTTTTGTTTTGATATTTGTCTAACTCAGCAAAAAATACTAGGCGTTGACTCTATCTTTGAGATTCTTACCAGCCTTGAAAGCAGGTGCTTTAGAGGCAGGGATCATAATCTCTTCTTTGGTGGCGGGATTGCGGCCCTTACGAGCAGCGCGATCACGTACTTCAAAGGTACCAAAGCCAACGAGGACTACTTTTTCACCTGCAGCCAGGGTTTCAGCAATGGTATCAAGAACTGCGGAGATTGCGCTCTCACAGTCTTTTTTACTAAGTTGTGTCTTTTCCGCCACAGCGGTAATCAGTTCGGTCTTATTCATCTAGAAAAAACCTCCTTTGTGATGTTCTTGGCTATTATTATATTAAAAGCCTTGTCATGTCAAGCTTTTCAAGGCTTTACGGCTTATTCTATAGCCTGTGAGACAGTTTTAATCTTTTCAGCTGTGAAAATTGCAGAATATTTCTAGATTGAGTAAACTTAGCACTGACAAAGCCCGCGTTAGACTGGTCTTTGTTCTTGGATAATGTTTTGCAAGTAGAAGCTATTAGCTAGAGATAAGTTATTTTAGGAGAAGATTATGGCAAATAATGTGATTAATAAAGAGATGATTATTACTGAGGTTTTACAAGACAGAGAGTATCTGGTTCCGGTATTTTACCGCCATGGCTTATTCTGCCTCGGTTGTGTAATGGCCCATAACGAGAGCTTGGAGGAAGCTTCTTTTGTGCATGGGATTAGCTGTGATGCATTGGTCAATGACTTAAACGCAGCAATCGAAGCACATCAGGCCGCAGAAAGCGCTCAATAATGAGACCGATCTTACTACTCGACGGGAACAGTCTGCTCAATCGGGCGCATTTTGGCCTGGGTGTCTATACGCGGCTGACTGCCACGGACGGGACTCCGACAGCAGCAGTTTACAGTTTTCTGAACAGTTTAATTGCCTGGTTGGAAGAGTATGATCCCCAGGGCGTTTTCGTAGCCTGGGATGTTTCCAAAAAGACTTTCCGCCATGAAATATTCCCTGAGTACAAGGGGGGAAGACCCCCAATGGATGAGGATTTAAGACTGCAGTTCCCTGTGGCGAAAAAAATCCTGAAGCAGATGGGAATTAAGAATTTCGGGCTCGAGAGCTATGAGGCCGATGATTTAATCGGCACTGCAGCTAAGGCAGCCAAGGCTGCTGGCGTGCCGGCGATTATAATTTCCGGAGACCGCGATCTTTATCAGTTGGTCGCACCTGGTGTGACTGTGCTTCGGCCGACTACCAGGGCAGGCAAGCCGGTCCAGTTTACGGTTGATGAGGCTGCTTTTTTTGAGCACTATGGATTTACGCCGGAGTCTTTTATCGATTACCGAGCTCTCGTTGGTGACTCATCCGATGGCTTACCTGGGGTGAAGGGTATTGGCGAAAAGACGGCCAGCAAGTTAATCCGCAAGTATCAGGACTTGGATCAAATTTATGAGCATCTTGAAGACTTAAGTGCTGGCCAGCAAAAGAATCTAAAAAATGATCGTGAAAATGCTTATAAGACTAAAGAGCTCTCGCGCATAAATTGTGATTCGCCGATTGATTTGAAACCAGAGAACCTAGACTATCAGCCTGTTTTTACTGCTGAACTTAGGACGACGCTGCAGAATCTAGGACTTAGAACTATTATCAAAAAGCTAGAAGAATTATGTCCTGATTCGCTTGAATGGCTAGAATTTGACCTTGAGCAAGGAGAGGCTGAAGCAGAGCCAGAGCTAAGGCAGATTGAAAGTTTTACTGAATTTTTAGACCGCCTGGCCAACTGCGAGCAGCGCAAGTTGTTAATTTTAAGCTCTGCAGAGGCTGCAGCTGGAGCTGAGGAGAGCGAAGATGATAAGCTGAATTTCTATTTGGCGGATAATTCTTACTTTACGACTCCCTTTGCTGCTTTCAATCCAACGAGATTGTCTGCCCTAGCTGAGCTAGCTGATCAGATTTATGTTCACGACATTAAGGAGAAGTTCCGTCGCCTTGCTTTTACTAAGCCTGATTTAGCGATTTTCGATTTCAAGGTAGCGGCTTACCTCTTAAGTGAGGGGATGGAAGAAACCCATAGTCTTGCCGAGCTTTTGGAGGCTCGAGGCCATAGCTTAAAAGGACTGCCCCAAAGTGCTTTTAAACTGGCTGAGGAGCAGTCTGAGGCCTTAGCCGAGAAGGGCATGACCGAGCTGGCCTATGAAATCGAGTTCCCTCTAGCTGAATTGCTAGCGCGGATGGAGCTTAGTGGCATCTATGTCGATCGGGCAGAGTTAAAAAGCTTTGCCGAGGAACTGAGTGAAGAAGTTTCAGCTCTCGAAAAGCAAATCTATGAATTAGCGGGTTCAGAATTTAATTTGAACTCTTCACAGCAGCTGGCTAAAGTTTTGTATGAAGATTTGGCCCTGCCAAGTGGCAAAAAGACAAAGTCAGGCTATGCTTCGACGGCTGTCGATGAGCTTAAGCGTTTAGAAGCAGAGCATCCGATAATTCCTTTACTTTTACAATATCGTGAGCTTTCTAAGCTTTTGAATGGCTTTGTTTTAAGTCTCGATAAATATATCGAGTCCGATGGCCGAATTCACACCCATTTCAATCAACTCTTAACGGCCACGGGAAGACTTTCCAGTGCTGAGCCCAATCTGCAAAATATTCCTATTCGCTCAGAAAAGGGCAGGGAAATTAGGCGGGTTTTTAAGGCCACACCCGGTAAGCTTTTACTGTCGGCTGACTACTCGCAGATTGAACTGCGCCTCTTGGCTGCCTTTAGTGGTGATGAAAACCTGACGAAGGCCTTTAGGGAAGGGCAGGATATTCACCGCATGACCGCCTTAAATCTATTTCCTGAACTAGAGGAAATTGGTCAGCGGGAGAGGGCCATTGCTAAAACTGTAAACTTCTCAATTGTCTATGGAATTTCAGCCTTTAGCCTAGCCGGAGATTTAAAGCTCTCGGTCGCAGAGGCCAAGCGCTATATTGACTCATACCATCGCAGCTATCCCAAGGTGCAGCCCTGGCTAGACGCTCAGGTAAAGGCGGCAGAAGAGAGTGGATATGTGAGTACCATGCTCGGGCGCAGGCGAGCCTTACCAGAGTTAAAGGCTAAGAATTACAACAGTAGACAGTATGCAGTGCGTCAAGCGATGAACGCACCGGTCCAAGGTTCAGCAGCAGATCTAATCAAGGTGGCGATGCTGAAGGTTGACCGTGCGATTCGGAAGGCTAAATTAGACGCCAAGCTGATTTTACAAATTCATGACGAGTTAATCTTAGAACTTGATCCGGCCGATTTGTCAGCAGTTTCTGAACTTTTACACCAGGAGATGATAGAAGCTTATGATATTGGTCTACCTTTAGAAACCTCGCTTGACGAGGGTGAAAGCTGGTATGAGCTATAGCTGAGATTAAAGTTTTTTAAAATTAATTCCGCGGCCACCGAGTTCGCGTTCCAGGAGCTCTTGAACCTTCTGCTTCAAATCCTCGAAGCTACCGTTGTTCAGGAGCTCTTCATCTGCCTTTTCACGATATTCTTCGCGGGTCATTTGAACCTGCATTCGTAGTTCTGCATCAGCTTTTGCTAAGCCACGTAGACTAAGTCTTTCGAGTCTCAGCTGACGCTCAGCCCAGACCGAAACAACATGGTCAGATAAATCCAGAAAGCCTTCTTCAACAGGGATTGGAAAATCTAAAACCAGGGCTTTAACCCCGGCCTCAGAGAGTTCTTTGACTCGTTTTTTAACTGTTTCTCTGACTTTCTTGTGAACAATTTGGCCTAATTTATCGAGGGCTTGTTTATCCGTAAAAACTAGTTTTGACATCTTCTCACGATTCAGACCGAGCTCGGGCAAAATAAATTTTTGGCCGAATTCACTTGCGATTTCAGCTAGGGCTGAGCCACCGGCCTGGGTCACTTGGCGCGAGATTTCGTCTGCATCGATAACCGTCAAGCCGGCCTCGCGACAGAGCGAAGCGACAGTTGACTTACCTGCACCGATTCCACCTGTGATTCCTAAGACAAACAATTTTACTCCTAAATCTTATAATTTAAGCTTCCGTTCCAATTATACATTGAAACGGAATAAGAGCATGTCACCATCTTTGACTAAGTAATCCTTACCCTCGGAGCGATACAAGCCGCGTTCCTTTGCCTTGACTAAGGAGCATTCAGCTTCGTTGACGAATTTCTCGTAGTTGATGCATTCCGCCCGGATGAAGCCGCGCTCGAAGTCGGAGTGGATCTTGCCGGCTGCTTGTGGCGCCAGTGTGCCATCGACGATGGTCCAGGCCCGGCATTCGTCTTCGCCTGTGGTGAAGTAGGAGATATAGCCGAGTAGGGAGTAGGCAGCTTTGATGACCTGATCCAAGCCAGACTCGCTGAGACCTAAGTCAGCCATGAAAAGCTCTCTTTCATCGGGTTCTAGGGCTTGTAAATCAGCTTCGACCTTGGAGCAAAGGCTAATTACCTCGGCATTTTGTTCAGCTGCGTAAGCTTTAAGCTCAGCTAGTTCTGCTAGCTCCTGACCTAGCTCGGATTCTGCGATATTGGCCAGGTAAAGGATAGGTTTATTACTCAGTAGAAATAGCTCTTTCATTAGCTCCGGATGCTCTGCTCCGAGTGCAAATTGACGTGCCGGTTTAGCCTGATCGAGGTGTTTAAGGAGCTCTGCTAAGACTTCGAGCTCCTGTCGGGCTTTCTTCTCGCCTGATTTTGCTTGTTTTTCAACTTTTTGTAGGCGCCTTTCGACCTGCTCATAGTCGGCTAGAATTAATTCGGTTTCGATTGCTTTGACATCTCTAATGACATCTACATTGCCATAAACGTGAGTTACATTCTCATCCTTGAAAGCTCTGACCATGTGGACAATCGCATCACATTCACGAATGTTACCGAGGAACTTGTTCCCCAAGCCCTCGCCCTTAGAAGCCCCTTCTACTAAACCTGCGATATCAACAAAGGTTACAGTCGCAGGGGTCTTTTTCTTGGGCTTAAAGATTTCTGCCAAATGATCTAAACGCGGATCTGGCACAGGCACGATTCCGACATTGGGCTCGATCGTACAGAAGGGATAGTTTGCTACATCAGCACCAGCTGCTGTCAGGGCATTAAATAAGGTAGATTTTCCGACGTTCGGCAATCCGACAATTCCTAGTTTCATATTTACCAGCTTTCTTAAGATGAGTAATAAAGTCATTGTATTTTAGCCTATAGTGGAATTTTTGTTAAGTTTTAAGTTGAAAGCTAAGCAGCTAGGCTGCTTTAGATTTTTCTTTGGCTGCTCGGCCTTGTTTTGAGCTTTGAAAAAGCTTTTTATTTAAAGCAGTAATTTGACATCTAATTTGATAGCTTTTGACTCCTTTTAGCTAGCTTATTTTCAGTAATTTCCAAGGTATCTAAAGAGAATAAAGTTAGAAAGTTGAGGTGCTTATGTCCTATGCGAGCCTTCCAAGCTTATTTCGCCAAGGGCGGGAGAATTATCGTGGGCAGCTTGAGGTGCAACTGTTGCGTGGCCTACCAAGCTTTGATTTGTCAGGCTTGGCCGGAGCAGCCTTAAAGGAGGCTCCCGCCCGCTTACGTGCAGCTTTTGCTCAGACTGGGCTGGATTTTCCGAGGCAGAGAATTCTCCTTTCCTTTTTGCCAGCCAGTCGGCCAAAAGATGGGAGTCACTATGATTTGGCAATTGCAGTTTTGATTTTAAAAGCTAGTGGCCAGTTAGTGATTAGTAAAAAGTTCCAGCAGGCTTTAATCCTCGGTGAGTTAGCCTTTTCAGGTGAATTACAAGCTCTAGACAGAGCAAAGTCCCTCTTACAGGCTGCTGAATTAAATGGCTTTAAGGACCTGATTGTTCCAGAAAAATCTCTAGCTGAGCTCCATCGCTCGCTGAGTAGGGAGAGTAAGCTTAGACTCTGGCCGGTTAAGGATCTGGCTGCTTGCCTTGATTTACTAGCCGGTTACAGGCAGGCTGAGCCGCAGTATGGTAGTAAAAGCTCCAGGGAGGAGAGGCTTAAGAAGTTAAGAGCCGAGCAGTTGAGTGGGATTGCTGAGATTCCGAGCCAAAGCTCGATGCTTAGAGCATTGGCGATTGCCGCGGCTGGCTGGCACCCGACTCTAATTCTAGGCGCACCGGGGAGTGGCAAGACCTATCTGGCGGAGAGGATTACCGCCTTTATGTCGCCATTGAGTGAGCAGGAGGCGAGAGAGCTTTCGGCCTTGGCCTCATATTTCCCGGAAAAGCAGGAGCTCTCTCAAGGCTTGCCACCCTTTATTACTTGTCACCACTCGGTTAGTCCGGCTGCCTTAATCGGCGGAGGTACGCCAATTCATGCTGGTTTGATTAGCGCAGCCCACCGTGGCGTCTTATTCCTAGATGAGTTGACTGAATTTCCCAAAGCAAAATTAGACTTACTGCGCCAGGCCCTGACAGATGCTTATGTCGACTTAGCTCGAGGCGAGGAAAGGCTGCGGTTGCCGGCAGATTTTCTCTTACTTGCTGCAGCCAATCCCTGCCCCTGTGGCTACTATTTAGAAGCGGGGAAATGCCTCTGTACGACTCAGCAGGTCGAGCGCTATTTGAGCAAAATCTCTGGCCCTTTATGGGATCGCTTTCAACTCATGGTGACAGCACAGTCCCTAGCCGAAGCTGAGTTTTCTCAGCTCTTAAAGGGGTCGAGCGTAAAAAGCGAGGAAAGTACAGCCTTTAAATTACTTGAACAGGTCAAAACTGCTAGCGCAATGCAAGCTGAACGAGCGGATAAATATGCCTTGGCGGAAAAACGAAACGGGCGCGTAAGCTTGGCGAATCCGGCCAAAGTTTTTGCCGTCGACCGCTTAGCAGAAAAAAGCCTGGTAAAAATTGCTGAACATTACTCGCTTTCAGCGCGCGGCCTACAGAATCTACTCGCTGTGGCGAGAACGATAGCCGACTTAGAGGCCAAAGAGCAGGTAAGTGAAGCTGAAGTTTTGGCCGCTGCAACATATTTACCAATCCGCCAAAACAGTTAAAAAGAGGTCAAAAGAATGAATGAAGCTGACTTGTATAGACTTAGACGCTTGGCCTGGGCTGAATTTGCCCTCCTTTACTTTCAAAAGCAAAAGTTCCCGCATAAATTACGCTATTTACTGATCGAGGATAGTTTAGCCCTGATTGGCGAAGAGCTTGGACTTGAAACTTTAGTAGCTCATCCTCTCGAGCCTAGGCCAAATCTTAGTCGCGAGGAATACCAGCTGAGTGAAGCTGTAAAATTTGTAAAAGCTGATTTTTTAAAAGAGTCTTTGGCCTTAATTCGAAAAGTTCCAGAAACTGACTTGAAGAAGGACCTTTTAAAGACAAGTACAGATGTGATTATTTGGTCAGCTCGGGAATATCCTGAACGGGTGATAAATTCGAATCGGCCAGCCCTATTTATCTGGACCCGTGGTCCAGCGCGTGAACTACTCTACGCAGAGCATACGGCCGCGGTGATTGGCAGTCGTAGTGCAAGTGGTTATGGGCTGAAGGTGGCAGGAGAATTAGCTAAGGTCCTAGCAGATTATTCGATTTGCTTAGTTAGTGGCTTGGCGCGGGGGATAGATAGTACTGGACAAACTGCGATTTTAAACTCAGGGGGTCAAACCATTGGTGTAATGGGCGGTGGCTTCGAGCACCCTTATCCGAAGTCCTCATACAATTTATTTAATCGACTCTATCAAGACTCGCTGGTTCTAGCGGTATTCCCGCCGGAGGAGAGGACTAGACCCTGGCATTTCCCAGAGCGCAACCAATTGATTGCGGCCCTAGCTGATGAGCTATTTGTGATCGAGGCCGGGCGAAATTCTGGATCCTTGATTACAGCCCATGCCGCCTTAGATTTTGGCCGGAATGTCTGGGCGGTTCCCGGATCAATCTATAAGGCGGAAGCATATGCTTGCAACGCTTTAATCAGTGATGGGGCAGCGCCACTATATGACTTTGCGGAGCTGCGGCGATATTTGGAGCGGCTTACAGAGTCGACTAAGCTAAAAGGAGAAGCCCAGCATCTAGTCCCCAGAAAGGAAGCTCAGATGGAAAGTTTACTGCGGGATATTTTACTCAGCTTAGAAGAGGAGAGTTTAAGCCTAGCCGGGCTCATCAGTAAATTTAAAATTGCCGAAAAGGACTTGCGGAGTATTCTTGGCTCTGCCCTCGTGCAAGGTCTCTTGATTAATCGCGGAGGAAAATATATTTTGACAGCACAGGGCATATCAAGTATATATAGTACTTGATTCATCTAAGGAGGATTCCATGGGCAAAACACTGATTATTGTTGAGTCACCGGCAAAAGCAAACACGATTGGCAGGTATCTAGGTAAGGACTATGAGGTGATGGCCTCAGTGGGTCACGTCAGGGATTTACCGACCTCAACTTTGGGGGTTAATACCGCCCAGAATTTCAAGCCGCTCTACATTACTATGCCCGGTAAGGAATCTGTGCTCGCTGCTTTGAAAAAGAAAAAGCAAAGTGCGGACCGCGTTCTCTTGGCGACTGACCCGGACCGCGAAGGTGAGGCGATTGCTTGGCACTTGGCTCAGGCTTTGAAGCTGGATCCAAGTGAGAATTGTCGGATCAGTTTTAATGAGATTACGAAGAAGGCAATCCTCGAAAATATTGAAAAACCACGCCCCTTAGATATGAATCTAGTTGATGCCCAGCAAGGACGCAGAATTTTAGATCGTCTAGTCGGCTATGAGCTCAGCCCCCTGCTTTGGGAAAAGATTCAAAAAGGTTTGTCTGCAGGCCGTGTACAGTCTGTTGCCTGCAAACTTTTAGTCGATCGGGAGCGGGCCATTCAGGCCTTCGAACCTGAAGAGTACTGGTTACTAAAGGCGATTTTACAAAGCTCTAAAACAGAGCCGAGCTTTGTTGCGCGCTACCACGGTCAGTTAAAGGATGGCAAGGTCAGTAAGCGAACAATCCCCAATGAGGAGAGTTGCAAAGAGATTCTGGCTTATTTAAAAGAGCAGGACTTTGTCCTCTCAGAATTAAAAAAGCGCAATCTTAAACGCCAGTCTTATCCACCCTTTACCACCTCGACCCTACAGCAGGAAGCTTCGCGCTATCTAAACTTCTCTGCGGGCAGAACGATGCGTGCAGCTCAGCAATTATATGAAGGTATAAAACTTTCTGAGGAAGGCCAGACCTCATTAATTTCATATATTAGAACTGACTCATTAAGAATTTCGACCGAGGCTATTGCCCCGGCCAGAGATTATATTGAGCGGCGTTATGGGGCAGAATACCTACCCCCGAAGCCGCGTTTCTTTAAGAATAAAAGAGCGGCACAGGATGCGCACGAGGCCATCCGGCCAATTCACTTTGACCTACCTCCGGAAAAGCTCCGCTCAGAGCTCGGGGGAGACCAGTTTAAACTCTATAAGTTAATTTGGGATAAATTCATTGCCTCTCAGATGGAAGCGGCCAAAATTGAAAGCATCAATTTACAGATCTTAGCCGGAATTGAAGTTTTCAAGGCCCGTGGCGAGCGGGTAATTTTCCCGGGTTGGCAAGCGGTCTACGGCTTTAAAGAAGAAAGTGCCGAAGACGATGAAAAGGCAGATTTACCCGAGCTTAGTGAAGGGCAAAAACTGCTCTTAGAAAAACTTGAGCATGAGCAAAAGTTCACCCAGCCTCCGGCTCGCTATACCGAAGCTTCGCTAATTAAGGAGATGGAAGAAAAAGGAATTGGTCGTCCCTCAACCTACGCACCTACCATCAATACCTTATTCAATCGACGCTATGCCGAAAAGGATGGGCGCAGCCTGATTCCCAGTGAGCTTTGCTTCCTCGTGACTGTGATGTTGGAAGAGAATTTTGCAAACATCGTTGACTCTGAGTTCACAGCTCGCATGGAGTCTCAGCTCGACACGGTCGAGGAGGGGAAGAAAGACTGGGTAGAGGTATTGTCTGAGTTTTATCCTAGCTTCCATGAGCAGGTCGAAAAGGCTGCTAAGACAGTCGAGAAGCATGAGTTCCCGGAAGAGAAGATTGGTGAAAAATGTCCGGAGTGTAAAGACGGCGATTTAGTCAAAAAGCATGGACGTTTTGGCCAGTTTATTGCCTGCACCAACTATCCGGACTGCCGCTATACGAGAAATATCGAAGAGCGTGCTGAGGGCAAGTGTCCGATCTGTGGCTCTGGCCTACTGATCAAACGCCGTAGAAAGCGCCCAAGCTCGATCTTCTATGTCTGTGCAAAAGAGGCTGACAAGCCTGATTGTGACTTCATTTCCTGGGATTTACCAATCGAGAAGAATTGTCCAAGCTGCGGTGCCTATATGGTCAAAAAGCGTTATCGAAATCGCTTTTTTGAACGCTGTTCTAATCCTGATTGTGAAAGCAATAAAAGCCGGAGCAAAAGCAAAAAAACTAAAGCAAGTAAGTCTAAGCCTAAGACTGATCCTGAGGCCAAGCCCGAAAAGAAGAGCGAGGCAGAATAGCTAGCCTAATACATCGTTTAATTACTAGTGGAAACCGAGGTTCAATTGAGTTCAAAAAAAGACAGAAAGATAATGATCATCGGTGGCGGTTTGGCGGGTGTAGAGGCTGCATGGCAGCTTTTACAGCGTGGTGCCGCTGTTGACTTATATGAAATGCGGCCAGAGCAGATGACGCCGGCTCACAGTGGTGGGGATTTAGCTGAACTGCTCTGTTCTAATTCGCTACGCTCCTTGCGCCTGGAAAATGCTTCAGGCCTATTAAAAAAGGAAATGGAGTATTATCATTCCTTGGTCATGGAGGCCGCCTACCAAAGCAGGGTTCCAGCTGGATTTGCCTTAGCAGTGGATCGCCTAGCTTTTTCCTCCTATATAGAAAAGAAACTTAAGGCAGAAGCGAAGTTTAATTTAATCCGGGCTGAAGTTAAGTCGATTGAAGAGAGTATTTTCGACTCATATGACGCTCTGATTGTTGCTTCCGGACCGCTCAGCTCAGATTCCTTAGAAAGTTCAATCCAGGCTCTTCTAGGTGCAGATAATCTATATTTCTTTGATGCTCAAGCGCCAATTATCGCCGCGGATAGCATTGACTACAGCAAGGTTTTTCGAGCTTCACGTTACCAGGATGGCAGCGGAGATTACCTAAACTGCGCCTTTACAGAAGCTGAGTACAAGCGCTTTTATGAAGCCTTGATCGAGGCAAAAACCACTCCTTTAAGAAGTTTTGAAAGTTTGAAGCTGTTTGCTGGCTGTATGCCCCTAGAAGAAATTGCGCGCAGTGGTTACGAGAGCTTACGCTTTGGACCGCTGAAGCCGGTGGGTTTAAAGCGTCCAGATGGGACAGAGGCCTATGCAGTTTTACAACTGCGTCAGGATAACTTATCTGCTAGCCACTACAA
The DNA here is from genome assembly GCA_030537595.1 of Eubacteriales bacterium. Taxonomy (GTDB): domain Bacteria; phylum Bacillota; class Clostridia; order Saccharofermentanales; family DTU023; genus JAFAAL01. Next base: position 95,740 of record JAUNVR010000002.1, read on the forward strand.
CCTCACGGGCTGCCAAACTAGATTGCTCTACGGCGAGCAAGAGAGGGTCTTTAGATTAATTCCCGGGCTGGAGGAAGCCAGCTTTGTCCGCCATGGTCAAATGCATCGGAATAGCTATATCAACGCACCGCGAAACCTAGACTTTGCCTATCGTTTGCGCTCCGCCTATCCTCGAGAGCTTTTATTTGTGGGTCAATTGAGCGGGGTTGAGGGCTATCTTGAGTCAGCCGCCTCAGGGCTCTTGGGCGCGGTTAAATTAGCCGAGCGGCTCGGTCTAGAGGGGATGACTTGGCCAGCTTTAAAAGCCGAGGGGGCTGAGCGAGAGACCATGCTCGGTGCACTTAGCTTTTATCTAACCGCTGCTGATCCAGATAATTTCCAACCGGCCAAATCTGCCTTCGGCCTCTGTCGGGAGCTAGCTGGGAAGGAGCGCAATAAATACCGGGCCAAGTATGGGATTAAGCAAAAGGGTCGGCGTGGCAGACGCCTAGTTTATGCGGCAAGAGCCTTGGAGCACTACTATCCTGAAGCAGAAGTAGAAAAGATTATGGAGGCGGAATTGTGAGTTCCGATGAGAAAAAAGCGGCACAAGCATTTATTGCTAGAAGCGATTATTATTACGATTTACCAGAGGAATTAATAGCTCAGACTGCAATTCCCGAGCGTGATCAGAGTAGATTACTTTATTTAGCAGGGGATGAGCCGATTAGGCATTTGAAATTTTCTGATTTACCAGAGCTTTTGCGAGCAGGTGACCTCCTGGTATTTAATAATTCAAAAGTTATTCCGGCACGCCTGCACGGCCAAAAAGTAGGCGGTGGTCCTGTAGAACTCTTGCTCTTACGCCAGGAGAATGAAACTGAGTGGAGAGTTATTGGTCGCCCGGGCAAGCGCTTGAAGCCAGGTGCTGAAATATCTTTCATCCCAAATCGCCTAAGTGCTGTCGTAAAAGAAATTTTGCCGGGCGGGGAGCGAATTGTCAGCTTTAAATTTGAGGGGATCTGGGCAGAGCTTCTAGCTGAGGCTGGGGAGATGCCACTTCCCCCATATATCCATGAAAAGCTAAGTGATCCCGAGCGCTATAACACAGTTTACGCAAAGGTCGACGGCTCAGCTGCGGCGCCGACGGCAGGGCTGCATTTTACCCCGCAGCTTCTAAATCAGCTAAAGGAGCGCGGAGTTGAAAGCTGCGAGCTCTGTCTACATGTTGGTTTAGGCACCTTCAGACCAGTCAAAGAAGATAATATTCTAGAGCACAAGATGCACTCGGAATACTATAGTTTGAGTGAGGCAGCGGCAGCTCAAATCAACTTAGCTAAGGCTGAAGGGCGGAGAGTAATTGCGGTCGGAACTACTAGCTGTCGGGTGCTTGAAACCATAGCTGCGAAATACTCTGAATTGAGGGCGGATTGTGGTGAGAGTGAATTATTTATCTACCCACCCTATGACTTTAAGCTGCTTGATGGCTTGATTACTAATTTCCATTTGCCCGAGTCAACCTTACTTTTACTTGTTTCCGCCCTGATGGGCAAAGAGAAGGTCTTGGCCGCATATCAAGAAGCAATTAAGGAAGGCTATCGCTTTTTCTCCTTTGGCGATGCTTGTTTCTTTTTACCTGAGGCTAAAAAGCCCGATAAAGCTGAGGATTAATGATGAAATTTGAGATTTTAAAGCAGGCAAAATCAGCCAAGGCCAGGCTGGGCAGAATAGAGTTTGAGCGCGGAATTATAGATACCCCGCAGTTTATGCCGGTCGGCACCCAAGCAACAGTAAAGTCCTTGGAGCCACGTGAGCTAGAAGAACTTGGCGCGCAGATTATTTTAGCTAATACATACCATCTTTGGATGCGTCCTGGGCCTGATTTAATTGCAGAAGCCGGAGGCGTACATCAGTTTCAAAATTGGCAGCACCCAATACTCACAGATTCTGGTGGCTTCCAAGTCTTTTCACTAGCCGAACAACGTAAGATCACTGAGGAAGGTGTGCACTTTCGCTCGCACCTAGATGGTTCGAAGCACTTTCTGAGCCCAGAAAAGGCCATGGAAATCCAGGGGGCCTTAGCTTCGGATATTGCCATGCAGCTCGATGAGTGCGCCCCCTATCCAGCTGAGCGCAAGTATATTGAATCTAGTATGCGCCTCTCTGCACGTTGGCTGGAGCGTTGTATCCAGGCTAAGCGTAGATCTGATCAGGTCTTATTTCCGATTATCCAGGGTGGGATGTATCCGGACCTGCGCTTGGAGTCATTACGCTTAATTAATCAGCATGATTTACCAGGCTATGGCATCGGCGGCTTATCGGTTGGTGAGCCGGCAAAGCTGATGTATGAGATGATTGAGACGATTGAAAGCGAGATGTATCCTGAGAAGCCACGCTATTTAATGGGTGTCGGAGCTCCAGAACAATTAGTTGAAGCAGTCGCCAGAGGGGTTGACCTCTTTGACTGTGTCTTACCAACTAGACTCGGGCGTCACGGCCAGGTGTACACTAGAAAAGGTCGTCTAACTGTTCGTAATGCAAGCTTTAGCCGGGATTTTACGCCCCTAGATCCGGACTGCTCCTGCCACGTCTGTAAAACTTACACCAGAGCGTACATTAGACACCTGATTAAGGCAGGAGAGATTTTAGCGTTGAAACTTTGCTCTTATCACAATATTTATTTTTTACTTAATTTAATGCGGGAGATCAGAACTGCGATTGCTGAGGACCGCTTCAGTGAATTTAGAGCTGAATTTCATAGAAATTATAAGCGACTTTAGTCTTGCCTCGAATTGTCCTAGTCTTTATTTACAAAAGTAGGGCAGAAGTGTAAGATAGTAAGGATTCAATTGTTAGCTTAAGGAGTGAAAGAATGAATTTTCCTTTATTTTTACAACAGGCGGGTAACCCCTATTTCAGCATGATTTTAATGGTTGTCATGCTTGGCGGCTTTTGGTTTTTACTAATGCGCCCACAAAGAAAGCGCGAGAAGAAGCTGCGTGAAGATCTGCAGGCCATGAAGGTTGGTGATCGGATTATGACCATCGGTGGTATTGTCGGCCGGGTAATGAACATAAATGCTGATGAGGTTACCGTCTCAACTTCAGCTGCGAATACCTTAATGACTTTCAAAATGTCAGCAATCAGCCAGGTGCTGAAAGATAATGAGGAAGTTAAGTCAACAGTCGAAAAAGGCTGAGGCTTTTAATTCCAGCGATAGCTGAATTCCCGGTTGGGAATATCTAATTTGTACTTTATAGCCGCTTTTGCGGATAAATTAAGTAGGGAATAGAGGTGCTCTTATGAAACGTATTAAAATTGTCCAGAAACCTTGTTTAGTCAAGAAAATGCACAGCATGGCCTGTGGCGAGTGTCAAACTTCTTGCCAATCGGCTTGCAAGACTTCTTGCACAGTCGGTAACCAACCGTGTGAGAACCCGGAGGTTAGAAAATAATTGCTGCATCAATTTGAGCTTTTTGAGAAGTGCTTCGCTTACGATTCAGAAAGCGGAGCCCTTCTTCGTTTAGATGAGATTTCAGCTGCAGTTTTGCAGCTTTTTCGTGCGCACGAAGGCCAAAGACCGAGTGAGGCTGAGCTTGCCCAGCTCGCAAGACGCTACTCGCTTGATTTTTCTGAGCTAAAGGAAACGGCAGATGATTTCGAGCAATTAATTGCCGAAGAATATCTTTTCCATCCAGAACATCATTTGACCTTGGCCGAACTCTATCCAGATGGGCCTAAGTTTAAGGCGATGTGTTTGAATATCTGCCATGACTGTAATATGCGCTGCACTTACTGTTTTGCGGGCACTGGTGATTACGGTCATGAGCGTTCAATGATGTCTTATGAGACTGGTTGTCAAGCAATCGACTTCCTCGTAAGAGAGTCTGGCAAACGGCGCAACCTGGATATTGACTTTTTCGGTGGCGAACCACTTTTGAACTGGCCAGTAGTTAAGGATTTGGTTTATTACTGTCGTGAAATTGAAAAGCGCAGCGGTAAAAATTTGCGCCTAACCTTGACGACTAACTGTAGTTTATTGTCTGAAGAAAAGATTAAATTCATCAATGAGCATTTTGCAAATGTAGTTTTATCGATTGATGGGCGTGAGAAGATTCATGATAAAATGCGTCCTTTTACAGGCGGACGTGCTTCGCATCAATTTATAGTCGATAAAATTCGCCGCTTTGTGGAACTCAGGGGTGATAAGAGCTATTATCTGCGCGGTACATTCACAGCTCATAACCTGGACTTTGCAGAGGACGTTTTCGCTCTTGCAGAGCTCGGGGCGCAGGTATCTTTGGAACCAGTTGTAGCTCCGCCGGAGTTAGACTACAGTATTGGGCCGCAGCATTTAGAGCAGATTAAAAGGGAGTATGAGCGTCTAGGGAAGCTTCTCTCGGAGTCTGAACTTAGGGGCGAGAATATCAACTTCTTCCACTTTAATATCTATTTACAGGGCGGACCATGCCTTTATAAGCGTGCTAAGGGATGCGGGGTTGGGACAGAGTATTGTGCGGTCACCCCGACTGGAGATATCTACCCCTGCCACCAATTGGTGGGTGAGGAGCAGTTTATTTTAGGCAATGTTGCAACTGTCGCAGAAGAGGGCCTAAGGTCAGACTACCTGGGTCTATTCAAACGCCTCCTCTTACCAGATAAGGATGCGTGCCGGGCCTGCTGGGCGCGTTACTTCTGCAGTGGCGGTTGTGCGGCAAATGCCTACTTTGCCTGTGGTGATCCCGATGCTATCTCAGAAATAAACTGTGAGCTACAGAAAAAGCGCTTGGAAGTGTCCTTGTGGTTAGAAAATGAGCGGAGGGAAAGAAGAGAAATGAGAGATCACGCCTAAAAGGTGGGATTATCATTTTTTTAACGTAGCTATTAGCCGGAGTCGATTCCGGCTTTTTGATTTTTGGCTTTAGATTCAAGCAAAGTTAGAAATCAAGATTTATAGGGAGGTTTAGTAATGGCTCGCTTAATTGCGCAGGAAACAATCGATGAGATTCTCGCCACTTGTGACTTGGTCCAGCTGGTTTCAGAATACATTGCCCTGCCTAAACATAGCGGCAGCAATTATTACGGACTTTGCCCATTCCACCAGGAAAAGACGCCTTCCTTTGCGGTCAGTAATGAGCGCAAACGTTATCACTGCTTCGGTTGCCGAGAGGGTGGGGATGCGATTAGTTTTATCATGCATATGGAAAGACTGGAGTTTACAGAGGCTTGCGAGTTTTTGGCCAAAAAACTAGGCCTTGAGCTGCGTTATAAAGGTGGTAAGGTCGATTATAAAAAGGAAGTTAAAGCTCGGCAGAAGCTACTGCACCTCGAAGCCGCTAGATTCTTTTATCGCTATCTTCATAGTCCAGAGGGGACCCCAGCTCTAAATTATCTTTTAAAGCAAAGAGGGCTTTCAATGAGCACTCTAAAACGCTATGGGGTGGGTGCCAGTCCGCCCGAGCATCGAAGACTGAGTGATTATCTTTTAAGCAAGAGTTTTAGCGAAGAAGAGATTCTGGCTGCAGGACTCGCCAGAAGTGGAACTAGGGGTTTAAATGACTTATTTCGAGGACGTGTAATTTTTCCGGTCTTTGATATTAAGGGCAGCATTATAGCTTTTGGTGGTAGAGTTTTAGGTGATAATTTACCCAAGTATGTAAACTCGCCCGAAACCGATATTTTCAAAAAGGGCAAAGAGCTTTACGCCTTTAATTTTGCGAAGCAAAGCCGTGAGCCTAGGGTCATTCTTTGCGAGGGATATCTCGATGTGCTTGCACTTTCTGAGGCCGGTTTTGATAACGTTACTGCTGGCCTGGGCACTGCTTTTACCCTGGAGCAAGCGAAGCTTTTGCTGCGCTTAAGGAAAGAGATTGTCCTCTGTTATGATTCTGACCGTGCAGGTCAGAAGGCTGCCCTCTCAGCTTTGGAGATTTTGGAGGCAAATGGGGCGGAAGTTTATGTCTGCCGTCTGCCAAAGGGTCTAGACCCCGATGATTATATTAAAAGTCACGGTCAGGAACGCTTTAAGGCACTCTTAGATAAGGCCCTAGCAGGTTTAGATTTTAAGCTGGCACTAGCTCGGGAAGCGCAAATTAAAGCCGATGGAAGTCTCGATCTACTCGCTTATAGTGAGGCGGCTTGTAAATTGATTGCAGAGTATCCTAACGCGGTACAGCAGGAGATTTACGCTGCCCGTTTGGCAAAGGAAATCAATGTCTCCGCAGCTGCTGTCCAAAAGCAGATCAAAGCGGCTGAAGAGGCGAGTAAGAAGGCTCGAGCTAAGGACTATCGGCCTCAGCAAAGGCTGGAGCAAGTGCCCCAGCCGGGCGAGATCAGCCGGGCAGAGGAAATTATCTTAAGTGCCTTAGTTTTTGGCCAGCTAAACAGCGAAGATATTGAAGTTGCTTTTAATCAGGAGATTTATCAAAGCCCGGCTTCACGGCAGTTTATTCAGCGCCTAGCTGATGAATTAACGAGCTCTGATGAGTCTGATGAAGATTCCGTTGAAAATTTTAGCGAGGCGCTTAGAGAGTTAAATAGTGCTCAATTGCTCTATCGTGCGGAAGATATCAAGATTGCTGATACCAACTTAGCTCAGTTCCTATCTGCACTCGAGGCTGATGATTTCCGCAGTTTGAATTTGGAGAATTCACTGAATAGTGAGGCGACAGCAGAGCTCAATAATTTGAGTACTGAGCTGATGCGCAATAAGCGCAAGAATTTAGCTCGGGCCGCAATTGTCAGTGATGATAAGGCAGAGCGTGATGCCAAGCTAAGACAATTGCAGGCTAATGATTTAGCCAAGCTTTCACGCGAGCAAAGGTTAAAACAGTCTGAAAGTCAAAAGGATTATTTCAGCTGAGAATATTTAAAGTCGGGTTTTGCCTGTGCTGAGGAGCCGACAGAGAAAAGCTAAAAGAAAGGGACAAGTATGGCAGAGAAAAAAGCTAAATCTCCCTCCGCTCAGGCGAAAGCTAAGAGTGCTAAAGCTGCGGCGAAGGGAAGTGGCAGCAAGGGGAGCAAAAGCTCGAGTAGGACTAAAGGAAATTCTGGCGGTGCTAAAGCTTTAAAGAAAGCTGAAAGTACAGCTGGAAAGCTTGAGCTAGAAATGGACTTAGATCCGACAGTTGATCAATTGAATGATGATTCTACCGAGGATTTAGGCCTACTTCTAGTCAGCAGTTACGATGAAACAGATGGAGAAGAAATGACAGACAATTATCTTTTAAGTGAGGAAAAGGCAGCAGATGTTGAGTTAATGCGCATGGATATGAGCAAGAAGGTTATTGCCAATTTAATCAAAAAAGCCATGCTCAATGATAAGTATCTCGATCAGCAGGAAGTCCTTGATTATTTGGATGATGTGCGGCTCGAAGATGATCTCTTAGATGAGGTTGTTGAGGGTCTGCAAAAAGCCGGTATTCAAATCGGTGACGATGATGATTTAAGTGATGACTTGGACGATCCTGACCTCGATGATGATGGAGATGAGGACGAAAGTTCTGAGGCTTATAAAACGAAGCGCAAGCTTGCTGCACACCAGCTGATTGACGATGCACGGAAAAAACAAGTTTATAACGATGCAGTTCTGGTCGATGATCCAGTCAGAATGTACCTGAAAGAGATTGGTAAGGTTGACTTGTTGACCGCTGAGGAAGAGTGTGAGCTGGCCGCTCGTATGGAGGCTGGAGACTGGGATGCAAAGCAGCACTTAACTCAGGCCAACCTGAGGTTAGTAGTCTCAATTGCAAAGCGTTATACCGGGCGTGGAATGCAATTTTTGGATTTAATTCAGGAAGGCAATCTCGGTTTAATCAAGGCAGTTGATAAATTTGATTACCACAAGGGTTTTAAATTCTCAACCTACGCCACCTGGTGGATTAGACAGGCTATCACGAGAGCAATCGCTGACCAGGCGAGAACGATTAGAATTCCGGTTCATATGGTTGAAACCATTAATAAGTTGATTCGCCATCAGCGCCAACTGCTGCAAAAGTTAGGCCGTGAACCTGAGCCTGAAGAAATTGCCAAAGAGATGGGAATTACCGTCGAAAAGGTGCGAGAAATCATGAAGATTTCTCAGGAACCAGTTTCCTTAGAAAAACCGATTGGCGAAGAAGAAGATTCGCATCTTGGTGATTTCATTCCTGATGAAGATGCCCCTTCACCGGCTGACCAGGCCGCATTTACCCTGCTCAAGGAACAGCTCTGCGAAGTCTTAAAAGAACTAACTCCGCGTGAAGAAAAGGTCTTACGTCTGAGATTTGGTCTGGACGATGGAAGAACTAGAACGCTCGAAGAAGTAGGCCGAGAGTTTAATGTCACCAGGGAAAGAATAAGACAAATTGAAGCAAAAGCTTTAAGAAAGCTGCGTCATCCGTCACGCTCTAAGAAACTTCGGGATTACCTTGATTAAACTACCACAGAGATTAGAACGCATTTCTGAGCTCCTGCCGGAACGAATGGAGCGTTTTATTGATGTCGGTTGCGATCATGCCTTACTGCCTCTGTCTTTAATTGAAAGACAGAGGCTTAATTCTGCCTGGGCAATTGATATAAACTCTGGGCCGCTCGCTAAGGCAGAGCAGAATGCAAGGCTCAGAGGACTCGAGGCTGATTTAAGGCTAATCCAGAATAATGGTCTGGAAAATCTCGACTTAGAACAAGACGATACTATTCTGATCGCAGGCCTCGGAGGGAATGAGATCCTTGAGATTATTGCGAATGCCAAAGCCGTAGAGGGACTGAAAATTTATATTCAGGTAAATTGGCACTGGGATAAGCTTCGCCAAGGCTTGGCTGAGAGGGGATGGGCCATAATTGAAGAAACAGCAATTGAAGAGCGAGGTAGGGTCTATCACTTCATAATCACCGAATATAGAGCAAAGCCGTATGAATTGACTAGTCTTGACTTGTATCTGGGCCCTGTAATGCACTCTAAAGTTAAAAAGAGGGAAGTAAACGAGGCCGAACGCGCGCTTTTAGCTGAGCTTTATAGAGTTCAGAAAAAGAAAGCTAAATCTAAGCGAGTCGAAGAGCTGCGCCTTTTAAAGGAAATCGAAGAAGTTCTAAAACAGCTTGAGATCTAGGCTTCAAGGGCTTTAATCACAGGTAATAACAAGCGGCAAAAGATGTAAGCATGAGCGTGAATACTTGTAAGTACAGGCATAAATAGTGGTAATTACAAGTGACTAAAGTTGTAATGACAGCAAATAAAGTCAGAGGAAAATGCTTTGGAGGACAGAATCAATGAGTTTTAGAGAGCAAATTAAGGAAGTAAACAAAAATCTACTGGATTTAAACTTAGCTCGGGACTATCAAGACATAATAGAAGTCTTAAGTAAGGATAATGGAGGAGAGCCCCTTTATCTGCCTGCTCGAGAAAAGCCGACTGAGGAAGGCCAATATCCTACTGTTGAAGAGAT
>JAUNVR010000002.1:105244-140571 GCA_030537595.1 Eubacteriales bacterium
TGGAATTGTGCCGATTTGAGCGAGCCATGATTTCAGCGCACACAAATGTAGATCGAGGAATTTTCGGTACTGCTACGGCGATGCTTTCCTCTTTCCTCGGAGACTGTGATTTAAATCAATTAGTAGAGTCTTCTGAGGTTTTAGATCCTTGGGAAGAACTAGGCGGCCTAGGTCATGGAAGGGTACTTAGTTTAGAGGAGCCTAGAACTTTTGTGGACTGTGTTAAAAGCTTAGAGCTGAGCTTTGCCCAGCCAAGGCTCTGGGCATTTCCAGGCTATTCCCGGAAGCCGGATTCTAAGCTTTCTAGGATTGCTTTTTGCCCGGGGGCTTTTAGTGAAGATTTCTTGCCTTTAGTCAAAAAAGCAGGGGTTGAGATGGTGGTCTCTGGTGAGGTCAAACATCATTTGCAATTGGCTATTCATGATCTGGGTTGTGATTTAGTAATGCTTAATCATGATGTTTCAGAGCGGGTTGTAATGCCAATTATTTTGGCTTATTTAAGGCGTCTTTTCCCCAGCCTTAATTTTGCGCTTGATCGTGGAATTGATTATACTTTAGAGACTTCCAACTGAGCTTGGCAAGCGCGGCACCTGGGCGAAAGCCTTTGTGCTGAGGAAAGTCCGGGCTCCTGAGACCAAAGGATGCTGGGTAACTCCCAGTGGAGGCGACTCTAAGGATAGTGCAGCAGAAAAATACCGCCGGCCCCTGGGGTCGGTAAGGGTGGAATGGTGAGGTAAGAGCTCACCGGCAGTTCGGCGACGAACTGGCCCTGTAAACCCCATCCGGAGCAACACCGTGGCGAAGCGATAATGGTCTCTACGCTTCAGGAGGTGGCTTGAGCTGTGGCGAAATCCATGGCCTAGATAGATGCTTGCCCTCGACAGAACCCGGCTTATGAGTTCAGTTGGAAGTTTTTTAAATAGAGTAAAGCAGGAGGCTTAAGTGAGTTCAGAAGAGTATTTAAAACGTGGTGTATCAGCAAATAAATCAGAGGTCAAAGCCGCGGTTGCCAGCCAGGATAAGGGTTTATTTCCCGGAGCCTTTGCCAAGGTAAGTAAGGACCCAGCCGGCGATCCTGATTATTGTTTCTTATTTCATGCTGATGGCGCAGGGACTAAATCTTCCGTCGCATATTTACAGTACTGCGAAAGCGGTGATCCTACTGTGTTTAGGGGTATTGCTCAGGATTCTTTTGTGATGAACTCTGATGACCTCTTGGCGGTGGGTGCATGCGGACCTTTTTACCTTTCTAACACTATTGGCCGTAATGCACAGCGAATTCCCGGTGAGGTGATTGCGGAGCTGATCAGTGCCTATGCTGACTTTGCCGCTAAGTTAGGCGAATATGGGATTGAAGTTGAATTGACCGGTGGTGAGACAGCAGATGTCGGGGATTTAGTTCAGACTATTATTTGTGACTCCACCCTCGGTGCAAGAATGCGGCGAGATGAGGTCATTGATGCCAGTAATATTGGGCCAGGACAGCTTATAGTTGGCCTATCCTCCACCGGCCAAAGTAGCTATGAGGATCGTGAAAACTCGGGTATAGCGTCAAACGGTTTGACTGCTGCGAGACATTTTATTCTAAGTCCTCATTACCGTGAGAAATACCCTGAAAGCTTTGCCTCATCGCTGGATCCGAGCCTAGCCTATGTCGGGAAATATCGGCTTAGTGACCCCTTGCCGGGCTCTAGTCTGAGCATTGGCCAGGCCTTACTCTCACCGACCAGAAGCTATTTACCTGTGTTTAAGAACTTTTTAAAAGAGTGGAGGTCTGAGGTTAAAGGCATTATTCATAATACCGGGGGCGCCTTAACTAAATCCTTGAATTTTGGTCAGAGCGGAACTCGCTTTGTGAAAGAAGAATTATTTGAACGGCCAGCGATTTTTAAGGCGATTGCAGAGCAGGGTGCGATCAGCGAAAAAGAGATGTACGAAGTTTTCAACCTCGGTCAGTTAATGGAAGTCTACTGTAGTGAAGCTGCAGCAGAAGCTCTAATTAATGAGGCGGCTAAGTTCAAAATTGAGGCCAAGATTATTGGTTACACTGAAAAAATCAAGTCCAAGCGCAGTGCTGAAAAGGAATTAATTATCCGAGACTGTGGCAAAGATTACAGTTATGCAAATTAATGGATATAACTTAACATTCTGCAGCGCTTACGTTATAATTAGAGTCAATAGAAAACCCACAGTGATGTGAAGGGAGAAAAATATGTATAGACGTTTTTATGATTTTTTAGGAGTAGTACCAAAGAAAGATTCAGATAGCAAGCTTGCCATCGGTGTACTTTCAGGCATTTTACTTGGTGCAACAGCAGGACTGCTCCTTGCCCCACAGAGCGGCAAGGAAACAAGGGAAGATATTGTCAAGGCTGCTGAAAGTGGCAAGGAAAAAGTTCAGCTTGGCCTGGAAAAAGCTAAAGATACAGCAGTACGTCATGCAGAGAATCTAAAGAGCAATATTAAACAAGCAAGCTCAGAGGTTCAGGCAAAGGTTAAAGAAGTAACTGACACCAGCGAGAAAGTTGCCAAAGCCGTAGCTGAAGACGTAAAAGATGCTAAAGAAGAAATTAAAAAAGATGTCAAAAAAGAAGTTGACAAGAAGTAATTAAATGACTTTAGTAGGCTCCTCCGTCTTTGGCGCGAGGGGCTTTTATATTTTTCCAAGGAGATAAGATGTTGATTTTAGCAATTACAATAAACCTGATGGACCTTTTGTTGGGACTTTTGGTCTTGGCAGGGGTGGCAGCTCTGGTAGCATTGGCCATTACCTTGTTTAGAATTGCCCAAACTTTAAAGACAGTCAGCGAAATCGCCACAGAGTCGAAACCTGCAGTTAAGCTGATTCTAGACGAAGTGCCAATCACTATAAACCGGGTCCAGGGTATTTTGTCAGATGTAGAGAAGGTAAGCTCGGCAGCAGGAGAGTCCCTGCCCCCTTTGGTCAAAAGCGCAGCTGAGGCCGGTGAATCAATTACCGACACAGTTGGGGTAATTGGTGATGGTGCGCATACTGCGGTTTCTGCTGTTAGCAATTTCTTCAAGCGAATTGGTAAGGAAAAGCAAGTTGATTTCAATTTGGCCGATAAGAGCATTTCTTTTGGTGCTCCACATAAGGGCAAGGCGAATCTGACCCAGGTTGCTGGTGCGGCGATTGGCGCATATCGTTTTGTGCAAAAGATGAAAAAAGCTAAAAAAGCAGCTGAGCGTAAGAAGAAATTCGGTTTTTAAGCTAGCTGATTTAAGGCGCTAATATAGGACCTATATCTAGTCAAAATTTCTTAAATGATTGATAAAGTCGCCCTCCAAAGGGCGGCTTTTTTTGCTAGAATGTAAAAGGCTATGATGGAGGTATTATTAAATGCAGCAGATTAGACCGTTCGAACTCGACCCCAGGCGGAGACAAAAGCTAGGTGTACTGCACCCGCTTTTTGCCTTCTTTATTCCTGTGATTGTTTTCCTTTTCGCCTATGCCGGGGTTCGGATTTTTCCCTTTGGAGAGAAGCAAATCCTAACTGTTGATCTCTTCCACCAGTATGCTCCTTTCTTACAGGAATTGAGACATAAACTAACGAGTGGGGAGAGCCTCTTATTTTCCTGGAGTGGGGGCCTGGGGGTCAATTTTTATCCGCTTTTTGCCTACTACTTGGCCAGTCCATTTAATTTAATCCTTTTGCTATTCCCGGCCTCCTTTTTAGCTGAAGGTATACTCTTTATCTCAGTCTTGAAAATTGGTCTTTGCGGCTTTACAGCCTATTTTTTCCTCCGTAAAGGAAAGGCCTTAGCAAAGACTACAGCACTGATTTTTGCTCTACCCTATGCCTTGTCTGCCTTCATCGTTGCTTATTCCTGGAACATCATGTGGTTAGATGTGATTTTACTGCTGCCACTTTTAGCTTACACAGCTATTTTAATAATCCAAGAAGGGAAGATAGTTCCTTATATTATCGTCCTCAGCTTGAGTATCATCTTTAACTACTATATAGCCTTTTTTGCCTGTATTTTTATCGCCCTTTATTTCCCAGTTCTCTTAATTGAGTTCTTGCCTGAAAAGGGCTGGCAGAGGCCGAAGGATTATTTACAAAAGCTAGGATTATTTGCTGCTTCTAGTTTATTGTCCGGCTTCCTCTCATTTTTTATTATTTGGCCGACCTATTTATCTTTAAAAATCACTTCAGCCGCCGGTGATCAGTTCCCCAAGCCATGGGATTTTAAGCACTCTTTCTTGGATTTAATTCCGCGTTTATTCTTTGGCTCGAAGCCAAATATTCGCCATGGTTTACCCAATATTTATCTCGGCGTGATAGTTCTATTACTCGTGCCATTATTTTTCCTGAGTAAGCGGATTCCGAAGCGGAATAAGTTCGCCTATGGAGCTTTAGTAGGTATTATAGCTCTGAGTTTTAATGTTAATGCCCTGGATTTTATCTGGCATGGCTTCCATTACCCAAATCAAATTCCTTATCGTTACGCCTTTGTTTTCGTCTTTTTACTGATGGTGATGGCTGCGGAAGCCTGGGAGGCTTTTTCCTGGACTAGAGATGGAGCGGCAATCAAGGTCTTTTTAGGACTAGTTCTTTTAATTAGCTGTATGCGGAGCTTCGGAGCTTTCGAGATAGCTTTTTGGCCTCTAATTATTAGCTTTGCGCTTTTACTTATCTACCTGGCTATTTTGCTGAGCTCATGGCGGCACGCAGGACGCAAGGAAGTCTTGTCTGCTTTATTATTTATGTTTATTTGCTTTGAGCTCGGTTTGTCGACATTCCTGGGTATTTCTGAGATTAGTAAAAATGAATACTATGGTTTGCGTGATGGTTTTAGTTATGGCTCAGGTCCGCAGGAGATTAGAGCTGCAGTAAAAGAGCTGCAAGCCAAGCATCCAGGCAGTCTGGTCAGAACAGAGATCAGGCCAAAAAAATCGGTCAATGATCCGATGCTTTATAGTCTGAATGGTTTTAGTATTTTCTCTTCATCCTTCTCCCATGAGCCGATTAAACTGATGGGGAAACTTGGTTATCCCGTGAACGGTGTTAACTCCTTCGAGTTTAGCGACTCGACAATTCCTATGAATGATCTCATCGGCTTGAATTATATTATTAATCGCGACGTGGAGAGTAAATTGCGTTCGGCTGCAGTTCCGAGCTTTGCGGGGGATGAGATAATGGTACATGAGAACCATGGTGCTTTTCCCTTTGCATTCAGCTGTCCAAAGACAGTGAGTGAGTTTGAGGCTGGTTCAGAATCTCCCTTTATTAATCAAAGCGATTTATTTCAGGCGTTATTTTCGACAAATCAGCTTTTCGAGCCAGTTAAGCTGAAAGTTCAGCAAGTCCAAAGCCCAGACTCTAAAGCCGATGAACAGTCTGCCGCTACTTTAAATGAAGCATCCTATTATCTCAGCGATTACGAAGACGGTGGGCAAGTTTTAAAGCTTAATTCTGCCACTGATTATACTGAGGCTAATTTAGAATTGGAGGCAGAGGCTGACGGGTATTACTATCTTTACTACAAGAGTAGCCAACTCCAAGTCAAAAACTGTTATTTCACGGAATCTGATGATCAATATGCCGAATACCAATTAGCGAGCTCACGGCGCAATGACATGCTCGATTTAGGGCAAGTTTCGAAGGGGCAGAAGATCAAAATTAGATTCACCTTCGGAGGCGATCTTGACTCTGGCTCAATCATGATTTTCCCGGTTAGATTTATTGCGGAAAACTATGAGCCAGTAAGAGCTAAAATCGAAGCCAACAACTTTGAATGGCTTAAGTTTTCGGCCAATAAACTGGAGTTTAAGCTGACTGCAAAAGAAGATTCCTATGCCTTTCTTTCGACCTGCTATGAGCCGGGTTGGCAGATTGAAGTTGACGGCAAGAGAGTTCAGCCGACGGCCTTGGATTCCTGCTTCCTCCTCGTCCCAATTACTAGCGGACAGCAGATCATAAGCCTCAAATTTGTACCGGCGGGGCTCAGCCAAGCAGCTCTGGTCAGTTTGGCAGCGCTGATTCTTTTGATTGTAATTGCTGTGCTGGAGTTCCTTTCCGAGAAGCGGAAAAGGGCAGCTGAGGACTATTATTACCCGGAGCTAGACTATGCTGACGAAGCAGCTGATGAGGCTATAGCTTATGCTGATTCTTATCTTGATGATTTAGCAGAGATGGCAGAACTTGAAGCTCAAGAAGAAGCAAGTTCAGATTTCGATTTGAGCGATGAGGATAATGGATTAGCCCCTAAGCTTAATCCACGGCAAGAACTTTTAGAATCAATAGCCGCTGCAGAAGGCGGAGGACAAAATTTGGAAGACTTTATAAATTCAGAGCGGATTCAGGCGATAACGATTAAGCGGAGGCGTAAAAATGATTAAAAAGAGAGAAAATTATATCAGCTGGGACGAGTATTTTATGGGGGCAGCACTCTTGGCCGCGAGGCGATCAAAGGATCCCAGCACTCAAGTCGGGGCAGCGGTAGTAAATTCTGAGAATAAAATTGTTTCGATTGGCTACAATGGCATGCCTATAGGTTGCTCAGATGATGAATTTCCCTGGGCTCGAGAAGGTGAGTTTTTAAGTACCAAGTACCCCTTTGTCTGCCATGCTGAATTGAATGCTATTTTAAATGCTGGTGGACACAAATTAGATGATGCCAGAATCTATGTGCCGCTCTTTCCATGCAATGAATGTGCCAAGGCGATCATTCAAGCCGGGATTAAGAAGGTGATTTACCTTTCAGATAAGTATCAGGATAGTGACTCGACAAAGGCTAGTAAAATTATGTTTAAAGCAGCAGCTGTCGAATACGAGCAGCTTTCAACTCAGCTTGAGTCCTTAGTTATTTCTTATCGTCCCGAGGATGTTTAGTTAATCTCAGTAGTTCTAACTCCTCTTTTGCACTGAGGTAACGATAATCACCTGGACGCATTCGCCCTCTGCTGAGATGCATGATTCTGCAGCGGATGAGCTTTGTGACCTGATAGCCTAAGGCCTCACACATTCTCCTGATTTGGCGATTTAGACCCTGCCTGAGGATAATCCTAAAGCGGGTGTCTGTTTCTGGCTTAAGTTTACAGGGCAGGGTAGTCTGATCGAGGATTTCGACCCCATGCGACATCTTGCTCAGGAAATCATTGTCGTAAGGCCGATTGACCGTGACGATATATTCTTTCTCGTGGGCATTCTCGACTCTGAGAATGCGATTTACGATATTGCCATCGTTGGTTAGTAAGATTAGGCCCTCGGAGTCTCGGTCTAGGCGACCAACTGGAAACATCCTCTCTTCAAGATTGAGATAGCTAATGATATTATCGCGCCGTCTTGGATCAGTTGTGCAGGTGATGCCAACCGGCTTATAAAGAAGAAGGTAGAGGTATCTTTTTTCTTCGTCTAAGTCGATTTTTTCGCCCCTGACGCGGACTTCGTCTGACAGCTCGATTTGCTGGCCGAGGACGGCCCGCTCAGCGTTAACTGTTACTGCGCCTGATTTTATCAGCTCATCTGCGCCACGCCGGGAACTAATGCCCAAATCGGCTAAGAGCCTATTGATTCTTACAGTTTCGACTTCGCCGGAAAGAAATTGCTGACGCAGTCTGCGTTTGGGTCCGGCGGAGATTTCAACAGCTTTGGCCGGAGGCTGATTTAAGGGACGGGGCTTAGGCACCGGGGTCATTTTTTTGCTCCTTAGTCTTTTTCCAGGTATTAAATTTACCGAAAATGGCAGATTCACGTTTACGTCCTGCACTGTTTTTCTGCTCTTCCTCAGCAGCGTCTAACTCCTTAATTGGGGCTGAGTTTTTAGCCGTTGAAAGATCCTGAATCTTTTCTTCGCTGCCATCTTCATCAAAGCCGAGCACATCAATCAGGTAGGGCTCGGAGCGTAAAACATCTTGGGCATAGGGCAGCTCCATCGTAAAGATTGAGCCGACTCCATATTCTGAGGTCACAGTTAGCTTCGCGCGCATCTGCTCAGCTAACTCACGAGCGATACTCAAGCCGAGCCCAGTTCCGACCTCGTTATGAGCCTTGTCCGCCTTATAGAAGCGGTCAAAGACGTAGGGGAGGTCCTCTGGTTTAATGCCAATGCCCTCGTCTTCAACAGAGAGTACAGCGGAGTCTTCTTTCAGGAGTAGACGCAGAGTTATGACGCCATCTTCCGCGGTAAATTTAAGGGCGTTATCAAAGAGGATTAAGAGGATCTGTTCAATGCGATCCGGATTGCCCCAAATTGCAGGTATTTCTTCCTCGGGCAGACTGACTTCAAGCCGTCTTTTTTCTTCCTGGGCTTGGAGTGAGAAGCGCAGGGCGATGTCGCTTAAAAGATTTCTCAAATCGACTGGCCCGCGAGGCACCAATTCTGTCCCACTTTGGACCCGTGAAAGTTCTAACATATCATTGATTAGGCGTGAAAGTCGCAGATTTTCTCGCAGTAGAATCTGGTAATAACGTTGGCGAGTCGCTTCCTCCGGCACTAGATTGTCAGCCAGGGGTTCGAGCAGGGCGCGCATCGAGGTAATCGGCGAGCGCAACTCATGCGAAATATTGGCAATATAGTCTCTTCGCGTCTGCTCTAGGCGTTCGGATTCTGTGCTGTCATGGCAGAGGCCAACAGCCCCGTAGATATCGCCGCGCCGATTAATTAGGGGCGTGATATCTACCTGAATAATGGCCTGCTCTAGCTCAATTGTCGTGTTGACATCAGCGGCAGTAGAGAGGCATTCCTGAAAACTCTCAGCCAAACCACTTACACGCAGTAAATCGGAAGCTTCCATGACCTGCGGATTGCGCTGGAATAGCTGCCAGATCACTGAATTACATTTAGTCACTCGACCTTCGCTATCAACAGCAATAATCCCCTCACGGATTCCCTCAATGATTGCAGCTAGCTGATTGCGCTCATGGTTTAAGGCTTCAAAAGAAGTCTGCAGATTGCTCGACATCTGATTCATTGCCTTTGCCAAATCTGAGATTTCAGTATCGCCCCGAACTTCTGTACGCTGGCTAAAGTCACCGGCAGTAATCTTTAAAGCGAGGTTACGCAGTTTAACGAGTGGCTGGACTAAGTGTCGAACACCGAGCAGAACCGGGATAATCAGTACTACAGAGACAATCAAAGTGGCTAAAAGCAAGGAGATATTCAAACTCTGTAAAGAAGCCCGCAGCTCGGACAAAGGCTGGAGCAAAATCACTGTACCGATGACCTTTGACTCATCAGCCTTATAAATCGGAGCAAAAACATAAAGGAACTCGCGGTGCACCTGGTTCTTTTCCGCGACGAAGTAATCCTCACTACGCTGGCCCTCAATAATCTCAGTGTTCAGTTTATTTAAATCGGCAAAAACACGTTCCTTAACATCTTCTGACCAATCGCTCGGCAGGCTAGTTGCAGCCACGACCCCGTGCTCATCAAAGATGAAAGTGAAGACCCCGTAAAAGTTATAAGAGACGGCGACAATATTACTGATTTGCTTTGCATAATTGCTGCGCTCACCGGCCAAAAACTGCTCCGCAATCCAATTTGCCTGGGGCAGCAACTCATTCTTTTTATTTTGCACAAAAAGCGGCTGGGCAATAAAAGAATAGAGGACACTACTTAGGAGGGTCAGTAAAATCAGTGCCGCAAATAAAAGGCTAGCTAGTTTTCTCAGAATTGAGGATTTTGCCATCTTATTGAATTTACTTTCCTGGGTCGAATTTATAGCCAGCGCCATAAATTGTAACTACAGAATAACTATGTTTATCACTCTGTAGCTTCTGGCGAATCCGCTTGATATGGGTATCTACAGTTCGCATATCCCCAAAATATTCGTAACCCCAAATTTTAGACAAAATAGTTTGACGGTCAAAGACTTGGTTCGGGTTCGAGGCTAAGAGGAAGAGAATTTCTACTTCCTTTGCCGTGAAGGGTACGTCGACTCCGTCAACACTCACTTGGTAAGTGTCCAAGTTGACCTCAAGCCCTTCATAACGCACGGTTTGACCTGGCTTTTCTGGCTCATTTGCGCGCCTCAAGACAGCCTTAATTCGGGCTACGAGCTCACGCGGGCTGAAAGGTTTGACGATATAATCATCGGCGCCTAATTCGAGGCCTAGGACGCGGTCGATTTCTTCGCCTTTTGCGGTCAGCATAATGATCGGCACGCGGCTAGTCTTGCGAATCTCTCGACAGACATCAGTCCCAGACATTTTTGGCATCATGATATCGAGCAAAATCAGGTCAGGCTCTAGTTCGCGGGCAAGAGCCAAGGCCGCTTCGCCGTCATAGGCAGAGCGATGAGCGAAGTGCTCATTCTCCAAATAAATAGATAAGGACTCATGAATCACCTTATCGTCGTCACAGATTAAAATTAAGGCCTGTTGATCCATCGTAACCCCCTGATCGTGTACATTGCTGCTTTAATTATTTATATTATACGGTAAAAACTGTAAAATCAGAAGAAAGGCAAATTGCCTCGAGTGATAAATCAAGCTTAGAAAGTGGGAACTATGAGTCGAGCGAAGAAAAATGGCAGAAAAGAAAGCTATGTTCGTGCGGGTCGCAGGGTAAAAATTGAGCCGGAAGAACTAATCGTCTATGAGGATAATCATCTCTTACTTGTGAATAAACCGGTGGGGATGCTAAGCCAGGGTGATAAAAGTGGAGACCCAAGCTTGATTTCAGAATTCTCGGCATTTATTAAAGAGCGCGATCAGAAAAAGGGCGCAGTTTGGCTTGCTCCAGTACATCGTCTCGACCGCATGGTCGGAGGTTTAATCATCTTGGCTAAGAGCTCTAAAGGCGCAGCGCGCCTCTCTCGGGAAATCCGGGAGCAGAGATTAGTTAAACGTTACTACGCAGTCTGCCATGGAAAAACAGCTCAAAGGGGAGAGTGGACAGATTATTTAAGTCGAGAAAAAACTGCTGGTAAATATCGGATTGTGAATTCTAATGGGCGAGAAGCAAGCCTGAAATTCGAGCGCTTGGCATATCTTGCAGCCGAGGATATTAGTCTATTATCAATTGAATTGATTACTGGTCGACCGCATCAAATTAGGCTTCAATGTGCCGCTCATAACTTTCCCTTATCTGGAGATCAGCGTTATGGAAATCCAGCCTTAGACAAGCAAATAAAGCTTAGCTCGAAGCTCAGCGCTCCCGCCTTGTTTGCTTATCAGCTCGGTTTTAAGCATCCGACTAAGGACTGCTGCCTAAGCATCAAATTAGACTTGCCGAGTGACGGAATCTTCGGCAAATTCAAGCTTTGATTTTTGCCAAAAGGAGGACTTTCTGCTATAATCTGTTAGCAAAAGCATCTTTTATTTTCGCGTTTGCAAAAATCTTATAGATTGTTTGAGGTACGACAATGAAACGATTAGTTGGCACTACCGTGCGTGGACTAAGAGCTCCGATTTTTGATGAAGGTGATCAACTCCTGGATGTCTTACCGGAACTTTTGGAAAAAGCCGCAAAGGCCGAGAATTTTTCGCCTCGCGACCGCGATGTTCTCTGCATCACGGAGTCGGTTTTAGCGAGATGCCAGGGCAACTACGCGACAATTGATGATATCGCCAAGGATCTCGCAAATTATTTTGCGGCCGACGATAAAATTGGCTTAATCCACCCAATCCTCAGCCGAAATCGTTTTTCAGTTATGTTGAGAGGGATTGCTAGGGCAGTAGATGAGTTAGTAATTCAATTATCCTACCCATCTGATGAAGTCGGCAATCAGCTAATTGATAAGCAAGAACTCTTGGATTCTAAGGTCAACCCTTATACAGATGCATTTAATGAAGCTGAATTTAACCAGCATTTCACTAAGTTTAAACATCTATTTACGGGAATTAACTATGTCGATTTATATCGTGAAATTTGTGAAGCGGAAAATTGCAAAGTCACTTTCCTCTTTGCAAATGACCCCCGGGCAATCCTAAAGGAAACAAAGAAGGTCATCACCTGCGATATTCACACTAGAGAAAACAGTAAGAAACTGCTCAGAGAAGCAGGTGTTGAGAAGCTGATTGGCCTCGATAATATCCTTGCGACCCCGAGTACAGAACACGGCTTTAACGAGGAATACGGTTTACTGGGCTCCAATAAGGCTACAGATGAGCGGATTAAGCTTTTCCCACGTGAAGCTCAGGAATTTGTCGATGCGCTGGCTGAGCGCTTAGAGGCAAAGTTTGGCAAGAAGATAGAAGTTATGGTCTATGGAGACGGCGCCTTCAAAGATCCTTTTGGCAAGATTTGGGAGCTGGCTGACCCAGTCGTCTCTCCAGCTTTCACAGCGGGCTTGCAAGGCCGGCCGAACGAACTGAAGATCAAATACCTCGCAGATAATGATTATGCCGAACTGAGCGAAGAGGCGAAGGCAGAGCAAATTCAGGCCAGAATTAGAGAAAAGCACAGTGCTGACGCCACAACGCTGGAAGAAGCGAGGGAGGGCACAACTCCACGCCAGATTACAGATTTACTGGGTTCCTTAGCTGACCTTTCCTCTGGCTCAGGCGACAAGGGCACTCCATTTGTGTACATCCAAGGATACTTTGATAGTTATGCTGACGAATATCAGGATTAGTTTAAACGCAGTCCACTCGCTAGATGCGGGTGGACTGCAGAATGTCGATTGGTTTCGCTTGGCCAAAAAACTGGGAATTGGTGCCTTAATTCTCTTTTTTGGCTTTATTTTGGTTCGCTTAATTTGTAATACTTTAGAGCGCTTTATGCTCAAGAAGCAGGTCCGCAGAAGTGTCTGCAGACTGGCTATCTCTGTGCTCAAAGCCTTGCTTTATTTCACCATAATCATCGCCTTTGCTGACCAGATCGGGCTGCAAACGACTTCTTTGATTGCGCTCTTAGGGTCAGTGGGCCTCGCGATTGGCCTCGCTTTGCAGGGCAGTCTAGGCGACTTAGCTTCGGGGATTCTTTTAGTTGTTTTACACCCCTTTCAGAGTGGAGATTTTGTCTTCTTAGGTGATAATCGTGCAGAGCTCTTAGAGGTTGTGGAAATCAGGCTGTTTCACAGTATCTTTCGAAACCGGCGCGGTTATAGAGTGATTGTGCCAAATAGTAATTTAACGAAGAACTTTGTCGTCAATCTTTCCGTCGAAGAGGAAGTTATGGTCGAGGTGCCATTCGCAGTGAGTTATGATGCCTGTCTCGATAAGACCAGGGAAGCAGTACTCTCGGCGATGGATCAGCTCAGCCAGATTTCAAGCGAAGGGCGGGTTGTTGCAGTCAGCAAATTGGGCACTGATGGGATTGAATTTATTGCCAGAGGCAAGGTTGCAATTGGCGATTATTTAAGCACTGGATCGGCCTTGGCAATTGAGATTAAAAAAGCTCTCGATGCTGCTGAGATTGAAATTCCCTTCCCCCAACTCGACTTGCACTTACGTAAAAATGAGCTCAAGTTGATTGATGAAGAGTAAAACAGAGCCTAATTTTAAGCTATTCTTGACTGGGATTTGACAAGGGGCAGTAAAAACCGTATTATCTAGCGGTGAAAACGAGGTGTGGCGCAGGTGGTAGCGCGCCTGCTTTGGGAGCAGGAAGTCGCAGGTTCGAATCCTGTCACCTCGACCACAACAGCCTGTAAGCCTGAACGGTTACAGGCTGTTTTAGATTAAGCCATGAGGGCTTGAAAGGACAGGCCAATGATTGATTTAGCTAAACTTTTTAGCTGGGAGGAAAGCCTCGCTGCAGAGCTCTTTACAAATTGCAGGGACGCTGCTGAAATTCTCACGGAACTAAGTGACTTTGTCGCCAATCTAGGTAGTAAGCTGCCTGCCTCCGAGTACCTAGAGTTGGCCCCCGGGGTTTTCGCTCACCGTAGTGCGAAGATTCATCCATCTTCCTATTTAGGAGGGCCGAGCATCATTGGTCCGCAGGCTGAATTGAGATATAACGTCTATTTACGTGGTCCGGCAATTATCGATGCTAAGGTATGTATTGCCAATGCAGGTGAGATTAAAAATGCAATCCTACTTAAGGGTGCAACTTGTCCACATTACAACTACGTCGGGGATAGTATTGTCGGCCGTTCTGCCCACTTAGGTGCAGGTGTTATTTGCTCTAATTTACGCAGCGACGGGCAGGCGGTAAAAATTCCTGTAGCTAATGAGTACTGGCTGACGGGTCGACGCAAATTCGGTGCCTTAATCGGTGACGAAGTGGAAATTGGCTGTCAATCCGTTTTAAACCCAGGCACTGTCCTGGGGCCACGGACGCGGGTCTACCCACTGACATCAGTGCTCGGTGTTCATGCTGCGGACAGCCTGATTGGCAAGCGTCCTGAGGAAGGTCGGGCGAAGCTATAAAGGGGGCTTGACATCGCTCTGAGGCTCTGGCATAATTCGTCTTGCTGCTAAAGGGAAGACGTACGGGCCATTAGCTCAGTTGGTTAGAGCAGCCGGCTCATAACCGGTCGGTCCGGGGTTCAAGTCCCTGATGGCCCACCAGATGGGGGATTTCCCGAGTGGCCAAAGGGAGCAGACTGTAAATCTGTTGTCTACGACTTCGTTGGTTCGAATCCAGCATCCCCCACCAAAAAGGCACTGCGACTGCAGTGCCTTTTTTATTTCGCTGATTGAGGCTTAGTTCTAGATATTTGGCTTTTATGATTAGAAAATGCTCGCAGCTAGGATATATAACCAGTGAGCAGCAACTCCTCCGGCCAGGCCGCCAATTGTATGCGCCTTGATAGCTGAGCCGGTTAATTCTCGTAATTTTAGATTATCCATCATTGCCACGTGGGTTGAAAGGTATCCAGACCAGCACATACACATCGCCGTAAACACTGCGATATCATTCGGTCCTGCCAGACCCTGGTCAACTAGATTAGGAACGATGCCAATTGCAGCTCCGGCGGAGCCCAGGGCTGTTAGAGGTACAGAGATACAGGCCCCCGAAGTAAAGCCGAAGAGGGGCTTAATCAGAAATTCAATCTTACTAGCCAGGAAGGGAATTAAGGCAACACCTGGCAGTTCTGCGTCAGGCTGGTTAGTTAGCAGGGTAATTAGGGTGCAGATTACGAGCACACCGGGGATAATTGACATCCCAACATTGACCCCAGCCTCTCCGCCTTCAAGTAAGGCTGCAATAAACCTCGAGCCAAAGTTACCTGGACGTACAGCCCGGTATTCGAAGACGTCAAAATCATCTTCTTCAACACTGACTGCCGGCTTATCGGCGTCATCCTTATAATATTTGCGACAAGACCTAACCATCAGACGGGTGGAGATGACTGAACCCACGCAGGCACCTAAAAAGCCCATGCAAACTGCCATGAAAAAGTTTAACTGGGGCAGGCCAATCATGAATGCAATGACAATTAAACCCATCCCAAAAGAAGTTCCTAGATTGGTCAGGGCGGGCAATTGATAGCGTTTAAACATTGATTTAAAGCGGCGATCGCTAGCCAGGGTCAAAATTGCAGGATTATCGGAAATAAAGGTTGTGACGACTCCGATTGCGGCTGCGCCCGGGAGTCGATAAAGGGGGTACATTAAAGGGGAGAGCAATTTATTAAAAATCGACAAAATCCCGAACTCAGTTAAAAATGCACCCAAGGCGCCTGCGATTACGGCAATTGCCATGATGTAAAAGCAGGTGTTAATCAAGAGATGGAAAGAGATCGCAAAAATTGAATTGATTAATTTTTGAGCGCCCAGCTTTCCGCCTAAGTAAATGAAGAAGAGTAAGAGAGCTCCTAGGGCCACAAAGCCTTCAAGGCTTACAGCCTTCTTCAATTCCACACGTTTTTGTTCCTGTGTCTCCATCTATCCCCTCCAAGGCTACTTATGAAAAAAGCCCCGCAGACAGCGGGGCCAGGAATGGTGCCGGTGGCGGGAATCGAACCCGCACGCCTTACGGCTCACGATTTTGAGTCGCGCTCGTCTGCCAATTCCGACACACCGGCGAATGCTTGTTAATAATATATAAGCCCCTTAGAAAAGTCAATGAAAGATTGCTATTTACTGAGCCAAAGGCTATGATAAAAAAACCTTTAAACATGCCCTGAGAGGCTGGAAGGAGCTAATCTTGTCGGGGGTTTTTATGACTACCCATGCGCTCTGCCATTCCAGCTCGGGAATGGCTTTTTTATTACTATGAGGCAGAGGAGCAAAACTTTGAGTGAAAGAGTAGCAAAAGTCCTTGAGCAAAGCAGTATGGAGCGGACGATTAGACGTCTGGCGCATGAAGTAATTGAGCGCAATGAAAAGGCTCAGACTATAGTCTTAATCGGGATTAAAAGGCGTGGCGCAACTTTGGCTAAACGTTTGGCTAAGGAAATTACTAGCTTGAGTCAAAAGAGCGTAGACTTAGCTTTTGTCGACATTAGTTTTTACCGTGATGACCTAAGTTATTTAGCGGCCGATCCTATCCTCAATGCGGTGGAGATAGCCTTTGCCATCGAAGGGCGCGATATCGTCCTGGTCGATGATGTGCTATATACCGGGCGCACAGCCAGAGCAGCAATCGATGCCATTTTTGACCAAGGCCGCCCGGCCTCAATTCGCCTTGCGGTGCTGATTGATCGTGGACATCGCGAGTTGCCGATTAGGGCAGACTTTGTTGGTAAGAATATTCCGACGGCAAAAAATCAGCATGTGAAGGTGGAATTTTTAGAAGATGACGGCATTGAGCAGGTGACAGTTTACACTCAAGCCGAGAAAGCAGCATATAATAGCAGTGTTAAGGGAGGCAATGAAGATGAATTACTTGCTGAAAAATGCAAAGCTCTATGATCCATATCGTAGGGTAGTGGAGACGGGTGATTTTTACATCGTGGATGGAAAAATTCAACGTCAGACAGAGGTGGAGCCAGATCAGACAATCGATTGCAGCGGGAAGATTCTAGCTCCCGGTTTTATAGATTCGCACTGTCACCTCAGAGATCCAGGCCAAGAGTACAAGGAAGACATTGTCAGTGGCAGTAAGTCTGGGGCAAAGGGCGGCTATGTTGTCTTAGCGGCGATGCCTAATACTAAGCCGGTCTGCGACAGTCCGGAGATTGTGCGCTATCAAATTGAAAAAGCAGAACGCGAGGGCTTTTGCCGAGTTATTCCCTATGCTGCTGCCAGTTTGAATGAGGCCGGTGAACAGATAGCTCCGCTGGCTGAGCTCTTTGCAGCCGGGGCTAGGCATGTCACTGATGACGGACTGCCGGTTAAAACTGCTGGGCTAATGCGCGAGGTTATGACGGAAGCTTATAAGTCTAAAATGATAGTTTCTGATCATTGTGAAGATAAGTCTTTAACCCAGGGCGGAATCATGAATGAGGGTGAAGTCTCTAGGGAATTAAATGTTAAGGCTGTGCCCTCAGTGGCGGAAGATGTGAATGTAGCGAGAAATATTTTACTGTCTGAGTACCTAGATATTCCGACCCATATTTCGCATGTCTCAACTGCTAAGTCTGTGGAACTGGTCAGAGAAGCGAGGGCCAAGGGATTGAAAATTACAGCCGAGGTCTGTCCGCATCACTTTACTTTAACTGATGAATGCCTAAGAACACGTGATGCAAATTATCGGATGTATCCGCCGCTCAGAACAGAAGCTGATCGCAGAGCCTGTATTGAGGGCTTAAGGGACGGCAGTATTCAGATGATTGGCACTGATCATGCACCGCATCATGAGAGTGAGAAGGCCGATTTTGAAACTGCGATGAACGGTATAGTTGGTCTAGAAACAGCCTTCCCTTTGGCCTATAAGATCTTGGTCGAGGAAGAGGGTATGGATTTAATGGATGTCCTAGATAAATTTACCGCAGGTCCTGCTGCCTTTTTAGACTTATCTCAGGAGGGCTTAATCGATGGGGCAGCTGCAGACTTAGTCTTAATTGACCTCGAGGAAGAATATGAGTTTAAGGCTGAAGAAATGCTGAGTAAGAGCCGCAATACGCCCTTTGATGGCTGGAAATTTAAGGCTAAAATTTTAATGACATGGTGGAATGGGAGAGTAAGTTATGCCGGAATCTAACTTTATGACTGTGCTCGGAGAACGCATCTTCGAGCTAAAGAATCCTTCACTTTTGGGCTTAGACCCGAAGCTGGAATATTTGCCAGAATACCTCTTAAAAGATTTGGCCAGAGCAGAGGCAGGGGCAGAGTTGGAAGCTGAG
Organism: Eubacteriales bacterium; assembly: GCA_030537595.1. Taxonomy (GTDB): domain Bacteria; phylum Bacillota; class Clostridia; order Saccharofermentanales; family DTU023; genus JAFAAL01. The sequence continues at coordinate 123,333 of JAUNVR010000002.1, forward strand.
CTGGCACGGGCGCTCTTTCGCTATAATGAAGAGCTCTTGTCAGCTTGTAGCAAAATTATTCCTGCGGTCAAGTTCCAAATGGCCTATTACGAGCAATATGGTATTGCTGGCTTGCGCGCCTTGCAGGATTCAATTGGGCTCGCTAAGAGCCTAGGTTACCAGGTCATTATTGACGGCAAGCGCAATGATATCGGGGCTACGGCAGAAGCCTATGCTAGAGCCTTTTTGAAAGAGTCAAAGACGCCTTTTGGGCAGTCTGTGCCGGCTTTCCAGGGTGATGCTTTGACGGTTAATTTTTATCTCGGTGAAGATGGTGTTAAACCCTTTGCTGATGAACTGAGAACTAGCGGCAAGGGCATCTTCCTTTTATTGAGAACCTCAAATCCTTCAGGTAAGGAATTACAGGACATGCAGCTTGCAGATGGGCGCAAGGCCTACGAGTCTTTAGCTGAGCGCTGTGCAGCCTGGGCTGAAAAGCTGAGGGATAAAAGCGAGGCATACTCACCAATTGGTGTTGTTGTGGGTGCAACTTATCCGAAAGAAGCAGCCCGACTGAGACAAAACTTCCCCCACCTATTTTTCCTAGTTCCGGGCTATGGTGCCCAGGGGGCGAGTGCTAAGGATGTTGCTGTGGCCTTTGACCGCAAGGGTGGCGGTGCAATTATCAATTCCTCACGCGGCCTGATGAATGCCTGGCAAGCTCTAGGCTATGAGCATCGGGAATTTGCTAAAGCAACGCAAGAAGCTGCTTTAGCAATGCGGGCTGAGTTCAGTCAATTTATGAAGTTTTAAAGCTAGCGTTTAAGTTCAAGGAGAGAGTAGGTTTTTATGCCGAGTAGTGAGCGCATAAGATTAGTTCAGACTGAGCAATTAAATTCCCATGCCTATCGCTTGGAATTTCTGGCTCCGCAAATAGCAGCTGAGGCAAAGCCGGGGCAGTTTTTGATGCTGGAGTCTCCAGTCTATCTAAAAAGGCCTTATGGGATTATGTCTGCGAATGCCAAAGAGGGGAAAATCGAGCTTGGCATCGATACAGTGGGTCGAGGCTCGAAATGGCATGTAGCTTTAAATCCAGGCAGCGAGCTTCAAGCTTTAGGCCCCCTGGGACATGGCTTTAACCCGCCCCAGCCTGGCCGCAAGTTGATTTTAATGGGTGGCGGCTCCGGCTTATATCCTTTAATTTCAGCTGCCGAAGCAAATTACGAGAAGGAGCTATTAGTTGTGCTTGGTTTCCGCTCCAAGGAGGAAGCAATCCTCGCTGAGCGCTTTGAGGCGCTAGGTGCTAGAGTGCTTTTAAGCTCTGATCAGGGTGGCTTAGATTTTCATGGCAATGCGGTTTCTGCATTAGCCTCGATACTTGCAGCAGAAGCGATTCAAGAAGCAGAGCTGTGGTCCTGTGGTCCTGTACCAATGCTCAAGGCGGCTGCTGAATTGGCTGCGCAAAAAGGCTTTACTTGCCAGCTATCCTTTGAAGCGAGAATGGCCTGTGGCCTGGGCTTCTGCTCCGGCTGTGCAATCCCGATTAAGTCCTCCTTGCCGCAACGTTGCTGCTATGAAGGTCCAGTCTTTGCCGCTGAATCAATTGATTGGGAGGCCCTATATGCCTAAATCACTAGCTATGGAATTTCTCGGTCGCAGCTACCAAAACCCTTTGCTCCCGGCCTCTGGTTGTTATGCTAATTGTCACGAGGCTGAAGCTTGGGTCGATTTGGGCAAGGCCTGGGGCGGCTTGGTCAGTAAGTCTGTAAGCTTAGAGCCCAGGGCGGGTAATCCCGGGCATCGGGTGGCCGAAGCGCCTGCCGGCCTCTTAAATTCGATTGGCTTACAAAACCCCGGTTTGACTGCGTTTTTAGCCGAGCACATTGAGTTCCTCTTGGCGGCTAACCCGAATCTGATTGTCAATATTGCCGGCTCATCAACGGCTGAGTACCTGCAATTAGTTGAGGCCTTAAATCCTTATGACTTAGCTGCAATTGAAGTTAATCTTTCTTGCCCAAATGTCAGTACGGGTTGTATGAGTATTGGCACAGATCCGAAACAAGTTGAGGCCTTATTAAAAGAATTAAGCCAAGTTAGCCGACATCCACTAATTGCTAAGCTGACCCCTAATGTAGCCGCAATAGAACCCATTGCGAAGGCTGCTGAAGCTGGTGGTGCTAAAGCTCTAACTGTGGTTAACACCTTCCTCGGCATGGCAATAGATATTAAGACTCGTAGGCCAATATTTAGACGGAATACGGCCGGCTATTCAGGCCCTGGGATTCAACCTTTAGCCTTGCGCTTGGCTGCGGAAGCTTGTCGAGCGGTTCAGATTCCAGTTATTGGTGTGGGTGGAATTTCTAGGGCAGAAGATGTTCTGGCTTTTATAATTGCGGGTTGTTCTTTAGTGCAAATAGGCGCGGCAGTACTTTGTGATCCTCTAATCAGTGAAGCTCTACAGAAGGACCTGCTGCTCGCGTTAGACGAATTAAAGATCCAAAATTTAGCAGAACTCAAGGGAAGCTTAAAGTGGTACGAAAATTAACAGCAAAGCTCAAATTTTGCTATAATCGTATATATTTTATGTGAGGTAAGCATGGACAAGAATACTCTGATTAAACTGCTGTTTTCGACTGAGGCCTTAAAGTTCAGTCCGGAAGATCAGCCTTTCTGGTATACGTCTGGCACATTTGGGCCATACTATTTAAATACCCATTATCTCTTTGGTGGAGCCGAGCGCGCCACTGAATTCTTACAAGAGATAGAACGTGCTAGAGCCTATCCGGAAGGCATGCCAAACCGCTTGTTCCGCTCGATTGATTCAGAACTGCACCACAATCCTGATTTTGCTGCAGTAATTGATGCTTTGGCCAAGACGGTTTCTGACTTAGATTTTGATTTGATTTCAGGTGGGGAAAGACGTGACTTTTATTTCTCCTTACCTCTTGCGAATCGACTTTCCGTACCGCACATTACAATTTTAAAAGATGGTTCAACATATATTTCGAACAGTGATTTGAGTCGCTGTCGTCTATTGGACTCAGCTGAGCTCGCAGGGCAGAAGGTACTCCATGTGGCAGACTTACTAAACACCGCATCCTCCTATCTCAGAGCTTGGTTACCTGCGCTCGAACGCTGCGGGGCAAAAATTAGCGATACTGCCGTGGTAATCTCACGCTTACAAGGCGGTGAAGAGATCTTAAAGAAGGAAGGGGTTCAGGTTCACAGTGTATTAGACCTCGACCAGGATTTCTTTAATGAGGCCTATCAGGCTGGGCAGATTAGCGAGAAGAACCGCGATCTGGTGCTCAGCTTCCAGGCTGACCCGAAGCAGTATATGCATAATTTCCTCGCCGAGCATCCAGATTTCCTCGAGCGCTCTAAGGCTATGGGTGAGCGGGAAAAGGAGCGCGTGCAACGCTTCCTGAATGAATTTAGAGATTTAATTTAATGGTTTTACTATATCTGCTACTACTGATCGCGGCTTTTTTACTTTATAACTGGGGTGGTTTAAACCCCATCTTAGGTTTAGCTTTAATGCTGTCCGCAGCGGCAGCTATGCTTTATTACATCGCGAAGTACTTGTTCTACAAGCTGCGGCTTTATATCTTTAAGCGTAGGAAGCAGATTAAAAATGCAGTTTATGTCAGCCATGCATCGGGCTTGCCCCTCTTTAAGGACCAGCTCCTTTATTTTTATCAGAAGGACGACAGGCTGGGCCTCGAGAGCAAGGATTTATGGAGTCAAGATTTTGCTTTTTCCGACCTGGAAAAGATTACTGTAATGCCACTAAAAAAAGCCTTGACCCTAGTTGATGACTTACCAGAAACCTTGCCGCTTGGTCCGATTGCAGCCTGGCGCTTCAAAGGTGCTTTAAACGATTTAAGATTGCGCCCTTCGAGCCAGCTCATCATCTTAGAAGTCTGGCCTGAGGGGGAGAAGGATGAGGCCATTTTCCTGACTGCAGAACTGAGCAAGCGAAAGTTACGCAAGCTTTTTGCGGCGCGTGGCCTCCAAGCTAAATTGCAGTTTAGCTAAGTTGTTGTATAATGCAATCTTGATTGTGCTTTAGACTTTATTTTTGCCGCTCCCATTAGAGGCAAGTGAAAGGATAATTTTATGAAATTGAATGCAAGCGGCTTTAAACAGCTTTGCAATCGAATTGAACAGAATATTAATCAGATCATGATTGGTAAGCAGGATGTTATTGAGCATCTTTTGATCGCCTTAGCTGCTGGTGGCCATGTCTTAATTGAGGACGTCCCTGGGATTGGTAAGACAACCTTAGTTTCGGCTTTGGCCAAGTCCTTAAGTTTGAGCTTTAAAAGAATTCAATTTACGCCGGACTTAATGCCCTCTGATGTCACAGGCTTTTCTCTTTATAATCAGAAAACTTTAGAATTTGAGTTTCAACCTGGGGCGGTAATGGCCCAGCTGATTTTAGCAGACGAAATTAACCGGACCTCACCGAAGACTCAATCGGCACTGTTAGAAGTCATGCAGGAGCAGCAGGTGACTGTTGATGGTGTGACCTATCCCTTACCTCAGCCTTTCTTGGTTCTCGCAACACAGAACCCGGTTGAGCATTTAGGTACCTATCCCTTGCCTGAGGCTCAGTTAGACCGCTTTATGTTAAAGATTAACCTTGGTTACCCGACAGTTGATGAAGAAGTTAGAATTTTAAAGCTGTATCGGGAAGAAAATCCGCTTTCAAAATTGGAGGCAGTAGCAGGCGCAGAGGACGTGCTCTGGATGCGTGAGCAGGCCCGGCTGGTCCATTGTGCAGATGCAGTCCAACGTTATATTGCACTTTTGACTGCCGCAAGTCGGCAGCTACCAATGGTTGAACTCGGTGCATCGCCCCGTGCTTCAATGATGTTGATGCAGGCTGCAAAGGGCAGAGCCCTGCTCTACGGCCGCGATTACGTCAGACCAGATGACGTCCAGGCCTTAGCTGTGCCAATTTTGGCTCACAGAATTTCCTTAACTCCAGAAAGTAAGCTTAAGAGAATCAGTGAAGAAGACTGTATTTACCAGGTCTTGGAGCGTGTGCCGGTCCCTGAGAGATGATTACTCTACGCTTAGTTTTACATCTGATTCTAATTCTGCTTGCCCTCTTGTTTAATCATTTGGGCAAGTGGCCATTCTTGCAGACCCTAATTTTCTTTCTCATGGCCTTGCCGCTAATCGCTTTAATCAGCGGCTTCATCCTCCGGCGGAGAGTCAAGCTCGGCCTGAGCACGGAAGCAGAGTTGGTGGAGCGAGGTGAGGTTGCGCGTTGGATTATCCGGGTCGACAATCCCAGTTTCTTCTTCACGCTCTTTTGCCATGCTAGATTGCGCTCGGCTCGTCTGTACCCCGATCAGCCATACTTGGAAAGGGATTTCCTCCTGCCGCGACGCGGTCTGAGTGAGATCAGATTTGAGCACTCGGCAACTCACTGTGGGCCCCTGGAATTATCGGCTCTTGAACTTTGGCTAAAGGATCCTTTTGGCTTCTTTATGTTTAAGTTAACTGAAAGTAAAAAGCTAGAAGCCCTCGATAAGATCTATGTACTACCGCAAAAGATGGATCTTTTGGCGGAGACAGCAGAAGCTGAAATGCAGCTCGAAGAAGGGGCCTTCTTGGCCAAAAAGAGCATGTCTGAAATTGATGAGATCGACCGGATGCGTCAGATGCAGCCGGGGGATCGGATTAAGTCGATTCACTGGAAGTTATCAGCTAGGGTGCAGGATTGGATGGTCAAACAGTATGAGAAGGCAGAGGAGCGTCAGGTCCTATTCCTTTTTGACTTGCCGAAAATCCCGGCCAAAGCCAGTAATCTGGAGCGTGAGGATACTCTCTTTTTGCGCGACACAATCTTGGAGCACTCGACCGCTTTATTAGAGCGATTCTTGATGAATGATTTCATCGTAAAGCTACTTTTATCCGGGGTGCAGCCTGCCAATTTGACGGCGAGCAAGATTTCAGACTTTGAATTCTTACGTCAAGCCCTGGCGAAAATCCCCCTGGATCCGCCAGAAGCTCTCGAAATGCAGCTGCGCGATGAGCTGACTAACCCAGAAAAAAAGCTCTTTTTTGTGATTACTGATTCGCTAACTGCCAGTTCAGTTGGTTTACTATCTGTTTTACAAAAAGAAAATGCTGGCTGTGTCTTGGCCTACTATATTGCGGATGCGATTTCAGCTGAGCAGTATGAGTTACTGTCCGAATTAGCCCTGGCCAAGGTCAAGATTCTCTTATACAACCGTTACGGAGAGGAGGTTCACGATGAGAGCATTCAGCTTTAAGCGCGAGCGGGATAAAACCCTGGCTATTTCTATTGTGAATCCCGAGTTGACGGATGATTTTGCAGCCCCTAAAAAGGGTAAGCTGCGCTCTGTAATTGACTACTTAAGCTACGCTGTATTGGCTTTAATTTTTGCCCAGATTTGGCAGGCTTTACTGGTCGACAATACCGGGCTTAGAAAGACTTCCTCGTTAGCAGCTATTGTTCTGCAGCTTATAATTTTATGCTTGGCAGGGCTCTTCTTTGCCTTCCCATGGTGGGGCAAGCTCTTGCTGGCAGGGGGTAGCCTTGGCTCTTTTCTTTTAATCAGCCAATTTGCTGAGCTCTTTAGCGGTCCTTTTGCGGAGCTTATGGCTAATTTTGGGGAACAGCTGCGCTACAGTCTAGCCTGGCTTTTTTGGTCGGCTAAATTAGCTGAAAACCCACCGCCTTATGAGCCCTTATTGCTTTCATATCTTCTGCTGACGGTCCTGAGCGTCCTGGCCATCCTTTTATTCTGGCGTTTTCCCTCGCCGCAGTTACTTTTACTAGCTTTTATAAGCGGCTTTTTCTTCCAGAATAAAAGTGCGAATTCCTTTGACCACAATATGGGCTTGCTCTTTGCCGGTCTATTTTTGCTCGCGATTTTATATGCTAGGCAATATAGTCATCGCTTAAATTGGCGTAAGTTCTTACAGTTACCGGCGATCATTCCGGCGGCTGTTTTAATCGCTTTACTCTTCTTTTTATATAATGCTCTGCCGCAGTTTTTCCTCCAGAATCAAAAGCTCTACGATAACTTGGCTTTTATCCGCGAGCGTTTCAAACGTGAGGAAAAGTTACCGGATACAATCAATTACTATGAATTTAGTCTGCGCGACTTAGGTTATTATCCTGCGGGAGATCGCTTAGGTGGACCTTTAAAACTTGAGGAAAAGCCCTTTATGCGCTTTGAAGGGCCGAGTCATTCTGTCTATCTAAGAGGAACTCTATTTAAGGATTATGATTTAAATCGCTGGATCCCTGTAGCGATGGATCCGAACTATATTTTTAATAGTGAAGACCCACGCCCAGAGCAGCGCCAAGCCTTCGGTCTAGATGAATCACTAATCCCGCAGTCCAAGCTTGATTCCTTATCTGATTTAGACTCGGCATCGATTTGGCCGATTGAGCAACCGGTGCAGGTAGTATTTAATCCGGGCAGACTAGTCTCCTTGACTTCGATTAAGAAGGGGGAGGAGGGCGAGAGCACGATCCGCTTCTTCTTTAACCAAGACGGACAGATCTATGCTTCCCATGTGCTACCTGCGAGTGGGTATAAGCTCAGTGCGCGCTTCCCGCGTCCTCTGGGCTATAGTGAGCTCGAATTAAAGTATAAAGAATTGATTACAACTGAGGAGAAGGCTGAAATCCCGGCCAAATATCGGCTCTTGATGGAAGAGTTTGACCCGGCTCTGGCAGCCTTGGTCTACGGCAGCTCTGAACAAGGCATTAATAGTCGCCTGGGGCGCCTTTTCTTGGCTCGCGATTATCTATCTAGGAATTACAAATACAACCTGGCTGCGGATATGCCGGGCGCCAATGAGGACTTTTTTGTCCATTTCTTGGGTGCAAAAGAGGGCTACTGCACTTACTTTGCAACGGCGATGGCGCTGATTGCCAGGGACTTAGGTTTTGAATCCAGGTATGTAGAGGGCTTTTTAGTGCCCGGGGTTAGTACGGTTGGTCTGGGACGCTATGAGCGTCAAGTTTTAACTACCGATGCTCATGCCTGGTCTGAAGTTTACTTGCCGCAAATCGGCTGGGTTATCTTTGATGCGACGCCGCAGTCGGCTTTGGAGCAGATGCAGAGGGATCCGGAACATGAGATTATACCTCCGCCTAGCGAGAGCGAAGCACCGCCTCCAGAGAATACTACTGTGCCGCCACCGCCGACCGAAAAGCCGGAACCGAGTCAGGAGCAGCCTGAGCCTGAGCCGGATCTGGCTGAGCCAGAAAGCGAGTTTAAGCTCCCGGCTATTGTTTACTATTTCTTAGGCTTGATTATCCTCTGCGCCTTGGTCGCATTCTGGCTTTATAAGCGGCAATTAAATGCCCGCCGCAGAAGCGATTTAGCTTATCTTTTAAAGCATTATGATTTAGAGGAGATCATGAATCGAGTCTGGCAGGATATGAAGCGCATCTACGCAATAGACAGGGGACAGGAGCTGCCTGCTCAATTGACTATTTTGACCAGCTATACAGAGTTTAACCGGGTCTTCCGTGGCGTTGCACCTGAGTATATAGGGCGTGCCTTTGCTGCTCTGGAGAAGAATTACTACGCAGGAAAAGCCGTGACTGAGGCTGAGGTGGAGATTTTACTACTCTACTATGCCGAATTAGAAGCTGTTTTGCGTCAACGACAAGGCTCGATAAAATATTTCTGGAAACGGATTGTAAGGGGACCTAAGGCATAAGTTCTGCTAAAATGGAATGATGGAAAAAATTACTGATGAAAATAATGTCCTGCAAATGATGGAAGACTTGCAGGAAAATAACCTTGCCAGGCAGGTGGAGGAGGGGAAGGGACCGCGACGTTTCTTCATCCAAACCTTTGGCTGCCAGCAAAATGAAAACGATAGTGAAAAGCTCGCTGGAATTCTCTTAGCTGCTGGCTTCACTCAAGCTCTGGATTACAGTGATGCTGATATTATCCTGATCAACTCCTGCTCGATTCGAGAAAATGCAGATGATCGGCTCTTTGGCCACTTGGGAATCTTGAAGAAGCAGTATGAGGATAGTGGCCGGCAACTAGTAGTTGGCGTTTGTGGCTGCATGGTCACGCGTCCGCAATTAGTGGAAAAGATTAAGCGTTCATATCGCCATGTCAAGATTCTTTTAACACCACAGCAGATTCACGAGCTTCCTGCTAAGTTGCATCGGGTCTTCATCGAGCGCAAGTCCGCGCTTGAAACCAGCATGGAAGAACGCATTGTTGAAGATATTCCCCAGGCCAGAGAGCGAAAGTTTAGGGCCTTGGTTTCAATCATGTATGGCTGCAATCATTTTTGCACCTACTGCGTTGTGCCTTTTGCTAGAGGGCGCCAACGCTCACGGCGTGCCGGAGAGATCATTCGTGAGGTTCAGGGCCTAGCAGCTGAGGGCTTTAGCGAAATCATGCTGCTCGGACAAAATGTCAACGCCTGGGGTCTGGACTCAGGCCATAAGGCCTTAAAATTTGCCCGTTCGCGTGGCGAGGCGGAACTTTTAAAAGTTGCTAAGGCTGAATTGAGCCCGGAAACTTTTCCTGAGTTATTAGCAGCCTTGGCCCAGATTCCTGGGATTAAGTGCATTCGCTATATGTCGCCACATCCCCGCGATTTCACAGCACAGATGGTCAGCTGTCTAAAATTATTCCCAGAGGTTGAGTCGAGATTACACTTACCACTGCAATCTGGCTCAGATAAGATTCTCAAGGACATGAATCGAGGCTATGATCTGGAGAGTTTCAGACAGCTCGTCAACGCCTGCCGTGAGGTCAGACCAGAACTGGCCTTAACTACGGATATCATCGTCGGTTTCCCTAGCGAGACTGAGTCCGATTTTGAGGCTACATTGGCCGCAGTGGAGGAGTTTAAATTCCAGTCGGCATATACCTTTATTTTCTCACCGCGCCCCGGTACGAGGGCGGCAAAAATGCCAGAACTGCCCGCCGATGTGACCCAGGCCCGATTTAAGCGCTTGCTGGAATTACAAAATGCTTTGACCTATGATAGTTATAAAGCCTTATTAGGCAGCACCAGAGAGGTCCTGGTCGAGGGTCCGAGCAAGCAGCAGCCAGGGGTTTATACAGCCCGTGACCATGCTTTCCACCTCTTTAATCTCAGCCTTCCTCCGAATCGAGACTGGGAGGGCGAGCGCCTGATGATTAAGGTGTCAGAGGCCAGGCCATTTTCAGCTGAGGCAGAGTTGAGTCGAGTTTTAAGCGCATAAATTAGAAGGGTGATATCAGTGTTATTGTTCAAAGATTTGGAGTCTAAAGACTTATCCCCAATGATGCAGCAATATCTGGATATCAAATTACAGCGCCCTGATTGTCTTTTGTTTTTTAGATTAGGGGACTTCTATGAGCTATTTTTTGACGATGCGCAAGTAGTCGCCAAGGAGCTAGACTTAACTTTAACTGGTAGAGACTGTGGCTTAGGTGAGCGTGCTCCGATGGCCGGAGTCCCTTACCATTCGGCTGATTCCTACCTCTATCGTTTATTAAAAAAGGGTTATAAGGTGGCAGTCTGTGAGCAGGTGGAAGACCCAGCCGCAGCAAAGGGCCTGGTTAAAAGGGAAGTGGTGCGCGTTTTAACGCCCGGCACAGTGTCTGAGGATGAGCTTTTAGATGCGAAAAAAGATCGCTATCTTTTGGCCATAATTAAACGAGATCACTATTACGGTTTGGCCGCCTTAGACTTATCTTCTGGCCGGACTGAAGCTTTTGATATTTTACAAAATGCTGCAGCTGAAAGGCTGCAGGATGAAATTCTGCGCTTAGCTCCGGGGGAGATTTTAAAAAGCGATAAATGGCAATTTGATAGTGGCCTTGAAGCCCTAATCCAACGCCTTGAGATCACTCTGACGACTCGAGAAAGCGGAGCCTTCCAAGGCAGTGAGAAGTACCAGGATTTAATTTCTGAGCCCCGCTTGGGTGCGCTATGGCCAGCTGCTGCAGCTGCTGTTTTAGATTATGTTGAAGCCACACAATTTAAGCTCCCAGCACATATTCAAGCATTTTCCGAGCAGCAGCGCGAAGAGTTCATGGACTTGGATGCGAATTGTCGGCTCAATCTTGAGCTTAGTGAGACTATCTGGGATCGAAAGCACAAGGGCAGTTTGCTCTGGGCCTTAGATCGCAGCTGCACCTCAATGGGTGCCAGGATGCTGAGACGTGAGCTGGAACGCCCCTTGGCTAGGCTTGACGCAATCAACGAACGGCTCGATGCAGTTGCCGAATGGGTGGACTTGTTTATTCCACGGCAGAATTTAAGAGCAAGCTTAAGGCAGGTTATCGACCTCGAAAGGCTAGCTGCGAAGCTGGCTCTAGAGAGATTAAAGCCCAGGGAGCTTTTGGCAATTGCAGAATTGAATGAGCTAATTTTGGAGATTCAGGAAATTTGCCAGCCCTTATCTGCCAAGTTAAATCTGGAGCAGGCACGTAATCTGAGTGGCTTTTCTGAATTAAGTGCAGAGATTAAAGCTGCCTTACCTGATGAACCCCCACTGACTATACGTGAGGGTGGATTGATTAGAAGTGGTTACAATCAAGAGCTTGATCAACTTTTGGAATTGGCTTCTGGGGGCAAGGATGAATTGCTCGGTCTGGAGCTTAAAGCACAGGCTGAATCAGGGATTAAAAAGTTAAAAATTGGTTATAACCGAGTTTATGGCTACTATTTTGAAGTGCCGAAAAGCCAAAGTGACTTAATGCCTGAAAATTACCAAAGAAGGCAAACCCTAAGAAATTCTGAGCGCTATATCAGTCCCGAATTAAAGGTTTTAGAAGAGCGGATAACCGGGGCAGAAGAAGCAGCCAAGGCACTCCAGTATGATTTATATTTAAAACTTAGACAGAAGGTAGAAGCTGAACTGCTACTCTTTCGGAATAACGCAAAGGCTCTAGCCAGCCTCGATTTCTTTTCCGCCTTAGCAGAACTGGCTGAGCGAGAGGGCTATGTTAGACCGAGCATGGTGGAGGAGCCAATTCTGGAAATAAAGGCTGGGCGCCATCCGGTAGTCGAGCAGTGTCTTGCTGATCAAAGCTTTGTGCCCAATTCCCTAAACCTGACAGGTGAGGCCCGGGTAGTCTTGCTAACTGGCCCTAATATGTCTGGTAAGTCGACCTATTTAAGGCAGAATGCCCTCATATGCTTGATGGCTCATAGTGGTTCTTTCGTACCGGCCAAATCGGCAGTTATCGGGCTTTGCGACAGAATCTTCACCCGGATTGGCGCTGCCGACAATCTAAGCAAGGGGCAATCAACCTTCATGGTAGAAATGCTCGAATTAGCCGATATTTTGCGCCAGGCTACAGCTCGCTCACTTTTAATCCTCGATGAGATTGGGCGAGGCACCTCAACCTTTGACGGATTATCTATTGCCTGGGCTGTACTTGAACATCTGGGTCAGGAGGATGGCTTGAAGGCGAGGTCTTTATTTGCTACCCATTATCATGAATTATGTGACCTCCCGGCGCAGTATGAGAGTATCTTTAATGCCCATGTCAGGGCAGAGGCAAGTCGCGGTGAGCTTCAGCTCTTGCATGAAATACATCCCGGACCAAGTAACGATTCTTATGGTATAGACGTGGCGAGACTGGCTGGTGTCCCAGAGGCATTAGTGGATCGAGCTGCAGTGATTTTAAATCGCCTAGAAGCTGTGAATAAAGGCAAACGTTTACATCTAGCAAAGGATGATGTGATTAGTGGTCAACTTGGCTTTTTTACTGAGCAGAAAAGTAAAGCAGAGGAGACTGCCGTAATCAAACGCCTGAAATCCCTGGAACTTGATCTCTTACGTCCGATTGAAGCCTTACAAGTCTTAGCAGAACTTTCAGCACTAGTGCAAGAAAGAGAAGATGGAGATAGAAATGACTGAGCAAAATCAGAAGCGCATAAAATTACTCGATGCTCAAACCGCTAATGCAATTGCTGCGGGAGAGGTTGTTGAAAGACCTGCCAGTGTAGTTAAAGAATTGATTGAAAACTCCCTGGATGCCGGAGCTACAAAAATTGACATCGAAATAGAAAACGGTGGGGTCAAGTTAATTCGGATCAGTGATAACGGTTCTGGGATTAAGGCAGATGATCTGCCTTTAGCTTTTGAACGCCATTCAACATCTAAGTTAAATCAGATTTCAGACCTCGATACGATTTCTAGCATGGGCTTCAGGGGTGAAGCCTTAGCCTCGATTGCCGCGGTTTCTAAAATTCTAGTTTCAAGCCGGGATGCAGAAAGTGATAAGGCCTTAGAATTACGGCTTGAAGCTGGTGAGATTTCCTCAGCTGAGTATGTGGGTCAGCCCGTTGGGACTTCTATTGAGGTGCGCGAGCTTTTTTATAATACGCCGGCAAGATTCAAATTCCTAAAATCCGATCGTTCTGAGACTTCGTATATTCAAGACATTGTCAGTAAACTCGCCCTAGTCCATCCGGAAGTGTCATTTAGATTAAAGGATCGGCAAAAGGAATTACTGCACACACCTGGTAATAATGATTTACGCTCTGTAGTGTACCTTCTGTGGGGCAAAGAGATCGCCCAGGGCATGCATCCCATTGAGGCTGAGTTAGAGCAGTTAAAGCTAAGCGGACTGATTGCCAGGGCGGATTTATCACGGCACAATCGGGCTCGTCAATTGATTTTTGTCAACCAACGCTTTATCCAAAGTCAATTAATCCGACAGGCCATTGAGGAAGCAGGGAAGACCTGGTTCATGAAGGGGCGCCACCCACAAGTCATTCTCTTTTTAGAACTTCCGGGAACTGAGGTTGATGTCAACGTTCATCCCCAAAAGACCGAAGTCCGCTTTGCTGAGGAGCGAAAAGTCTTTAGTTTGATCTACCATGCTTTACGTGAGCGCTTTGCTGAAATCTCAAAGGTTCCCCAGGTCAATTTGGGCGAAGGCCAAAAAAGCAGGCTGGAGAATCTTAAAAGAAGGGAAGAGCCAGAGCAGGAGAGGCTGGACCTTAGAAAGCTTGAGGCCGAATTTCAGCAAAAAGCTAGAAGCGAGAGAAGAATTGAAGCCGAGCATAAAGCTGAGGCTTCGAGGCCAGAGGGAAGGGCCGCTGAATTGCCTGAGCTTGCAGTAAGCTCAGGGAATTCGCCGAGCAAGCTAAATCAGCCAGAAAATTATGCTGACTTAGCTTTTGAAATGGAAAAAGCCTCCCAGCGCTTAAATCATGAAAGCCAAAGTGAGTATTTTATCGAGCGTGGGCGGAGGGAAAGCGCCTTGCAGGCTGAGATTCAGCCTAGTTCAACTTCACCTAGCACGACTGAGACTGAGCATCTGCCAGAGGCTGAAGGTCTAGTCTTTGACCTTTTAAAGGCCAGGCTAATCGGTCAAGCTTTTAAAACTTACTTAATCTTTGAACTCAATGATAAGCTCTTCTTGCTAGATCAGCATGCAGCACATGAACGTATTATCTATGAGGATTTAAGGCGAATTAGAGCTGCGAGAAAGGCTGAGGATTCTGCTGGTGAAAAACTCTTAGTCCCGCAGAAAATCGAGCTTGATGCCAGTGAATTGAGCCTTGCCATGGATTTTGCAGAGGAGCTTGCAAAAGAGGGTTTTCAATTCTCATCCCTGGGCAGTAATAGCATAGTTTTAAGAGAGATTCCTTTTGCCCTGAGCTCTAGACTTAGCCCTGAACAGGCCTTTAGGTCGGTTTTAGAACTTGCTAAAAAAGCTGCACTAGGCCAGGTGGATATACATGATGAAATTGACCATGATATGGCTTGTAAGGCAGCGATTAAAGCCCACGACAGTCTATCCTATGATGAGATGAAGGCCTTAGTTCGGGACTTGGCAAACTGTGAGAATCCCTACCATTGCCCGCATGGTCGCCCGGTCATTACCACAATTCGAGAATACGATTTAGAGAAGTTATTTAAACGAGTTGTCTAGTATGAGATATCAGGAAGACGCTGTTTTAATCTTAGCCGGACCGACTGCATCTGGTAAATCATCCTTAGCCGTTAATTTGGCCGCTTTATTAAATGCGGAGATTATTTCTGCAGACTCAATGCAGATTTATCGCTATATGGACATCGGCACAGCTAAAATAATGCCGGAAGAACGCCAGGGAATAGCACATCATTTACTCGATATTGTAGATCCAGATCAGAATTTCACCCTTGCTGATTGGCTCCTAGCAGCTAGAAAAAAGGTCAAAGAGATTCGGGCAAGTGGCAAATTGCCCTTGATTTGTGGTGGCACGGGGCTCTATTTGGACTTTCTAATTGAAGGTTTAGTTTTACAAGATAATAAGTCTGAAGAGTCAGAGTTTAAGCTTGAAGATAAGGAAAAGTTCCGAGCAAAGATTCTCCAAGTCGGCCTGGATAAAGCCCATCAGAAAATAGCCGAACTCGATCCGGCAGCAGCTGCTGTGATTAAAGAGAATGATGAAAAAAGGATTGTCCGCTTTTTTGAACGCTTAGAATTAACCGGGCTGACCTTGAGTGAGCATAACGCAAGGAGTCAGAGGGAGGCAGAAAGCATTGGCCAGGTCTTTGCGTACTACTTAGCACCTGAAAGAGAGCTCTTATACCAAAGAATCAATCTAAGAGCAGAAAGAATTTTTGCCCAAGGTTTGATTGAAGAGTTCAAAATGCTCAATCTACTTTTTCCTGATTTTACTTCTAGTCAAGCTTATCAGGCGATTGCTTATAAGGAGGCTGAGAAGCTGATTAATGGTAGTGAAAGCTACGCTGAAGCAGTTTCCCGCCTGGCCCAAAGCACTAGGAATTACGCTAAAAGACAGCTTTCATGGTTTAGGCGGAAGGCCTATTATCAAGCAGTTCAGCCAGAGCAGGCTAAAAAGATAATCCTCGCCGAATTTAGCTGAGCATAAAAGTAGCTTTATATTTCAATAGATTTTTCTAAAAACCGTCAAAACTCGTGAAAAGATACCTAGATTTTTAAGTTTCAAACAGGCTAGACTGGACTTAGTTAAAGAGTTTTATTTAAAGTTTTTGTATCGAGAGACGGAGGTTTAAAGATGAATTTAGAAATGAAACGAAGTAACACAGCTAAGACAGCTTCAAGATTGGAAGAAGTTTATTTAAATCACTGCCGGAAAAACCGGGTGAAAGTTGATTTAAAGACTGCGAATCAGTCATCGCATATTAGTGGATACATTGTCGGCTTTGATGCCGATAGTCTGATTGTTGAGGCAGAGGGATCACAAAATCTGATCTATAAGTCTGGAATTGTAAGCATTTGCCCACAAGTTGAAGTCGATTTCATATTTAATGAAGCCTGGCGTGAAAATCGCAGACAATGCCCTGATTTCAGCGCAGTCTTGCAAAGAGATAACGTTCATCGCTATCACTAATTGACAAGTACCGGCCTGAAACGATACCTCAAAGCAATAACAGTAAAACGGCCGGATATTTGCTACAGCGGGAAAAGTATCTTCTAGCAATAACAGCACTATTTAATCCCGCTGTTGCGGCAGCTCCTTAAAGGGGCTGCCGATTTTTAACTTTAAGTCTAGGCTCTGATAAAGATATTTGAGATAATCGACTTTGTGCTATAATTAGCGTGAATTTTAGGAAAGGGCGATATTTCGTGCCACAGGAAGTTAAACATAATTCAGATCAGAAAAGCTCTGTAAACAATGGACCTGGGTCCCAGCGGACTCAGCCGAGACTTGCTGTGCCGAAAATCAAAAAGGCTGCAAATAAGGCAGCCCTAGATTTAGGCCTAACTAAGGTGCTAAGCCGTAAGAGCAGCGCTAAGCCTAAGGCTGAGGCCAGGCAGCGTGTGGCAGGTGAATTAAAGCAAGCCAGGGGACGTAAACAGCGCCCCGTAGATGCTGGACAGGGCGCGCGGCTGGATGACCGGACTCGGAGATTATCCCAGGCCGGGGTCGCAGCAGCTAAAGCTCAGTCTGAGAAGCTCGAGCCCTGGGAAAAAGATCGCCAAGATGGAGCTAAGGTCTATAAGCTATTAGGGTACACAACCTCAGCGCGAGTCGATCGAAAGTATCAACTAGAAAGACGGCAGAGATCATTAAGAAAGATTCTAGTTTATGTTTTAACTGTAATCATTCTTTTGATTCTGTTTTCGATTAATAAACCAATTAAGAACATCGGTGAAATAAGACGGATTCTGGGTATAGACTCAATCTTAAGCCAGGAATAGAGGTTTTTTTAATAAAGCCCTTTTAATCATAGCGCGAACTTCACAAAACTATTATTTTGCGAAGTTCGTAAAATAAGTAAATTAGCTAAATCCTGTCCTAG
>JAUNVR010000014.1 GCA_030537595.1 Eubacteriales bacterium
CTTGCGACCTCGTGCACCCCAAGCACGCACTCTAGCCACCTGAGCTACACCCCGACGATTGCTTTAGTATTATAGCCCATGTCTGGAGCTTGTCAATAGTGCTGATCTGAATTTAGCTCTTGACAGCCGGCAAGTGAATTGCTATTATGCAGTGGCTCAGAGGGGAGTGGCTCAACGGTAGAGCAACGGTCTCCAAAACCGTCGGTTGCGTGTTCGAATCGCGTCTCCCCTGCCAACAGCAGGATAGTTCTCGGACTATCCTGTTTTTATTTGCAAGAAAAAAGCGAGCCAGAAGGCTCGCCTTAAAATAACTTGATTCTATATTCTGACTTTAAAATTCTCGAATATTCTTATCCACATCAGGCTTTGCCTGCTGCTCTTTATCTTCATAACGTCTGTGGCCGCCAGAGCGCTGTCTATTCCGCTCACCACCACGGTCACCACGCTCACCGCCACGGTCATTGCGACGGCGTCTATCTGGACGCTCGCTGCGCTCTCTAGAGCGAGTATTCTCACGATAATCCTCAGGCTTCTCCTGGAGGTCGCGCATTGAAAGATTAATCCGACCCTGACTATCAATTTCAGAAACCACAACTTTGACTTCTTGCCCAGGCTCTACGATATCCTCAGGTTTATCAATGTGCTCCCAAGCCATCTTCGAGATATGGACTAAACCTTCTTTGCCCGGGGCAAATTCAACGAAGGCACCGAAGTTCATCAATCTCGTGACCGTGCCATCAAAGACCTGTCCGACCTCAGGGTCAAAGACAATGGTGTTAATCATTTTGATTGCCTTATCAGCTGAGGCAGAATCAACAGCGGCAATATAAACTCTGCCGATTGTACCCTCTTCGTGGATGTCGATCTCAGCTCCAGTTTCTTCTGTGATTTGGCGGATGACCTTACCACCTGAGCCAATAACCTCACGAATCTTATCCGAAGGAATCTCAATTTGCGTAATCTTAGGTGCGTAGGGGTTGAGCTCCTCACGCGGTGCGTCAATGGCTTTTAAAATTACCTCATTGATAATCTGCTCACGGCCCTTCTTCGTCATCGCAAAGGCATCGCGGATAATCTCGTAGGTCAGACCATCAACCTTGATATCGACTTGAATGCCTGTGATACCTTCAGTGGTACCGGCAACCTTGAAGTCCATATCACCAAAGAAGTCTTCAATGCCCTGGATATCCATAAAGACCTGATAGTCATCGATATTCTCAGGATTGCTGATTAAACCACAGGAAATACCTGCGACCGGGCGTTTTAAGGGCACACCAGCAGCCATCAGAGCCAGGGTTGAGGCGCAGACGGAGCCTTGAGAGGTTGAGCCGTTAGACATGGTAATTTCAGAGACACAGCGGATTGCATAGGGGAACTCAGCACTATCCGGTAAAACCGGCACTAAGGAGCGCTCTGCGAGGGCACCATGACCAATCTCCCGGCGACCAGGTGAACGTGCTGGGCGGGATTCGCCGACTGAATATGCTGGGAAATTATAGTGATGCATGTAGCGTTTCTCAGTTTTATCAGTGTTTAAGCCGTCTAAGCGTTCTGCATCACCCAGGGTTGCCAAGGTGGCAATTGTCATAACCTGGGTCTGTCCACGTTGGAAGAAACCTGAGCCATGGACGCGAGGAATTAAGTCAACTGCAGCACTCAGCTCACGAATTTGATCCATTGAACGTCCGTCAACACGCTTACCTGCAAATAGATATTCACGAATCACAGCCTTTTCTAAGCCTGAGAAAACTTCCAGATAATCGGAAAGCTCTTCTTCTGACGGCTCTAGGCTTGAAAGCATCCGCTCTTTTAGCTCATCAATTGCAGCTTGACGCTCTGCCTTGTTCTCGTTCAGCACAAATTTGCGCATCTCATCACGTGCAAATTCTTCAACCTTACGCTCGATTTCATGAGGTACTTCGTGCACTTCATAGGCATATTTACTCTTACCTACTGCGGCTACGATTTCCTCGATAAAGGCACAAATATTTTGGATTTCTTTGTGACCAGCGATGATTGCCTCTAGCATTACTTCGTCTGAGACTTCATCAGCACCGGCTTCAATCATGCAAACCTTGTCTTTCGTCCCGGCCACAACTAGGTCGAGGCTCGAGGCGCTTCTTTGCTCCTGATTGGGGTTCACAATAATCTCACCGTCAATGAGCGCTACTTGGACAGTTGCGGTCGGCCCATTCCAGGGAATATCTGAAATCGAGCAGGCAATCGAAGAGCCCAGCATGGCTGCAATTTCCGGAGGATTATCCTGATCTACCGAAAAGACTAAATTTGAAATCGTTACGTCGTCTTTGAAACCCTTAGGGAATAAGGGGCGCATCGGGCGGTCGATTGAACGAGCTGTTAAAACTGCATTCTCTGTGGGTCTGCCCTCACGCTTTAAAAAGCCACCAGGAATCTTCCCGATTGCATACATCCGCTCTTCGTAATCAACCGAGAGCGGGAAGAAATCAATCCCTTCGCGGGGAGCTGCTGCTACAACTGTAGTTAAGACTGTAGTATCACCATAGCGGACCAAAACTGCACCGTTAGCAAACTGTGCAATTTGACCTGTTTCAATTATTAAATCACGACCATTCAATGAATAGTTAAAAGTTCTTTTTTCCATATTACCTCTCACTTTGCAATTAACTGCAAACTAATCGGGACTACAACAAACGCAGGTAGTTTGTAGATTCCCGTGCCAACTCAGCCTCTTTGGCACGGCAATCTACCCCCTACCCGAGTGGTAGTCACAATTAAAATAAAGGGCGGTTGCCCGCCCTTCTGCTTACTTTCTCAGACCTAAACGAGCAATCAGTGTACGATAGCGCTCAATGTCTTCTTTCATCAGATAGTTCAATAAACCACGTCTTCTACCAACTAACATCAAAAGTCCACGTCTGCTATGGTGATCATGTTTGTGGAGCTTTAAATGCTCTGTCAGGTGGATGATTCTTTCAGTCAAAAGGGCTACCTGCACCTCGGGTGAACCGGTGTCGCCTTCGCTGATTGCATACTCTCTGATAATTTGTTCTTTACGTTCTTTGTCCATGTTTTCCTCCTAGTGTTCCAGTGAACGAAGTAAAAGGAGGACAAATCCTTGAACTGCGTCCACGGTCATACTTGGCAAGACTAACAGAAGAAGCACTAAAAATCAAGCTTTCTAGCTCTTTAATCCTGCTTAATCTTCCCCTGATTTTCTTCGACTCCAGGGCGAGAAATTGAAGCCAAGTCTATGCCCTATTACTTAGAGCAATTTAAATCAGCTAGTGACCTAAAATCCAAGCTGCTATTTACAAGCTCAATCTAGGGCAGAAACTAAGTCTTTAAAGCGGGCCCCTCGCTCTACATAGTTTTTAAAGCGATCAAAGGAAGTTCCCGCAGGAGTGAGAATAATTGCATCCCCCTGCCTTGCGTACTCTCTCGCAAGCTTTAAAGCCGACTCATAATCCGCCGCTAGAACATATGGGTAGTCCTCGCCAGTAGCACTTGCAGCTTCTGTAATTGCTGCTGCAATCAGGTCCTGATTTTGGCCACAAAGAATCGCCGCGCGAGAACTCTTAACTAGGATTTCCCCCAACTCAGTATAATCGAGCTCCTTATCCTGGCCGCCAAGGATCGGCACTGTCGTTTGACCACGGTCGATAAAGGACTTTAAGCTCACAATGCTGCGACTCGGTGAGCTGTCGATAGAGGAATTATAGTATTCGACCCCATCGAGCTCTCGCAAAAATTCGATTCGATGCTCGACCCCTTTAAATTCAGCAGCAAGCTCTCTTAGACTCTGCGCTTCCACAGACTCATGTGCGGCTGCATAGGCCATTAAAAGATTCAATGCGTTGTGTCGGCCGACTAGGCTAATCTCCGAGCGCTTACAGAGAATCTTGGGCTCAGCCCCAGGCGCCTCTTCGTAGAATAGATGCTCATCATCGAGGCCAAATAGCTCGCCACTAGGCAGGGCTCTAGATTCCACCCAAATTACCTTGCCGCGAGCAGCGAGAGCAAATTCACGGCTGCAGGGATCACTGCCATTCAAAATCAAGCTACCGAAAAGATCCTGATGCCTGAAAATATTTTCTTTGGCTTTTTTATACTCTGCAAAATCTAGGTGGAAATCCAAGTGATTAGGCGTCAAATTCGTAATCAAAGCCGTCTCTGGCGACCTAGTTAAGGACATCAATTGAAAGGATGAAAGCTCTAATATGACGAAATCATCTTCCTTGATCCGATCGAGCTGATTACAAAGTGGAGTTCCGATATTTCCGCCTAAATGAACCCGGTGATGTTCTTTGCGGTGCAGCTCAGCAAGTAAGCTAGTAGTCGTTGTCTTCCCGTCACTTCCTGTGACCGCGCAGATTTTCGCCGGACAAAGCGCCATAAAAACTTCCATCTCAGAACTGATTATTGCACCCTCTTTACGCGCCTGAACTAAGGCAGGGTGGTCTGGTCTGAAATGCGGAGTTTTAAAAATCACATCATAGCCGTGTAATTTATCTAAATAGTGCTCCCCTAGGGCAAAGGAAACCTGATGCCGCTCCTCTGTTAACTCAGCCATCAAAGACTGCATGGCTGGATTACTCTCCTCCAAGCAGTCAAAAGCTGTCACTTCGATTCCCCAATCGGCAAGCATTCTCAGCAAAGGACGATTTGAAACACCTAAGCCTAAGACTGCCACCCTCTTTTCACTAAGGAAAGCTTTTAGTTTATAAGTAACCATTAACACCTCCGCTGCACTATTAATCGATGCAGCTGACAGTTTAATAATATAGCTTTAACTTTGACAATAAAAGCACTTGATTTTTATATTTCTCTCATCTACAATGGTGAAGCTGTCGCGGAAATGGCGGAATTGGCAGACGCGCTAGTTTCAGGTACTAGTGATAGCAATATCATGCAGGTTCAAGTCCTGTTTTCCGCACCAGAAGTATCCGATTTGCAAATTAATTGCTCGGATACTTCTTTTTTATCCAAGTCTAAATTAAAGAGCAGTCCGTCGAGCTCTAGCTCAGCCAAATATGGTCTATAATTAAAGAATGCGCTATCAACGAGAGAAGAAATCAGCTGCTGAAATGAACCGCTTAGTGATTTCGGTTCGAGAATTACTCGAGTCGGTGATGCGGACGGGTGGACTCTTATCCCCGATTTGGGCGGCTCCTCAGTGGGAAGCCGGTCGGATTGCCGAGGATTTGGTGCATGCCCGCTTAATGGAAATCGCAGCAGAAAGAGACTGCCCCTTTCTCAAGCGCGCAGATTCTAGTCTTCTCGCAGCCAGTTCGAAAGATTTATTTCTGACATTCGAACACGGTCTGGAACTAGAACTGAGTCGTCCAGCACTCGATAGTCTGATTGTTTTACGAGGCCGGGCCGACGTTATTGCGCGCTTTCAGCCCGACGAGCTTAGGATTTATGAAATTAAGGCTCAGCCAGCTGGGCTAGATCAACTCCCTAAAGACGGCTACCCCCATCACTGGGCCCAAGTTAAGCTCTATGGCTATAGCCTAATGCAGCTTTATGACTGGCCTGAAAATACTCAGCTGAAATTAGCACTTTACTATCAGGATCCTAATTTTCCCGATGCATATCGGATTATCGAAGAAAGCTGTAGTAAGGCTGAATTAACTAACTACTGCGAGCAATTACTGGGGCAATTCGAGCGACACTTTAAACCGCTTAACCCCTTCTCTCCTGCTGGCTTGGAAAAACTAAAGGGCTTAAAGTTCCCCTACAGTAATTTCCGCAAGGGCCAAAGGGAAATGACGGAAACGGTACTACGCATCATCCTCGAGAATAGCATTGGCCTTTTGCAGGCACCTACTGGCCTCGGAAAAACTTTAGCGACGCTTTATCCTGCCTTACGCGCCTTGCTTTTTGGCTACTGTGACAGTGTCTTCTATGCCACTGCGATGACCTCTACCCGCTCGGTTGTCGAGACTGAGTTGGAGAACTTAAGAAAATCTTGCAGTAATCCAGATGGCGAGGTATTTTTGCGGAGTTTACGCCTAGATACGAAGTGGAACTTTTGTCTCGACCGCAGGTATTTTTGTGATCAGCGACGCTGCCCTTATGCGAAAAACTATTATGACAATTTAAATCCTGCTTTGAATGAACTAGCTGCTATCCCAGCCCTGAGTATCGACAATATTAAACCCATCGCAGAAAAGTATCGGCTTTGTCCGCATCAGCTGGCACTCGACATTGCCTTGTACTGCCATGTCGTCATTGGCGATTACAATCATCTCTTTAGCCCTAATGCGAGGCTTAAAACTTATCTCAACCCAGATGAACGCAAGGTCACTTTATTGGTCGATGAGGCCCACAACTTACCGGCCCGGGCCAGAGAGATTTTTACTGCCCGCCTTGCTTCTAGAGATATCCTAAAGGCGCAAGCACTGATTGGCGAAATAAAGTTTAAAGAATTTAAAAGGCAGGAAGAATTAAGCGCTGAATTAAGTAAATTACAAGCAGTATTTGAATCTTTAGCGAACTATGCTGATTCCGATTCTGCGACCGAGATTCCGGAGGAATTTTATCGCCACAATCCCTTAAAAGATGGAACTGACAGCTCAGTTTGGGCCGCAACCAGAGGTTTTATTGCGCTCCGACTTAGGCCGGATAAGCTAGAGCCAATCAGCGAGTCTGTCCTGAAACTATTAAAGGAATTGATCGATTTGGAAAGCGCTTTCAATAGCACCCATCCAATTGTTGACTTATTCTTTCAAGTCTTAAATCTACGCGAGATTCTCAGCGAAGAGTACGCCGACAATTATCTTACGACCTTTGCCAAGGCCGAAGCTGGAGGCTATGAGCTAAGCTTACTTTGCCTAGATGCCAGGGAGCAACTAAGCCGCTACTACAATCGTATACACCCGACGGTTTTCTTTTCAGCAACTCTTTCGCCGATCTACTATTATCGTGAACTTTTAAGTAAAAGTAAGGATGATTGTTATGCGGAGGCCTATCCGAATCCCTTCATCGACGATAATTTAAAGCTCTTGGTCCTCAGTGAATTTTCGCTAAGAAGCGCTGATCGAGCCCAGTCCTTCAGGCCGATTATGGAATTCATCCTTCAATTGGCCACAGAAAGAATTATGAACTGCCTAATCTATGTACCCTCCTGGGCCTATCTTGAAGCTGTCAAAGAGTACTTTGCAGAAGAAAACTTAGGCGATAAGATACGCCTAAGTTTTCAAAGTAGGCAGATGTCTTATCAGGATAAGGCCGCCTTTGTCGCACAATTCTCAGACTATGGTAAAACTTCGCTTTTGGCCTTTGCTGTACTGGCATCAAACTTTAACGAAGGCATCGATTTAAAAGGCGAAAAACTATCTGCAGTCATCGTCCTTTCAACCGCACATCCCGCCCTCAGTCCTGAGCGCCAACTCTTAGCTGAGTATGTCGATAAAAAATACTCCGGCAATGGTGAAAATTATACCTACCTCTGCCCTGGTTTTAACCGAGTCCAGCAAGCGGTGGGGCGCTTAATCCGCGACCCTAATGATGTCGGCCTAGCCGTCCTCATTGACGACCGCTGGTTAGAAGCTAAGTATCAACAATTATTCCCTGAAGAATGGCAGCCTCATTTTTGTCAAAACCGCAACGAAGCCTTAGTCAAAGCTCGTCGTTTCTGGGCTCGAATCGACCGCGGGCGTGGAATTAAATAGCTGATCTGCATAACGTTTTGCAGTCGGGGTCGCAGCTAAGCCACCAAGAGCCGTCTCCCGTAGGGTAGCTGGCATGGCTTGACCAACTTTCCCCATCGCGACAATAACCTCATCCAAAGGAATCTTTGATTCAATTCCAGCTAGGGCAAGTTCGGCGGCTGAAAGTGCGTTCACGGCCCCCATTACATTGCGTTTTATACAGGGAATCTCAACCAAACCTGCGACTGGGTCACAAGCTAGTCCGAGGAGGTTTTTTAGAGCAATTGCAGCTGCATGCCCCGAAGCAGCTGGCGCACCACCAGCAGCCTCAACTAAGGCAAAAGCTGCCATTGCCGAGGCTGATCCAACCTCTGCCTGACAACCACCAGCTGCACCGGAAAGGCTGGCTAAATTACCGATAATCCGCCCTAGATAACCGGCAGAAATTAGAAAGCGTTGTTGCGCCAAGCGAGATAATTTTAAATCTTCCGCGGCTGCTAAAAGCACAGCTGCGCAAGTCCCTGCTGAACCAGCTGTCGGAGTAGCACAAATTACACCCATCGCAGCATTACACTCATTAATTGCAATAGCTTTTGACATCACATTTAAAGTAAAGTCCGAAAGAATCCCACCGCTCTGCCTGTATTCAGCCAACTTTTTCGCATCGCCACCTGATAATCCGGAATGAGAGAGCAGACCACTGAGGCCTCTTTCTGCCGAACTCTCCATCACTAAGAGCCGTTCCTCAAGAGCCCGATAGATCTCAGCTTCACTCATCTCCTCTTGACTTAGCTCTGCTGCCAAGGCGAGTTCCCAAAGCGCCTTTGACTCTTTTTCAGCAGCATCTAACCATGCTGCAAAACTGTTATACTCCACGAAAACTCCTACTTTCCTACTAGCCAACGCAAGGCTATCTAGATAAACACATGCCCAAAACTACTCAATTAGGGACGCACATAAATTACTTTAATCACTCCCGCTAGTGCTGAGAATTGTTGTATCAATTCTGGATCGATTATTTGATCACACTCCAAACTTAAAAGCGCCGTTTCTCCACGCTGCTTACGCGACAGCTCCATATGCGAAATATTCAGACTTCTCAAAGCCAGGCGCGAAGCTACTTCAGCCACAGTTCCAGCCCGATCCTGATGGAATAAAAGCAAGGTCCTTTTATCGCCAGAAATATTCAATTTAAAGCCATTGATTTCCCGGATTTCTACGGCTCCACCACCGACTGAAACGCCAAGCACTTCAACCGTATCACGGTCTCCGCTTAATTTAATCCGAGCAGTATTAGGTTCTGGAACTTCTTCTTCAACTGCAGTAATACTTAAGCTTAGCCCCTGCTCCTCCGCCATTTGGAAGGCCTCAGGAATTCTTTCATCAAAGGTTGAGCAGCCTAAGATACCAGCGACAACAGCTAAGTCAGTGCCGTGGCCACGATAGGTATGAGCAAAAGAACCATAAAAGCTGATTTCTGCAAGTTCTGCTGTGGCACCGTAAAGCGACCTGGCAACCTGACCAATCCTAACAGCACCGGCTGTATGCGATGATGAGGGACCGACCATGATTGGTCCGATAATATCAAAGATCGAATTATAACTCACTCCAACTCCTTCTTAGCCCGCCCGGCTAAAGCCTCATGGGCGGCTTCTGTAAAACGCTCGAACTCACTAAGTAAACTATCCTTGCGATAGCTCTTGCCGAATAGCTCCTGCAGATAACGATCGACAAATTCGCCCAGTATTTTAGAATCTTTGGCAGTAATCTGCAAATTAAAAATCCGCTGCAGCGGAGCCGCACAGATTTCCTGACAAATTAATCTTAAGCTCTGATTTAAGCTAAAGTAACTACTCCCGTAACTTAGACCGCGACAGTTAGAATCCAAGCAGAGTAAGCCACCTCGAGCAAAACTGAAATCTAGTCTATCCTCAAGTGGCTGATGACAGACGACACAGTCTTCCAACCAGGGCTTAAAGCCTAGTTCGCTTAATAAGCGCAGTGCAGCAATTGAAGCGTCAAGACGTGGGTTTGAACTGCGACTTAAAGCATAGAAACTATAGGCTAGTAATTCATAGATTCCCTGATCGCTCAGCCCCTCACGCACATTGTCGAGAACTAGTTCTGCTAAAAGGCTCGCTGCAGTTAAGCGCTCGACATCTTCCTGCAAGCCAGAAAAAGCCTCAATAATCGTTCCACCGTCCACATAATAACGATCGGCACGTTTACGCAAATCAAATTCAGCAAAGGTAAAAGGATTGTTTAAAGCTGATTTACCCGATTTTTTACCCAGGCGAGAGCCGGCAGTCAGGCGCCCATAATGCTTAGTATATAGCTCGAGCAGGCAAGCTTGCTCACCATACCTCACCCGGCGGAGAACGAAAGCTTTGTCGATTATTTTGCCCATTACTTAAGCTCATCGGCATCGTAGCCCAATTGGCTTAGTTCCTCGAGTGATTCTCGCCACGCTTTACGCGGTTTTACAGTCAGGAACAAATCGACCTCACAGTCTAAAACTTCCTGAATGCGTTGTCTGGCACGGCTACCAATTTGCCGTATCTTCTGCCCTTCTCGGCCGAGGATCATTGGGCGATGTCGGACCTCTTCACAAACCACTGTGGCCTCAATTGATAGTTTCCCACTCTCGTTATGACTAAAATCTTCGATCCGAACTGCCGTACCATAGGGCAGCTCTTCATTTAATTCGAGTAATAAAGCTTCACGCAGCAATTCACGGGCTAAAACTCTTTCACTTTGATCTGTCCAGTCTGCCTCTGAATACAATTTTTCAGATTCTGGTAAAGCCTTTTTAATTTCCTCGAGCAAAATCTCTAGACCATCCTTAGTTTTTGCCGAAATCGGAATAATCGCATTGAAGTCATAGGCCTTTGCATAGCAGTCGATTAAGGGAAGAATCTTCGCTTTTTCTGCGATATCGACCTTGTTAATTAAGAGAATTGATGGTTTACCTAGTCTTTTCAGCTGCTCTATAATCTGCCGTTCAATCTGATCAATTCTAGGCTTCCAGCCTGCTTCGATGATAAATACAATGACATCAGCTGTGCCTAAAGCCAAGGAAGCAGACTTTAACATATACCTATCGAGGAGATTTTTCGCCTCATGAAAACCTGGGGTATCTAAAAAAACCATCTGTGAATTCTGATAGTCTAAGACCCCACGAATCATATTTCTGGTGGTTTGAGCCTTAGGCGTCGTAATGGCTAGGTCAAAGCCCAGTAAATTATTTAGAACTGTCGACTTACCAACATTGGGACGACCAACTAAGGCAACATAACCCGCTTTAAATTCGCTCATCTTACTCTCCTCGACTTAAATTTAACTGCTTCATCACGATTCTTTGTAATTCTCTCATCCGCTCTTCCTCTTTTAAATCTTGATGGTCAAAACCTAAAAGATGCAAGGTCCCGTGAACGGTCAAAAAAGCCAGCTCCCGCTCCAGGCTATGACCGTAGTCCTCCGCCTGCTGACTGGCTCGGCTAGGGCAAATCACAATATCGCCGAGCAAGATTGTCAAAAACTCAGCTTCCGGATCAATAAAGAAAGGCGTCATTGCCTCCTCGGCAAGCTCACCCTCTCTAAAGTGTAATAAAGGAAATGAGAGCACATCGGTGACTCGATCAATTCCGCGCTGCTCTTGGTTCAGCTCGCGCATCTCCTCGGCAGACAGAAAGCTCAAATCAATACTGACATTAAATTCATTGTCGATTAGAAAACGGGCAAAATCCTTAACCGTATAAACCGCAGTTTCTGCAGCTTTAATCAAGAGCTCTTGCTGCTCCTTGCTGATCTTTTCAGCCTGATGAAAATTCAAGACTAGGGCCAATTTTATTCCTCTTTCTCCGGTTCAGGATACTTAATCCGCTCATGGAAGTGACCGGAGTAAACCTGGAGGAAAGCTTGCAAGATCAGCTCTATATCCGCAAAAGACAGTCCCGATTTTACTAATTGGTTCTGGTCAATTTTGATTCTAAAGATATCCCGCATCAAACTTTCCGCTTCTTCTAGATTATCAATCCCGGCACTCTTCATTGCTGCCTCAGTTGAGTCAGCTAACATTACAACTGCCGATTCCCGGGTTGAAGGCAGTGGCGTATGGTAGCGCCAATCATCCTTATTCGGCTCAGGTAGGCCCTGCTCCTTAGCCTCCTCTTTGGCCTTGTGATAAAAGTACTGAAGCAAGGTGGTGCCATGGTGCTCATGGGCAATTTGTAAAACTGGAATTGGTAAGCGATACTTCCGCCCCATCTCCAAGCTGGCCTCAGGATGTCGGGTAATTATCTCGTAACTTTCACGAGCTGAGATCTGGTCATGTGGATTAACATTGACCTGGTTTTCCGTGAAGTATAAGGGGTTTTCCAATTTACCAACATCGTGGTAATAGGCGCCGACTCGACAAATCAGCGCATTTGCCCCAATTGCTTCTGCTGCACTGTCGGCTAAGTTCGCAACCATCATCGAGTGTTGGGAAGTTCCTGGCGCCTCTAAGAATAAACGCTTTAACAAAGGATGCCCAGGTTGCGACAAGTCAATCAGGCGCAGCGGTGATACCGCGTTGAAGAGGAATTCAAATAGTGGCATCAGGCCAATTGCCGCAACCACGGAAACTAAGGCTGAAATAACTGTGGTCGCAATCGAAATTGAGACGACTTGCCAACTCTCCCGATTGAGTAATGAGAAGGCAAAGGTACTAAAGATATTCACAAGCACAGTGCCGAGAATTAGCTTGGCAAAGCTGTCTTGCTTGGTTACCCCACGAGTCAATGCAGCTGCAACTAAGATGCCGCAGGCTGCAACCACAAAAAACTTCGCATTGAAAGCTGTAAAGGGCAAGACTAGTAATAATAGCCCAGTGCTCATTACAACAGAAAGCTCAAAGCCAAAGTAAGCAGCCAAAACAACCGTAGTAAAATAGACCGGCGGAGCCAAGTTATAATACTTACCGAGGTAGGCAGAAATCAGGAAAGGTATGTACAGGGCAATAAATAAAACCAGATACATCCGGTTATAATGCGTAGCATCTTTTCTCCGTGCTAAGAGATAGAAGACTGCAATTAAAACAATCGTAAAGACGTAAACTGCCTCACCTGCTAGCTGACGCCAGTCTGGATCGGAGCTTGAACTAAGATTCAAGTCGCTTAATAAGCGGAGCTTTTCTGGGGTGACAATATCACCTTGAGAAATAATTCTGGTGCCACGGTTAATTAGAATTGGATTTGCTTTGACCGCCTCATAAGCATCTTGCCTGGCGTTATCAGTTGCTTCCTGATTAAACTTTACATTAGCCTCTAATAAGAGTCTGAGCATGGCTTGAACGTGGTCAATGTCCTCACGATAAAACTCTTCCTTTTCATCGAGGAGAGCAACTTGGCGGTTGATTGATTCCTGCAAGCGCTTTTGGTCCAAGGGCTCTTTCATAATAACCACTGCAGCGTTTAGAAGATGGGACTTAAAGGAGCTAAAATGTTCTGCATCTTGCTCTAAAAGAGCCCGAACTCGATCGACTTCAAAGGGCAGCTCGAAGTTCTGTGAAAGAGCTGAGATTAACTGAGCTGAAGCCCGAGAAAAGTCTGCTGAACTCGGCTTCTTTCTCTTTCCGTCCTCAAGCCCATATAAGTCGTTGCGCTTCTCATTAACAATCTCCAGAAAGCTTCGGACGCGATTTACAGCCTGAGTGGAGATCGTATCCGAGACATACATTTTATTGGCAACTTGTAACTTCGCCTCCTGGGCTCGCCTTTCCGTAGCCTCTACGTCAATGACTGAGCGCGGTGCTTCTATATCGTATGGCGAAACGTCATTTAACTTCAGGTCATAAGTTTTTGGTTTAGAGCCAAAATGTAAAGGCAAGAGAATCAATCCCCAGACTAAAAGTAAGATTAGGATGATTCGCATAATGCTTTTACGATCATATTTAGGTAATAGTTCCCTAGTCATTATCTTCTCCTTCGCCCTTCAAATTTCTCATAGGCGAGAATTATCTGCTGAACCATCTGATTTCTAACCACATCACGTGAAGTTAAACGCACAAAGGCAATTCCTTCAACATTAGCTAAAACTTTCTGTGCTTCGAGTAGGCCTGAACGCTTATCTCGAGGTAAATCTATTTGGGTAATATCTCCAGTTACGACAACCTTTGAATGGAAGCCCATCCTGGTTAAAAACATCTTCATCTGCTCTGGGCTCGTATTTTGCGCCTCATCTAGGATGATAAAGGCATCATCTAAGGTTCGCCCACGCATATATGCCAGAGGCGAGATCTCTATCGTGCCCCGCTCCTGCAATTTGAAATATTGCTCAGGCCCCAGAAAATCTCGCAAAGCATCATGTAAAGGTCGCATATAGGGGTCTAGTTTGCTCTGCAAATCCCCAGGCAAGAAACCCAGCTTCTCACCTGCCTCGACCGCTGGTCGAGTCAGAATAATCCGGGAGACCTCCTGTGCCCTTAGGGCTTTGACAGCCATTGCAACAGCCAAATATGTCTTGCCTGTGCCAGCGGGACCGACGGCAAAACTTACATCGTGCTTAGCAATTGCTTCCAGATACTTCTTTTGCCCCTTGGTTTTTGAATAAATTGGTCTACCCTTAGCCGTGACGGAAACAAAGTCCGGTTGAAAACCCCCGCTATCTTCCGCCGTTGCCAAGGAAATCATATACTTCAATCTCTGCTCGTCAACCTCTTCCGCACGTGTCGAGGCATCTTTAAGCTGTTGGTAAATCGCCAAAGCTTGCTCCGTGCCCTGAAGCTCGCCACGAACCGTCAAACCATCAACCGTAATTTCGGTGCAGGTCGAAAAGGCAGCATCAACTAGCCGTGCATTTTCGTTGAGACTACCGAGGATTGTCTGAGCCTCCTGTGGGCTCTCTAAGCTCATTGTGCGTGTAATCATAGAACTAATTATAGCACCCTTCATTTTCTAATAGCAGAGGAGGTAAAGCTGCCTTTAAATCCAGCTGATCAAGTAAGTCCATAAAGTCTGCTGGCGGCGGCAGCCAAAAGTCCATTTCTTTTCCACTAATCGGATGTTTAAAGCGGAGGTGATAGGCGTGAAGAGCCATGAATTGAGCATCCAAAGCGTGCTTTGGCGCGTATAATTCATCCCCCCAGATCGGGCAATTTAAAGCCTTCAAATGAACTCTAATTTGGTGCGTACGACCAGTTTCCAAACTACAGGATAAAAGGCTGTAGCGCCCCGTGCTAGAAAGGCTCCGATAGTGAGTGATTGCCTCCCGGCCATCAGGACGACAGCAAAAGCTAGTCGGACGCTGCGGATTGCGCCCTATTTTGTAGCGAATTTCACCCTCAGCAGTGGGTGGCTGACCACAGACTAAAGCGAGGTACTCGCGAACAACTGTGCGCTTCATAAACTGCTCTTTAAGCTTTAAATAAGCAGACTGATCCTTCACTAAAACTAAGGCGCCGGAGGTTCCTTGATCGAGGCGATGAACTAAACCCTCACGCCCCTTTTCTCCCGCTTCAGCTTTCTTCCCTAAATAGAGTCTTAACCAATCAATCAAACTGTTATCAGGCTGCCTTACACCAGGATGGCAGATTAAGCCGCGCGGCTTATTAACGAGCAGTAAATAAGCGTCCTCGTAAAGGATCTTCACCCCATAGTCAGAAAGTTCGAGGCTCGGCTTCAGCTCAGCTTCGGGAGCTTTTAAATAGATCTCTACGCTGGCAGCTAAAGGGGCTTTAAACGACGCTTTAACTATTTTCCCATCAAGCTTCACCTGAGCATTTTTGAAGCAGTCAGCAATTTCATTACGTGGAAGCTTTAATCTGCGCGCCAAGACCTTATCTAAGCGCTGATCAGCTTCCTCTGCCTCGATTTGTAATTTTTTAAGCGAATAACCTTGCATAGACTACTCTGCCACTAGCTCATTAAATTCATCCTGCTTAAAGAGAATTAGCACGAAGAGATAAACTGCAGCCAGAGAAATTGCCGTATCCGCCAGATTGAAGTTGGGAAAGTTATAGCTGCCGAATTTAAAGGCCAAAAAGTCCACCACCTCAGCAAATAATAGGCGGTCAATCAGATTGCCCACGGCACCTCCCAATAGGATGCGGATGGCTAAATACAAATGCTTAGATTTAATCTTACGAGAGTAAAAGAAAAGCAGAACGGCCACAATTAGAGAAATCCCGCTCAAAAGATAAATCCCCCAGCTATGCTCACTCAAAAAACCCCAAGCGGCTCCCTTATTACGACTTTGCTGCAATTTAAAAAAGCCGGGTATAATAAGTATTTCTGTACCCAAAGGTAGGAATTTACGGACTAAGAACTTGCTGAGCTGATCTAAGGCAACGATGATCCAGCTGATGTATTTTGCCATACTGTTATCTCCTTCAGATGGTAATAAGGGTCATGGGGTAAGAGGGTAAAATACTCAGATATCCGCGGGCTCAAAAGTAAGCCTTCGGCCGCAAAACCCAAACCATAAAAACTAACTTCGGTCATTAACTTATAGTAATCTCTAGCTGCAGCCTGCATCTCATCATGATTGTATTCAACCTTGGCCAGAACACTGAGCAGGTTCCTTTGGAAATCTGCCAGCCGATAAACTTCTTCTCTTAAATCAATTAAAGCCGAAGTAAAGTCACTTCTATAATATGCTAACTGACTATAAAAACTGATCGGATCAAAGGGGTAATCTAAGTCTAAAACTAGGTAGGCCAAATCATAATCTCCACCCTTAACCACCCCAGGATACTCCTCTTCAGGATAGAGCTGAATCTCAAGATCAATATTCAATTCAAAGAACATATCCCTTAAAAGCTTCGCGTTTTCAGCAATCTCGGGTAAATCAGGAGCGACCAGCTGAAGCTTAGTTTGTTCAGCAAGGACAAATTGACTCAAATTAGCATCATTTTGTTTTAAATTACGGATATAAGCCCATAAATCCGCCGTCGGCCTGAGTGGAAAGGCTGCAGTCTCTAGTCCCACCACCCGCTCCGAATACTCCGGATGCTTGATCCATAAGCGGAAGAATGACTTGGCGACTTCCGGATCCGCAAACAAATGTCCTGAGACAGTTCCCGGCAATAAAAGATGATAGGCGCCTCCTGGCTTAGGTAATGAGCGTAAATCTCGTCTCCGACTAAAGGCCCGATAAGCTTCAGGGCCGAGGTAAATCAGGTCAAGCTCATCTTCAGTCAGGGCTCGCAGCATTAAATCCTCAGTCGCGTAAGACTTGACGAGAATTTCTTTAATGTTGTAGGCCTGGTCTCTAGATTTCAAAAGTAGGCTGCCATCGCCGTAAGTACGCGCTACAGTAAAGGAACCGGTCGCTGGAAATTCGCTTTTCCCGGCTAGTAAATCAGTCGCTGGTAAAATCGGAAAATCTAGACGATAGACAATTTCTGGTGCATATCTGTTGAAATTAATCCGCAGGACCTTCTCATCTAAAAGCTCCACAGAGTGAATTGCTTGCAGGGCTTTTAAGCCGAGCACATCGCTTTCTCTAAAGGGCAAGGCCGGTAGGCGAAAGTCAGCCTTAACAGCCTCAGTATCAAGGTCCATGAGAGCTGAATCTGCCTCCTCTTTTGTAGCTGGGTCTTCTTCCTCTTCAGACTCAGCTGCAAAGTCAGAATCTTCCTGCTGTTTTTCCGCATAATCTCGTAGCACATCTTCGTCAGTCAAATCTGTTAATTCGAGGATTTCTATCGTCCGTTCTTCTAAGCTTAAATTTTCGTCTAATTTCAAAAGTTGCGCTGCCCTAAAGTAATTTAAGGAACTGGCACAGTCTCTAGAACTTATTGCTCTGCCATCTGCAAAGGATAAGTCTTTCCGTAAGGCAATCGTGAGGTGTAGTCCATCTTCACTGAAGGCAGCAGATTCCGCTAAATCCAAGGCCACTTTTTCATTCGAATCAATCAGGAAAAGACCGCGATAGACTAGCGCCATTACAGCCTGGTTAGCAGCCTCATCTTGCTCCAGAGGATGCCAGCTTTCACTGCGGCGCGCAGCAATCCGCAAAAGCGGACTGGCCTGAGCAATCTTGTCAGGACTGATGCCCTCTTTACTATATTCTTGCTCTTTGGCTTTTTGCTCTTTTTGAGGCGTCTTTTTTAAGCCGCAGGAGCTGAGCAAGAAGGCAAAGCAGAGAAGCAAAGTCAGGAATTTTAAAAAAGCTGCTGTTCGTCTTTCCATCCTTCAAAGTCTAGCCGAAAAAAGGCAGAAAAAAAAGGGCTATTGTCTCTACAATAGCCCTCTAGCTTCTTTTTGCTTACTTTGCGTATTCGCTGGCTCTAAACTCACGTATCATCTGGACCTTAATTTGGCCAGGATATGTTAGTTCTTCTTCGATTCGCTTGGAAATCTCGTGAGCTTTGATGATTAAATCCTCATCCTTAACTTCTTCCGGTCTGACCAAGACTCTAACCTCACGCCCTGCTTGTACTGCAAAGACCTTCTCTACACCTGGGAAACTGCTTGCAATCTCTTCGAGCTTTTCAATTCTCTTGATGTAGGTTTCAATATTCTCACGCCTGGCGCCTGGTCTAGCAGCAGATATCGCATCGGCTGCAGCAACCAATTTGGAGAGCATTGAAGTTGCCTCCACATCACCATGGTGAGATTCAATTGCGTTGACCACAACCTCCGGCTCACGGTACTTCCGTGCAATTTGTGAGCCAAGTTCTACGTGCGATCCTTCCAGTTCGAAGTCAATCGCCTTACCGATATCGTGGAGTAAGCCTGCACGTTTTGCTAAATTGACATCCAAGCCCAGCTCGGAAGCCAACATGCCGGTAATTTTCGCGACTTCTATGGAGTGCTGTAAGGCATTCTGCCCGTAGCTAGTCCGGAACTTCATGCGGCCAAGAATTTTGACCAGTTCGGGGTGTAAAGCCATCACACCTGTTTCGAACACGGCCTGTTCTCCGGCTTCGCGAATTGTAACTGCGATTTCTTTCCGTGCTTTTTCCACCATTTCCTCAATCCGAGTCGGATGAATTCGCCCATCAAAGACCAGTTTCTCAATTGCAATTCTGGCTATTTCACGGCGAATTGGGTCAAAGCAGGATAGAATGACTGCTTCTGGCGTGTCGTCAATAATCAAGTCGACGCCAGTCAAACTCTCAATAGTTCTGATGTTTCTACCTTCACGCCCGATAATTCGCCCCTTCATCTCTTCGTTCGGCAAATTAACTACGGAAACAGTCGCATCAGAAACATAGTCTGAAGCATAGCGTTGGATTGAAGTTACAATCAGTTCCTTAGCAGTTAAGTCTGCTTTTTCCCGAGCTTCCGCCTCTAAATTCTTCAAGAGAATGGCGAAGTCTCTGGTATAGGTTTCACGTGCCTCATTCAAGAGAATGTCACGTGCCTCATTGAGGCTTAATCCTGCTAAGCGTTCAAGTTCCTGTTGTTTTTCAAACTCAATATTGCTTAATGCGTCTTCACGTTCTTTTAGCTGCTTATCTTTATTATTTAAATGCTTTTCACGATCCTCATTTGCTTGTGCCTTACGGCTAAGATTTTCCTCTTTTTGCTCTAAGCGTTGACGTTCTTTTTGTAGTTCAAGTCGTTTTTCGCGGACAGCTTGATCGAGGTCAATTTTTGCCTTGTGCACTTCCTCTTTAGTTTCTAAGAGAAGCTCACGCTTCCTACTCTCACCGGCTTTCAAAGCTTCTACTTTGCGCTCTTCAATTTCCTGCAAGCTGCGCGCTGTATTTTCTGCTAATTCCTTACTAGCCTTGCTATAACCTTTTGTGAAATAGTGATAGACCAAAGCGGAGGCGAGAATCGCGCCGAGCACTAAGCCCGCTAACATGTATAAGTACATGCGCATCACCTCCTATTTAATTATCAAGTTGCATTATGCCTACTGGCATGTCTATCATTGTATGAGTCGGGCAGGTCACTGTCAAATAACTGTATAATAGGGATTCATGAGTGAATTTTTAGCATTTGAGACAATTGTTGAGCCAAACTTTGCCAATCTTGCCGCAAAGGATTTTTTGGCACGGCGCTTTAAACTCTCACGCAGCAGGATCAAGGCTATCCGCCTACGTGGTGCCCTCTTCATCAATGGTCAAAAGCGCAGAATGATTGATCGAGTCAAGGCCGGAGACCATCTTAGAGCAGTCTGCCCAGATTTAAGCTCACCCGAACTAAGGCTTGATGCCCTAGCCAGCTCTGGTGCAGAAATTGCCTACCAGGACCCCTGGCTTTTAGTCATCCGGAAACCAGCTGGGATTCTAGTGCACCCCTCCTACCAGGAAGACTATGCCTTAACCACTTTAATCTCAGCACAGAGCCTACATCCTATTCGCCGCCTCGATAAGGATACGAGTGGGCTCGTACCGATTGGACTAAATCCCCATGTCCACGAGCAGCTCCAAGGTCAAAAGTCGATTAAAGCATATCGCGTGCTAGTG
Source organism: Eubacteriales bacterium (assembly GCA_030537595.1). GTDB lineage: Bacteria > Bacillota > Clostridia > Saccharofermentanales > DTU023 > JAFAAL01. The sequence goes on from JAUNVR010000014.1 coordinate 20,041, forward strand.
CATGGCCGTCTGCCTCAAAGCTCCATCACAATACGTAACGGAATTCAAAGAAATCCCCTCCGGAGTATCCAGCGGATTGCCGGTGGCGAGGAAAATCTGGCTATCTCACACTTTCGTGAGTGGGCCTACTTTCCCAAAGTAGATGTCTCTTTACTCGATGTCCAATTAGAAAGCGGTAGGACGCACCAAATCAGAGCGCACGCCCTCTACCTAGGGCTTCCGCTCCTCGGTGACTGGCTTTACGGGCGCTCTGCCCTAGACTCCGTCCTCCAGCCTAATTACAGCTTCTATTCACTCGAAGCAAGACTCAGATTAGAGCAACTGCGCTGCGATCACTTCCTGCCCCAGGAGGCAGAGTTTCACTTCACACGACAGGCCTTGGACGCTGACTATCTAGAATTCACTAACCCTTATGACGCTAAGCTGATCAAGCTAAGTAGCGATTGGCCGGACGATTTTAAAGCATTCTTCGCGCGCTATGAGCTAGAGCCTGGCCCGAGGCCAGAGCGACTTTACTTTAATCCGGCGTAGACCTCAGCTAAAACTTCATCCTTTAATTCGTTACCCCGAGCCTTCTGCAGCTCGACCTGCGTCCTCGCATCTTTGACAAATTTCTCATCTTTGATTCCCGGTAAATTAATCAGGACGTTAAAGTGAGCTCCGCCTAGAGCCGTATCTGCAAGCAAGGCCGCCGTGCCGATATCTGACAGGCAGTTACGATTGCCGTAGCGGGCAATTAAAGGTAGCAACTCCAGCACCTCCATCACAGCCTGCGCAGTAGCCAGGGGCACCGAAGCAGTCGTAATAGTAGCTTCTGCTATCGCAGTTTTCCGGCGCTTCACTTCACTTTCCTCAGATTTAGGCAGTTTGAAGGCCGACATTAATTTGAGAAATGCTTGGGTATCTTCATCAACTAGGTAAAGGAGACGGTCTTCAAGGCGCTGCAAGATCTCCTGCTTACCGATAAAAGCGTCCTGGATCTCCTGCTCGAGCTCGAGGAAAGCCTTCTTACCTAAACTCAGACTGATGACCATGCGTGCTAAGGCTGCCGCCTCGGCCCCAGCCAGGGCCGCACAGGAGCCCCCACCAGGAGCTGGTGAATTAGATGCTGTCTCACGCACGAAATCCCGGAGTGAATAATCTACTAGTTTAGCCATTTTAATTCCTCTCTTTCGCTATTGATGGACCAGATGGCGGCCTGCTTTCCAGACATCAGAAACCAGGTTGCGCCCGAAACTATATATCAGTTCTTCCGGACTCTTAACCTTAAATGCAACGAGATCACATTCTTTTCCAGGCTCGATACTGCCAATTCGATCCGCGCGATCAATTGCCTTTGCAGCATTGATGGTCACCGCAAAGAGAATTTCCAGTGGAGTCATCTTTAATTGATAGGCTGCAAAAGACATGACCATTTGGAGATTAGGACAAGGACAAGAGCCCGGATTGTAATCTGTTGCTAGGGCCACAGTAACCCCACTATCTAGCATCTTTCGTGCTGGTGCATACTGGGGCGACATCAAGAAAAAGGAGGTTGCCGGAAGTAAAACTGCCACTGTGCCTGAAGCTTTTAGTTTTTCGATATCAGAATCTTTGATCTGCATTAAATGCTCTGCAGATACAGCCTTTAAATCTGCGGCCAGCCCCGCTCCACCGAGGCTAACAATTTCATCAGCATGGATTTTCAGCTTAAAGCCCAGTTCCTTTGCGCGCTGGCCTAAGGCCTCTGTTTCTGCTAAGGAGAAAATGCCTTCCTCACAGAAAATATCGACAAATTCTGCCAAATTTTCAGCCTTCACGCGCGGCATAATCTCAGTCATCATGTCTTCAATATAGGCCTCGTGTCCACCAGGATAATCCTGCGGGGTAGCGTGAGCCCCCATATAAGTAATGGCAAGATCGACCGCTTGCTCTGCTTGCAGCCTTTGGTTGACACGCAGTAACTTCAATTCACCTTCTAAGTCTAGGCAATACCCACTCTTACTCTCTACTGTAGTGCTGCCGTGTTCCAACATTAGCTGAAGCGTTGCCTTAGCCTTTTCATAAAGCTCAGTCTCTGAAGCCTGTCGACTGGCCCTCACGGTCGAAAAGATACCACCTCCAGCGGCATGGATATCCATATAACTTTTGCCGTTGAGCTTCATTAAAAGTTCATTTTCGCGGCTCCCACCATGGACCAAATGCGTATGCGCATCAACTAAACCTGGGCAAAGCAACTGAGCTCTTAAATCATGGATTTTATCCACTTTTCTCAATAGCTCATTATCGGGGAAGCCTTCTATGACATCTTCGATAATCCCGTCCTGGACTAGTATTGCACCAGAAATCAGGGGTTTTTTGGGATTTGCAGTAAAAATACAATCACTGATAAAAAGCTGTCTATTCATCATCTGCTCCCTCTAAGAGGCGATGTTCTATAATCTGATCAGCTGAGAAATTTTCGATCTGTAGATAATAAATCGCCGAGTCAATTAGTGCCTGCATCGGGGCTAAACCAATCAGCTCGCTGCCGATAACCTCTACCCCGTAGCGTTTGGCTTCCATTTTGACCATTTCAAAAGCCTGGTAAATGGCAGATTTCTCATAATTTACCAGATTCATCGAGACCTGAACTATGCCCCGTTCCTTGAGTTCTACGCCCATGCCCTTGACAAAGCGCAGACCCCCACCGATATGTCTAACCTTCTTGGCAATCGCATCAGCGATGGCTAAATCTGAACTGTTTAAGTTAATGTTAAAAGCAATTAAAGGCATTCTTGCGCCAATTGCCGTACAGCCAGCAGAGGGGTGAACTTTGGCCGGGCCAAAATCAGGGGCCCATTCCGCTTGCTGGATCTTTTCCGCAAAGCCTTCAAACTGTCCCTTCCGGATCTTAGCTAAATTCTTCCGCTCAGCTTGCCGTGCCGAAGACTCATAAAGGTAGACCGGTATCTCAAGTTCGCATCCCACCCGCTCACCGAGCTCTTCAGCCAGCTTTGTACAGTCTGCTAAGTCGGCATTACGTAGGGGGATAAAGGGCACAACATCGCAAGCACCCATCCTCGGATGCTCACCTTGGTGCTCACGGAGGTCAATTAATTCAGAGGCGACTTTGATTGACTGAAATAAAGCCTCAAGCAAGGCTTCTGGCTCACCCATCACCGTCACGACCGAGCGGTTGTGATCATAATCACTGCTGTAGTCCAGAACTTTGACACCTCTTTGGGCCTCCAGGGGGGCTAAAATTTTGGCCAAAACGGCGGGATCTCTGCCGCATGAAAAATTAGGAACTGATTCAATAATAGCTGTCATCTTAACTTCCTTTCTCCAGCGTGCTAGGCCGGTTTAAATCCTCAAGCTCAGGAAAGTCTGCGGCAATCTGTTCTAAGAAATTGCGTTCTGCAAGCATTTCACTGAGCGCTTTTATATCCTCATTTAAAATTCTGTCTTCAGCTAAAAACTTCACCTTTTCTCGCACCGCCTGATAAATTAAACTAGTGCCAGCGCCTAGTTTGGCCGGTGGCAATAAATCTATGGCTTGAGCTGCTGTCAATAATTCAATTGCAATGACCTGACGACTGTTCCAAACAATTTGGCGCAGCTTCCGCGCCGCATTTGCCCCCATCGATACATGATCCTCCTTGTTTGCCGATGAGGGAATGGAGTCAACTGAAGCAGGATGGCTTAAAACCTTGTTCTCCGAAACTAGTGAGGCTGCTGTATATTGGGGAATCATTAGACCAGAATTGACACCCTCATGAGCGACTAAGAAGGCAGGTAAACCTTCCGAGAGCTGCGGGTTCACCAGGCGCTCGATTCTACGTTCAGAGATATTTGCCAGCTCACTCACTGCAATCGCTAAGTAATCCAAGCTTAAAGCTAGTGGTTGCCCATGGAAATTACCACCGGAAATTACATCCTCAGCCTCCGGGAAGACCAGAGGATTGTCCGTGACTGAATTAAGTTCAATTTCCAAGACACGACCAACGTGCTCTATTGCATCGTAACTAGCTCCATGAACCTGTGGTGTACAGCGTAAGGTATAGGGGTCCTGGACGTCGTCCGATCTAGAATCAAGGTACTCGGATTTGGCCAAATACGCCCTTAATAAGCGCGCAGTCAGGATTTGCCCAGGGTGAGGCCGCAGTTCATGAATCCGCGGATCTAAGGCTCTACTGATTCCGCGAAATGCTTCAAAGGTCAAGGCCGCAGCAAAATTTGCATAATGCCAGAGAGCTTCAGCTTCACGCCAGGCTAAAATACCGAGCCCGGCCATTAAAGGCGTCCCGTTAATAATCGCTAAGCCGTCCTTGCCGCTCAGAGTAATGGCATCAATTCCATGTTTTTTTAAAATCTCCCTTGCTGGACGGTAGGGTCCGCCTGCCTCGGCTAGCTGACCTTCGCCGATTAGACAAAGCGCAATATGAGCCAGATTGGCCAAGTCACCGGAGGCTCCGAGTGAGCCCTTCTCCGGAACTAGGGGACAAAGGTCTAGGTTCAAAAACTTCGCTAAGTTCGTAACTACCTCTGGACTAACTCCAGAAAAGCCAGACAGCAAAGTATTTAAGCGCAGCAAGATAATTGCCCTAACTGAGCTTCTATCCAAGGGTTCACCTAAGGCGCAGGCATGGCTCAAAATCAGATTACGCTGCAAGCGACCATTGTCCTCGGGACTGACCTTGACTTTTGAAAGCTCGCCAAAACCAGTAGAAATCCCGTACACCGGTCGATTCTGCTGAGCCAAGTCACAAACTAGCTCTTTCGAGCGCTTCACCTTGATTAAAGCCGCCTCAGAAATTCGAACTTTAGCACCACGACTTACGGCCTCAACCTCAGCCGCTTTAAGGGACCTACCATCTAATAAAATCTCACGCATAGACACCTCATATCATCTCTATTGCGATTTGAATCTAGTCTGAATAATTTATCTCATCCTGATTTAATAGGCGCTGCGCTAAAGCCAAGCTTTCAGCTGGAGCTTCTGCTCCACTGAGTAAACGCGCCACCTCATTTAACCTAGCCTCAGCCTTTAATTCAATGCTGCTTGTTTTAGTTCGCCCAGCACTAAAGCTCTTCTCAAGTAAGAAGTGAGTGTCAGCCTGAGCTGCAATACTAGCACTATGGGTAACGCAAAAAACCTGGCGCTCGCGGCTTAAACTATGCAGGCGCTGAGCAACTTTCGCCGCAGTGCGCCCACCTATGCCCTGATCAATCTCATCAAAAATTAAAACTGGTATCTCCGCCTGGTCAGCCAGAATTGACTTAATTGCAAGAATTAAGCGTGAAGCTTCACCGCCGGAAGCTACCTTAGCTAGTGCTTTCAGACTCTCGCCCTCATTTGCCGAAAATAAAAATTCCAGCTCATCTCGGCCACTTAATGGAAAAGCCTTAGTCTCAGCAGCGGAAATCCTCACCGCAAAGCGCGCCTTAGGTAAATTAAGATCGACTAAGCTAGCTTGCATGGCCTCGGCAAAGCGCTCGGCTGTGCGCTTGCGCTCTCGACTTAAGACTTCAGCCTTAGTGCAAAGATCAGCCTCCACTTTCTTGAGTTCTGCTTGGAGCTCAGCAAAGCGCTGCTCACTATTTTTCAGATAAGCTTCTCTAGTCTGAGCCTGTTCAAGAAAAGCAAAAATATCGTCCAGCGTATCGCCGTACTTGCGTTTTAACTCATTAATCTCTTCCAAGCGCTCGCTAATCTCAGCTGCGGATTCGGAATCAATCGCCAATTGACTCCTTAAATCAGAGAGGCTATATGCAATCTCTCGGGCATTTTCGCTCATCAGTAAGACTTCTGAACGTAAGTTGGAAAGTTTCTTTGAAAAGCGCGCAGGGTATTCCAAAGCTTTTAAAGCTGCCTGAAGATTAGTCCGAATACCCCCATCTTCAGCAGTTGAAAACAAGGCCTCAAACTGATCTAAATCCTGATTAATCTTTGATAGTGCGGACAGCTTCTTGTGCTTGCGCTCTAAGTTTTCATCTTCACCCGCTTCGAGCTGAGCTTCCGTCAACTCGGCGATCTGATACTCCAGTAGCTCCAGTTCCCGTGAACGCTCACGTGGTGAGAGTCCGAGCTGCTTCAATTCACTAACTAGCTCACGCCTGATCATGACTCCAGCTTCCCATGCCTTTAAAGCAGCCTGGTGCTCTGGCCCAGCAAATTTATCTAAAAGCTTTAATTGGGCTGGCGGATGATAGATTTCTTCCTGACTGTTTTGGCCATGAATTGCAATTAATTTACTACTTAATTCGCTCAGTAAATTAAGCGTTACCAAACGCCCGTTGACCCTGGCATAACTCCGGCCATCAGTCCGAATCTCACGACTTAAAATTAACTCTGAATCATTTTCAAAGCCCAGTTCAGTAAGTAAATTTGGCTCTATATACTTTTCCGGGCCATAAAAAAGGGCTTCAACAATTGCCTTGTCACAGCCCTCTCTTATCATTTCTCGATTTGCACGCTTACCTAGAAGCAAAGCAAAAGCATCGATTAAAATCGATTTGCCTGCTCCCGTCTCGCCACTGATTACAGTTAGACCCTCTTTGAAGTCTAGCTGCTGCCGTTCGATTAAGGCAAAGTCGGTTATCGACAATGTTTGCAGCATTATCTACCCCTGTTAATTCACCCCGTCAAGGCTGTCAAATTCCAGGTTGGCGAGCTTTCTAAGCTTTTTGCAAAGTGATTCTGCCTGTTTTACATCTGCAGTAGCAATAAAAATTGTGTCATCACCGGCTAAGGATGCCAAAAGCTCTTCCAAGTGCATTGAATCCAGTGCAGCTGCAGCAGCCTGAGCCATTCCCGGCAAGGTTTTTGCAACGACAAAGTTACTGGCCAATTCTAAGGAAGTAATTGCTTCGGTAAAGACCTTCATCAAACGGCCTGAAGCACCCTCACCACTTTTATTCATCGGAATATACTTCTGCTCACCGGTCGCTGTTGCAACCTTGATGATGCCCAATTCCTTAATATCTCTGGAAACTGTAGCCTGCGTAACTTCCAGTCCGTCTTTCTTGAGCGCCTCAACCAGCTCCTCTTGGGTGCTGATATTCTGACTGCGCACGATTTGTAAAATTCTGTTCTGTCTTGGATTCTTTGATGGTTTCACTTACTAATCCCCCTTTTTTGGATCTTGTCGGCCAAAGTATCATAAAAATTGTCGCGCCCTAGGCGCAGCATCTTTAATGCCTGACCTGCCTGTTTAACTTCGATATACTGTCCCGGCTCCAGCGGCAATGGCTCGCGCCCGTCAGCAGACAAGGTTACGGGCTTACTATTCTCAGGTAAGGCAACCTTGACCACCGCTCCCGCGTTCGCTAAATAACTGCGATTGTGCAAAGTATGTGGGCAGATAGCAGTAACAATCAGTGCAGCCTCTGAAGGGTGGACTATTGGCCCACCAGCAGACAAGGTATATGCAGTTGAACCAGTCGGTGTAGCCACAATCAGGCCATCGCCAGGAACCCGTTCTACCTCATCTTCATTAATCCATAAATCTAAAGTTAGGATCGATCTGCTTGCACCCCGGTGCACCACGACATCGTTCAAAGCCATTCCGGAGTCCCTGACCTCTCCACTTTTCTTATGAATTGAGTACTGCAAACGCATCCGCTCCTCAATGCTGTACTCACCTTGCAAGATCGCAGTCAAATCTCGGTCTAAATTTTCCGGCTCAATAATTGGCAAAAAGCCAACTGAACCCAAATTTATACCAATCATTGGAATCTGCTCAGCACCTTGTAAATGAGTCATGGCCAAAAAGGTTCCGTCACCACCCAGACTGATTAATAAATCACAATCTGCATAGTCTCCGGAAGTGCAAGCTAGAGCGGCTGCTAGTTCTCTTGAGCTAATTAAAGCCTCCCCACCGCCTGCCGCAATTACCTGCACACATTGCTGCGTGATCCGGAAACCCGGATCTCTGCTTTCATTTGTAAAAATACCAATCCGCAAGCTTTTACCTCGACTTTTCGAGCTGCTGATGTAAGTATAATATCAGCTTTTGTTGAATTTTCAAAGCAGACAGAGAACTTTTCTCAAGCAGTTCATGACGGTTTCCACTAAAATCAAGATTCTGCTCTATAGCTAGGTCAAGAAGCTTGCAGCTAAGTCCACTCTCCGCAATTTTACCACTGATGTAAGTCCCAAAGGATAAGGGTTTTAGCGTTTCACTGAGAATTATTAAATGACCTGTCCTCGCACAGGATTCGAGAAATTCAGGACTCAGGCAGGGTGTAAAAGCCGCTGTTGAAAATAAATCTCCAGTCAGATTCCGCTCCTCTAAGCCTTGAATAATTGCTAAGTATTCCTTTAAAACTGTACCTAAAATTAGTACTGTATAATCTTTCCCTGAGTGAATTTTATCCACTCCCCCCAAGATTCTACGGCTTGGTAATTGGGGAAATATCTCAGCTCGATCCTTTGGATAGCGCATCATATAGGCTGAGTTATCAGCTAAAAAATCATCGAAGATCTGATCGATATCTAAAAGATCACGCGGAGCAAAACTCTTAATCTGGGGCAGATTTGCGAGCATTGCATAATCATATAGGCCCTGATGTGTCTCACCATCATTCGGCACTAGGCCAGCCCGGTCGACTGCAATCATCACCGCTAATCTTTGTAGGGCAATATCGTGAATTAATTGGTCATAAGCTCGTTGGAGAAAAGTCGAATACAAGGCCAAAACTGGCTTCATCCCGCCAGCCGCTAAACCTGCGGCTAAACAGGCTGCATGCTGCTCAGCTATGCCGACATCAAAAAAGCGCTCCGGATATTTTTCTGCAAAATCTTTCAAGCCAGTGCCTCCTGGCATCGCTGCAGTGATCGCACAAAGCTCAGGAGAAGTCTCGGCATGGCGCAAAAGGCTTGAGCCAAAGGCTTTAGAAAAACTACTCTGGCGGTCGCCAAGCTTTGGTGAAAGCCCGTCCGGAATCTCAAAACTACCTACGCCATGGTAGGATTCAGGCGACTCCTCAGCATAGGCGTAGCCCCTGCCTTTTACAGTATAGATATGGAGTAACTTTGGCCCAGGAATTCCTTTTAAAGCCTTCAAGTGGCGCTCTAAGCCCGCAATATCATGACCATTCAAAGGGCCATAGTAACGCCAGTTCAAGCTTTCGAAGAAAACACCAGTCCTTCTGATCAAGAGTCGATCCAAAGATTTGAAGCTGCGCAAGGAATGCAATAATTTCGGATGATTCTCCAGGCGCGGGCGCCAACGCCGCTTAAAATCTTGGTAGTCCGCCTTAATTCTTAGTTCACCCAAGCGCTTAGCCAAAGAACCCACATTCTCTGCGATCGACATCTGATTGTCATTGAGGATGACTAAAATATCGTCATCTGGCTTGGCATCATTTAAGGCCTCAAAGGCCATCCCGCCGCCAATTGCCCCATCTCCAATAATCGCAATTACACTGCCCTCTTGGCCTTTTATCGCTTGCGCACGACTCAGACCTAAGGCCGCCGAAATAGAGGTCGAAGCATGCCCCGTATTAAAAAAGTCGTAGGGGCTCTCCTCACGCTTTGGGAAACCTGCCAAACCCGACTCTTGACGCAGAGTTTTGAAAGCCTCACGTCGACCGCTAATTAATTTCCAAGCATAGCTTTGGTGACCAACATCAAAAATCAGCTGATCATGTCCAGCTGTAAAGTCGAAGATTCTGGCCAAAGCAAGCGTTAGTTCTATGACGCCAAGATTTGAGGCTAGGTGACCACCGTTTTCTGAAACTCTTTGAATAATCGTTTCGCGCAGCTCAAAACCCAGACTCTCGACTTCAGCTTCAGTCAAAGTCTTGAGCTCTTCAGGACGGTTTATTTTACTTAAAATATCGCTCAAAATTCTCTCTCCAGGATAAAGTCACTGAGTATCTTTAAGGCGCTTAAATTTAGTCCCGGCAGAGCGGAGAGCTCAGCCAATTTTTCACTGATACAGCGGCAGAGCTGAGCGTAGTGCTGCTCTGCACCCTTTAGACCCATAATTCTACTTGCTGTAAGCTTTTCATCACGCTCATCCTTACCCAAGGACTTGCCTAAATCAGCTTCTGAAGCAGTAAAGTCTAAGATGTCATCCTTAATCTGATACGCACGACCTAAATTCGCAGCATATGCTTGCCACAAACTATAATCCTGAGCTGGAGCTAGCGCTAGGTCTAATGGTACGAGTACAGCAGCTTCAATCAAAGCTCCAGTTTTAAGCTCTTGGATAGCCTCTAATTCGCTGAGATAATTGAGCTTTTCTAATGAAGTTAATTCTGCCTTCGTCTCCAGTTCAGCTGCCAAATCTTTCAACTGTCCGGCAATCATTCCGAAGCCACCAGCTGCCTTGGCAATTCTTCCAGCTGCATCTTTTTTGGCCGGTGAATCGATTGCTCGAATGAGAATTTCATAAGCCCGATTGAGCAGATAATCACCCAGTAAAATTGCTTTTGCCTCGCCAAATTGCCGGTGGCAGCTTGGCTTACCATGGCGCAAGTCGTCGTTATCCATAGCAGGCAAATCATCGTGGACCAAGGAATAATTGTGAATCAATTCCAGGGCTATCATGAACGGAAGCAGCTCTGCAAAGTCCAAATTGTAAGCTTGAGCCACAGCCCATAGGAGGGCTGGCCTAATCTGCTTACCTCCGCTACAAGCATAGTTTGCAGCAGCGATAAAATCCCCCAGCTCCTCAGCTCCCCGAAGTGCATCAGATAGGGCCTCTGAAAACTCTTGAGCTCTGCCATCCGGCCAAATTCTCAGAATTTGCTCTGTCATTAAATCTCAAACTCCACTTCGCGCTCAGGATTATCTAAGTCGAGGAGGCGGATTCGTTCTTCCATCTCCTGGAGAATCTTATGGCAGTCTTGGCTGATTGCATGCCCACGCTCGAAGTACTTGATCGAATCTTCTAAGTTCAGCTCGCCGGACTCAAGCTTAGCCACTATTTTTTCCAGTTCTCTCATCTGAGCTTCGAAGTCCTTGGTCTGAGCTTTGGCCTCAGGCTCCTGCTGCCCAGTCTGATTGCTCTCAGCTGAACTCTTATTGACCTGCTTTAAATTTTGCTCTAAATCGATTTCTTTCATTTTTAACTCGCTTTCTTCACTGGGCTGAGCAGACTACTCTCTGCCCTCTTCGCTAATCGTCTTTTCTTTTCGTGCCAGAATTCTTCCGCTTTCTAAAACCAAGTCGAATTGACTACCATCAGCTAAGTCCCTCGGACTGCGTATTAATTCACCCTTCGAATCCAAGGCTACGGCATAGCCACGCTCGAGGACCGCAAATGGACTTAGACCCTGGAGCTGTCTGCTATAAGCTTCTAAGGCCTTAGCTTCACGCTTAACACCTATCTGCACGGCCTGCTGTAAACGATGATCAAAGGCTTTTATTTGCAGCTGGGACTGTCTTAAGCGCTCCTTAATACTCCGATAGTAGGCTGTTAAATCTAATTTACGGGCTTCATGTGAAAGCTTCAGCTTTAATTCATTGCCCTGGCGGCTGAGCCCTTTAAAAGCTAGGTCATAGCGATTTCGCTCACTAGTTCCACCCGCTTTTTGAAGCAATTGCAAACGCCTTTGCAATTGACTTAATTTCAGTGCGGAGTGACTTAAGCTTTGATAGGCGATGCGTAAGATTCTTCTTTCAACCCGATCGAGGGTCTGGTAAATCTCAGCCAAGGATGGATAAAGTAGCTCGGCTGCTGCCGAAGGTGTAGGCGCCCTAAGGTCGGCGACAAAGTCGGCAATTGTAAAATCACTCTCATGGCCAACTGCAGAAATTACTGGCTTTTTGCATTTAAAGATAGCCTCAGCCAAAGCAGCCTCGTTGAAGGACCAAAGATCTTGTAAAGAACCGCCACCTCGAGCCAGGACAATAAGTTCAATATCTTCTTTGGCCTCTGCCAATTTTAGACCACGAATTAAGGATTCAGCTGAGCCCTCACCCTGCACTTTGGCCGGGACTAACAGTAAGTCGAAATTTGGAAAACGCCGTCTGGCAATTGAGACAAAGTCATGGATAACTGCGCCCTGCGGCGATGAAACGAAGGCTACACGCTTAGGCATCCAAGGAATTTTCTGCTTATTTTCTAGGGCAAAGTAACCTTGGGCCTCTAGCCTGTTCTTCAATTCGATGAAACGCCGATACAGCTCCCCTTCACCAATCGGTTCTAAACTCTGTACAATCAATTGAAAGCGCGCTTCCTTGGTGTAGAGATTACAGCGCCCCAGCGCAACTACCTTATCGCCAGCTCGCGGAGTAAAACTGAGCTTACGATAATCACTGGCATAGGCTATGCAGCTAATATTCGAATCTTCATCCTTCAATGTAAAATAACAGTGACCTGAACGATAGACTTTGGGTTCGCTAATCTCACCCTCAACCTTAATCCCATTCAGTTCACTGTCTGTTTTAATTTTGTTTGCCACTCTCATGTTTAATTGAGTGACAGTGAGAATGTCTTGAGCCAAATCTAACTCCAAACTAATCTGCTACGATTTTGGATCCTGTTCTAATTCGTTTAATAAATTTTTTGCTGATAATTCAGGCTGCTTAGTACTGAGCTCATCGAGCTCTCGATTTAGATTCCCTAAGACCGCGTTGATATATTGCCTAGCAGCATCATCACTGTAGGTTTTAGCCAGGCGGACCGCTTCCGCGATTGCCACATTATTGGGGACGTATTCGGTAAAAATCAACTCATATAAGGCGATTCTGAGAATCGTCAAGTCGACCTTTGGCAAGCGGTCTATGGTCCAGCCACTAAGTCTAGGAGCAACTGCTAAGTCTAAATCCTTGCGATGTTCTAAGACCCCTGCAATCAACTGATCAAAGAAGAGTAAGTCCTCCTCCGGGAGAGGATAGTTAGCTAGAAAAAGCTCCTTCGCCTGCTCTAAATTGGCACTTTGATCGATTTCCTGACTATATAAAACTTTCATTGCACTTTCACGTGCTTCTCTACGCGACATATCTACTCCAGTCCAGCCAGCGAGTCTTCCTAGCGGAAGTAACCCGGAGGGAAAATCTTATCCAATAATTCTTTAAAATCATCCAGATTCCCGAAGTAACGGGTTCCGATATAATAGCCTAAAACAGTGATTAAAAGAATAAATAAAGTTTTGAAGAAGCCGAAAATAACTAAGAGTAAAGCCAGGACAAAAGCATAGCGAGCGCCTTTAGCACCGGCGCCTCCACTACTTATGCCGCTGATTAAATCCTTAATAAAGTTATTTCTATTTTGCATTCATCTTCTCCCGGCTAATAGCTAAACTATCGCTTGGACCATTTCTAGCGCTCAACCCGCGCTGCTATTTCTTCAACCCTGGCGACCTTAACTTCAACTGCTTCAATTGCCAGACCAGTATAATGCTCTAGATCTTTCTTTACTCTTTCCTGAACTCTGGCCATCATTACTGGAATCTCAACATCAGAATAAACATTAACTGAAAGAGAAACCAAAATCTGCTTGTTTTGACGATTTCTAATCTTAACTTTAGCAGTTTTAACCCCGGACTGAGATGCCTTAGCAGAGTTCAAGGCGATACTTTCCAGCGCTGCTGTTGAGACTAAAATTCCACCGACTGCAGTATGTCTTAATTTAGCCGATGCGTTAGCACTTCTCACTAAGGCGTATAAGGCAAATGCGCTAAGTAAAATCAGGATAAAAAGAGCGTAGGCTCGATCTTGCACACCGTAAAGCTCCAAATTACCTATATACTGGCTCAGCATTCCGCGTAAAGCCGGAATAATCGTAATAAAGAAAAGCAGGGTGCAAACTAATAGTACAAAGACCAAAAGGACCACCCCTATACTGCGTAAAATCTTCCTCATTCAAGTAACTCCTTTGCCCTTTCCTCTACCGCTTCACTTGGCTTACTTTGGCTCACGCCCATGATGTGGACATTGACTTCTTCTACAATCAAACCAGTGTAAAGCTCTACGTCCTTTTTAACGCGCTCCTGAATCTGCCAAGCTACGTCCGGTAGGATGAAAGAGAAGTAAACTATCGGGTAAACCTCAATCCGCACTTTCTGCGCTGAACGATTCGGGAAAAAGACCTTTACCCCTCGCCCCTCGTGCTTACCACCAATGGCTTCCTTAAGGGAAATAATCACCCCAGTATCTAGGCCAGCAACCCCTTCAACATGACCTGCAGCCTCAGCAGCATACTGCGCAATAAAGCCCTGGGCCATACTGCGCTCGCCTTTGACACTAAACTCAGGTCTTAACTCAGCCATTTACTTCTTAGCACGCTCCATGTAATCACCGGTTCTGGTATCAATTCTAACTACTTCGTGGTTCTCAATAAACAAAGGAACACGAATCACAGCACCGGTTTCTAAGGTTGCATTCTTGCTCGCATTTTGCGCTGTGTCACCGCGGACGGCAGGTTCACATTCAACGATTTCCAACTCGACAAAGTAAGGCAGTTCAATCGAGAGAATTTCACCGTCATGACTTAAAACACGGCAGACCATGCCCTCTTTCAAGAATTTTATCGGATCACCAATCAGCTCGGGCATAATTGGTAACTGCTCGTAAGTTTCTGTATCCATGAAATAGCAGAGATCATCATCGCGATAGATATACGACATATCGTTATTCTGCAACTGGGCATTTTCAAACTTTTCCGTGGGGTTAAAGCTGCGCTCAACAGTCGCACCGGTTTTTAGATTGCGGAATTTAGTTCTTACAAAGGCCGCCCCCTTACCCGGTTTAACGTGCTGGAATTCCACCACTTGGCAAACATCGCCATCCATCATGAAGGTGACACCGTTTCTAAATTCACCCGCTGTAATCATAAATACCTCCCACTTAATTAAGCTTTATTTCTCTGCCTAATTTTCTCTTTAAATATATTGTGTATTGTATTAAATCTGAGCTTCGCTAGCAAGCTTGGGCAGCGAGCCCTAAGTGGCTGAAGCGAAGTTTAAACCATTCATTTAATCAGTCAAAAAAGCAAGCTTTTCAGATTTACTTCTGTTCGGCTGAAGCTTTTCGGGGTAAGTCTTGACCTAGGTCAATAAAAGCTTTTAGCAAATACTCCAAATAACGCTTTAGTCGAACTGTGATTATTTCCTCTTTGAATCTAGGCTCTACCTTAACGGAAGTGATTCCTGCTTTTCGTGCTGCCCAGACGTCGGTTAAGATTTGGTCACCAATCATCATGGCTTTGGACTGGGGGCAGTTCAGCTCGCTCAACTTGGCTAGAATCTTACGTGGTGATGGTTTGTGAGCCTGACCTAGGCCATCAATGCCTAGTTTTTCAGCATAACGCTCAGCGCGATCTCCAGCAGCATTTGACAGCACAACTGCTCTGAGGCCAGCGGCCTGGATTGATTCAATTGTTGCTTTGGCATAGCTGTCTGGACTTTCGGCTCCATGCTTGGCCAAGGTATTGTCAATATCGACGAGAATAACTCTGTAACCACTGTTATAAAGGCCTGCCCAATCTATTTCACGTAAATCACTCGTATGGTAATGCGAGCAAAAATTTTTAATTCGCAAATTCTGCCTCCTCTTGCTTGCTAAGTCTGGGTGATTATAGCATAATTTACACTGCTAGATGTGAGGAAGGGGGGCGAAGTTATTCTTCGTTATGAATAATTGAGAAAAGTATGCAAATTCGGTGGCTCCTCTTTAGCCAACGCCGGACAAATCCAAAAAGTTATCGATATCGTCAGCTCTGATCCGGGACGTCAGTTTATTGTCGTATCCGCACCTGGCAAGGGGCGCCCGTCAGAATTAAAGATTACGGACTTATTGATTGGTTTAGCCAAAGCACGACTTAATGGCTTTGATGGCAAGCGTGAGTATGAACTGATTTCTCGAAGAATCACTGCTCTCGCCCACGATTTAAATATTTCGACTGAGCTACTCGGGATTATTGAAGAAAATATCTTAAATGCTGCTAATAGTTCAATCGAGAACGCTGCGGCTTATGAAGCTCAGCTCAAGGCACAAGGTGAAGATGCCTGCGCGAGAATCCTCGCTGAGGCCTTAACATTGGCCGGTATTGAGGCTCATTACATGTCCCCTGCCGATGCTGGGATACTCCTTTACGGCACACATGATGATGCTGAAATTGATCCCCAAAGTTATACCCTACTCAGCCAATTGCGCTACGAAGAAAGAACTCTGGTCATCCCCGGCTTTTACGGGATTTCGCAGGACGGCGAGGTTTTAACCTTTTCCCGTGGTGGCTCGGATATCAGCGGTGCAATTATTGCTGCTGGTGTGGATGCTGAGATTTATGAGATCTGGACTGATGTTGATTCGGTCTATGCTGTGAATCCCGAGCTAGTCGATGAACCAAAGCAAATTAAAGAAATTTCCTATCGTGAAATGCGTGAATTGGCTTATCTTGGCGCTTCTGTTGTACATCCTGAGGCAATGCTGCCAATTTACAATAAAGCAATTCCAATCCACATTTTAAACACGAATAATCCTGATGCCAAAGGCACCAAGATCGTGCGTGAGCGCTCAAACTTTGATGGGGTTGTCACCGGGATCTCTGGTTCTAGGAATTTTTGCTCCCTAAATATTTCTGAATATCTGCTTAATCGTAGAGTCGGTATCGTCAAGGACATCCTCAGCATTCTCGCTGAAGAAGGAGTCTCATTCGAGCACATGCCCTCCTCTATCGATTCGCTTTCAATTATTTTGCGGGACGAGAGTTTACCAAAGTCTAAAGAAGAGAATATTATCCGTAGACTGACCGATGAGTTGGAGCTAGAATCCGTTGAGTTAGTGCGGGGCTTGGCGCTGGTCATGCTGGTCGGCGAAGCAATGGCTGATACCGTGGGGGTCACCTCACGTGCGGTCAACTGTCTTTCTGCAGCCTCAATCTCACTTGAAATGATTATTCAAGATCACAGTGAAATGTCAGTCATTTTTGTCGTGGATGGTAAATTCTGTAACTATGCTATAGAAACTCTCTACTATGAGTATTTCTAATAAGTACTAGCAATCTAAATCTTAAGTATAAAAAATGCTTTCAACTAAGCTTGAAAGCATTTTCTTTGAGCAGAATATTTACTTACGTACATCGTGATCTAGAATGTCAACTCCGTTAAAAATCTCAGACAAACCCCAGGCATCGGCTGCAGCTAAACTATCCGGTGAAACTGTCTGCCGATCCAGGTGGACAAAGGAATCGAAGTAGTAGTTATAGGGCTTGGGTCCCATGCCGATTAAGAGCTGGTAACCCTGATTTAAAACTACATCCAAGGCAGCACTATCTGAGTAGACGTGGCCACCTTCCGGAAAAAGCAAAATTTTTACAGGCTCACTTAGATTTAACTGATCAATTAGGCCCTGCCAGCGCCACAGCTCCTGCTGCAACTCCGTTGGAGTCAATCGATTGTAGAGCTCCGTGCCGAGTCCTGCCGAAGCCAAATCGTAACCCTTGCGTTCTAAAGCCAAAAGTAGTTCCCTGACTTTCGTCTGCTCTAGTGCATAATCCTCATTGTCCATAACATAAGGCATTAAAGACTGTTTTTTCCTGGCTTCATTTTGATTTTCCAACATAGTTTCGTCCAAAATATAGCCGAGGGCATCTTCCCTCAGATAAAGAGCAAGAATTGCCCTTGCCCCATCAAAGGAGAACTGTGGATGCTCTGCGATATACTCCTCTAAAATCCCGATAAAGTTATTCTCCGGATCTAGGACATCACGATTTTTATCCTTATAAAAACCTTGAATCTCTTGATTTGAATTTAAAATCAGCTTCTGCACCGTACCGTTTGCCTGATTTAAGGTGCTGTATGCAGCGTTTTCAAGCAGGAGGATTAAGGGCTTTTTACCACGGGGAACAATGATCTCCGGCTCAGATTTAGGATAATTGAAAAATAATGATGGGCGAATCAAAACATAGTTTTGCTCCTCCATCGTGGCCAAAAACTTCCTAAATTCATCAGTTGTCAGTAAGTTGTGCTGGGCGTGCTGGGTATTGCTCTCAGCTCTAAAAGCCAAATCTGGGCGGGCAATTAGAGGTCTAATTGCTAAGACAGGAACTGGATCAATCCAACGCTCCAGCTTTTCTGGCAGATATGAGTTCAGGCGCTCCAGACTTTCCTGCAATTCTGGGCGCTCCGGAAAAACACTGTGCATCCGATCAATTAGCTTGCGAGCACTGTAATAGCGCTGCCTCTCCTCTAAATCAGCTGCATGGGCCAGAAGATTCGTATACTCTGTCTCCTGGTACTCCTTTAACCTGAACTCTGCATATTCCCTGGCAAATATCGCCAGCTCCGGATCATCGACAATGTCCTGCCAATACTGCCAGGTCCGCTCCCAATTGCCCTCAGCCTGGATTTCTTTGGCCGTCTTAAAGCGATAGCCCGCCTGTTCTAAAGCAGGCAGTTGCTTGCGCAAGTCATTGACCATTCGCTCGAGATTGCTCAAACCTTGGAAGGCGTCAATTAGGCTGAGCCACTGCTCTTTACTAATCTTCCCATCCAGCCAGTCTTCACTCTTCTCGTAAATTAAGGGCATTATTTCCACAGCAGAAATATCTCGCATGCCTTCGATGAAATTGCGCTCACTTTCAGTCGGTGCATGACCTCGTAAAACAGCCTCGCAAATTTCACTAACCCGCTGACTAACAATCTCCTCCATAGCTAGTTGTACTTCACGATATTCAGAATTACTTTGTGGCTTCGCCTCGGTATCCGCAGCAGCAGCTTGGATCTCGCGGTAAAGCTCAGTCGCGCTATCGTAGTCTTCAGCCTCTAAGGCCGCAGTAAATTGATTCAGGCGACCTGTTGTCTGGCGCTTGTGACGGCTTTTAAGAACTCCGAATGCGATTAGCGAGAGCAGGATAATTACGCCCACTGCGATAATCAGTTTGCGATACTTTTTCTGGACCGTATCACCACGGTAAATATTGTAGTCTTTACGTTCTAAACGCAGTCTTTCGCGCATTAGCTAGTTTTCTCCTGCGAGCTTATCAAAGCTTAATTGCTTATCAATGATGGTCTCATCTTTCACAAAACGTCCAGCCGCCGGCAATGTCCTAATCCGGTAATATTCTTGCTCTTCTGTCTTTAGTCCCAGCTCCTCTGGCTCCAAGATAGCATTGAGCTGATAACCCTTGCGCTGCGACATAATTTTAGCACCACGCGAGCTTCTTGTAGACATTAAGGGAATTAGGTCGCTATCGAGTAGAATTAATCTATCCTGAGTATTATGGAAGCAGATATCGCCATTTCCCTCAGCTTCTTCAACCCACTTTAGACCGACTAACTCAGCCTTATCGTAGAAGGCACGGACCAGCTTCTTGCGTTTTGTTTTAGTCTGGTATTGCTCCAAGGCAATTTTGACCGCCCGGCCATCAGCAAAGGCTAAAATCAAGAAGCCCTTAAAGTCCTCATCTGTCGCGTGGAAGAATAAGACTTCCTCATCTTCATCTAGCTCTAGAGTGTGGGCTAGGAAGGCTCCAAACTCTGATGGTTTAT
Organism: Eubacteriales bacterium; assembly: GCA_030537595.1. Lineage (GTDB taxonomy): Bacteria > Bacillota > Clostridia > Saccharofermentanales > DTU023 > JAFAAL01. The sequence continues at coordinate 39,448 of JAUNVR010000014.1, forward strand.
GGTCTTCCAGCTCATAGCCAAAGAGCTTGTAGACCTGAGCCTTATTTGTGAAGAATAAAAGCTCAGATTTATTAGCGCCCTCTTCTTCGGCAATAATCCGATCGCCTTCTTTTAACTTCAGCTCGCCAGCCGAGCGCAGCGAAGTCAGGGCAATCTTTTTGAAATAGCCCTCAGCACTGAGGAAGTATTTCACATTGTAGTCATTGATCAGCTCTTCCTTGCTGAGGCTAGTGACCTTATTTGGTGAAATCAATTCTGTCTTTCTGTCGATCGCATATTTCTTCCGATAATGCTTTAATTCTGCAGCAATTTCCGACCGTAAAAGCTTCGAGCTTGCAATCACCCGCTCCAGCTTGGAAATTCGCTTTTCTAATTCCGAGATTTCAGCAACTCTACGCAGCAAATACTCACGGTTCAAATGTCTCAATTTGATCTCTGCTACGTATTCTGCCTGCCTTTCATCAAGCTTAAAAGCAGCTTGCAGATTCGGCACAACTTCTGCTTCTTTTTCTGTCCTGCGGATAATCTTAATCGCCTCGTCGATATCTAAAAGGATCAGCTCCAAAGCCTTTAGCAAATGCAGTTGATCGCGCAGCTTATTCAGCTCAAAACTCCGCTGACGCTTGATTGTAGATTCACGCCAGTCTAACCACTCTAGGAGCACATCGCGCACGGACATGACCTGCGGGCGGTAGTCAATCAGCAAATTAAGGTTCAAAGAAAATGAGGACTCCATTGAAGTCAGGTTATAGAGCTTTTGGATTAAAAACTCCGGATCCGCTGAGGCCTTATATTCAATTGCTATCTTCAAGCCATTTAAATCAGTTTCATCACGGACATCTGTGACTTCCTTCAAACTACCCTTACGCACCTGATTCGTAATATCTTCAATGATATTCTCGACTCTAGTTGTGTATGGAATTTCGTAAACCTCAATTAAGCGTGATTTAGGAATCAGGCGATGCTTCGCCCGAAGGTGGAAGCTCCCTCGACCTGTTTCATAAATCTTTTGCATCTTCTCCGGCTCGTAGACTAATCGACCACCAGTCGGGAAGTCTGGAGCTGGCATGTAGTCAATTATTTTAGCCTCCGGGTCAGCAATTAAAGCTAATGTAGCATCGAGCAATTCTCCCAGATTAAATGAACAGATATTTGAAGCCATGCCAACCGCAATACCCTGAGTATTGTTCAAAAGGATTGTCGGTACCTGAACTGGCAAGAGAGTTGGTTCCTTAAAGGTGCCAGAGTAATTGTCGACGAAATCTACTGCGTCCTGATTAATGCCTTCAAAGAGAAGCTCACAAGCAGGGTCTAGTCTGGCCTCGGTATAGCGATATGCTGCGTACTGCATATCCCGCGAGTAAATCCGGCCAAAGTTTCCTTTAGAATCAATCCAGGGTTGCAGCAAGGCTCCGTTACCTCGCGTCATCCTGACCATAGTCTCATAAATAGCCTGGTCACCATGGGGATGTAAAGCCATGGTCTGACCGACAATATCTGCAGATTTTGCGCGCGGGCCCTTACTCAGACCCATCTTATACATTGTGTAAAGTAGCTTGCGGTGAGATGGTTTGAAGCCATCAATCTCGGGCAAGGCGCGGGAGACAATGACCGACATCGCATAAGGCATATAGTTTTCCTTAATGCTGTCTGTTATTGCTCTAATTTCTGGCTCCAATTCAGTCTGGACAGGTGGTTTTTTTGGGCTTTTACTTTTCTTACTCATTAAATAGCCTCCAGCATTTCCAGATAATCTGAACCAAATTCAGCAATATAATCTTTGCGCCCTTGTAGGTCATCTCCCAACAAGAGATCAAAGGTCTCTTTAGTCACTACTTCATCCTCGGGCAAAAGTTGAATCAGGCGTCTAGAGGCAGGGTTCATAGTCGTCTCCCACATCATCTCGGGTTCGTTTTCACCCAAGCCTTTAGAGCGTTGTATATGTACTTTCTTGTGCTCCCCTATCAGCTTCATAAATTCCTGTTTTTCCTGTTCTGAATAGGCAAAATATGTCCGATCCTTGCCCTTTTCAATATAGCTTAATTCGAAAAGCGGAGATTCAGCAATGTAGACTTTACCAGCAGTAATTAAGGATGGGGTCAAGCGATAGAGCATCGCTAGAATTAAGGTTCTAATCTGGAAGCCGTCAACATCAGCATCTGTACAAATAATTATCTTTGACCAGCGCAGCTGTTCAATATCAAAAGAATCCAACTTCGTATTATGCTTTGATTTAATCTCTACTCCACAGCCCAAAATCTTTAAGAGATCAACAATAATGTCATTTCTAAAAATTTGGTTTAAATCGGCTTTTAAGCAGTTTAAAATCTTTCCGCGAAGTGGAATTACAGCCTGGAACTCTGCATCTCGAGCCATTTTGACAGAGCCTAAGGCTGAATTACCTTCAACGATATAAAGCTCACGACGATTATTATCTTTACTGCGGCAGTCGACAAAGTTTTTTACCCGGTTGAACATATTGTCCACATTTCCGGAAAGCTTCTTACGAATATTCACACGCTGCTTCTCGGCCTGTTCCCGGCTCCGCTTATTAACTAAAATCTGCTCGAGAACTCGCTCGCTCTCCAGCTTATTTTCAATAAACCAAACTGTTAGTTTTTCACGCAGAGTATCACTGATGAACTTCTGAATAAATCGGTTATTAATCGCCTTTTTCGTCTGATTCTCATACGAGGTAAAGGTTGAAAAGGAGGATAAAATTAGGACCAGTGAGTTTTCAATGTCCTGGAAGCTAACTTTACTTTCATTTGCCTTATACTTACCCCGTTCCTTTAATTCCTTATCGAAGACTGAAACAAAGGCCGAACGCACCGCACGGTCTGGTGAGCCCCCATATTCGAGGAAGGAGGAGTTATGGTAGTACTCAATTGCTTGGCGGTCACGGCAATAGCAATAGGCCAGTTCGAATTTGACCTTGTAGGAAGGTTTATCATCACGATCCTTGCCTCTACCCTCTGCTGTAAAGTAAGAAATCTCAGACAGCAGATCCTGCTCAGCAATTTCCGCGACATGCCCCTTAATCCCATCGGGATAGACGATGTCCTCGCAGCTCTTCTCAGCTCCACGCTCATCACAGAGTCTAAAGGTTACGCCACGATTTACAATCGCTTGCTTTTTTAAGGTCTCCTGAAAAAACTCCAAGGGAATATCTATTTCAGTGAAAACATCGAGGTCCGGGCGCCATCTTTGCCGGGTCCCAGTCTTACGTTTTTTAGATTCCTCTTTCTTTAAACCACCAATGTTCTCGCCACGCTCGAACTCTAGTTGGTAGGTATAGCCATCACGATTTACCTCAACCTCGAAAAACTCGGAGGCATACTGAGTTGCACATGCACCTAAACCATTTAAGCCTAAGCTGAAGCCATATGACTCGCCTTCATTCGTGCGATATTTTCCACCAGCATACAATTCACAGTAAACTAGCTCCCAGTTGTATCGCTCTTCTGCGCGATTCCAGTCCAAAGGAATACCACGCCCGAAATCTTCAATTTCAATCACGCTGTTTGGCAGGAGTCTGATGATAATCGTATCACCAAAGCCCTCTCTAGCCTCGTCTATTGAATTTGAGAGAATCTCGAAAAAAGCATGTTTACACCCGTTAAGATCATCTGAACCAAAAATAACCGAGGGTCTTAAACGAACCCGATCGGCTCCCTTTAACGAGGAAATACTTTCATTATCATAACTGTCACGAACTCGGCGCTTGCCTTCTGCCATTAGGCACACCCTCCATCTTCCTTTTATCTCTTAATCGGAGTCTATTATACATCATGCTATTTAATTGATAAATTAAGGCTTAGCCCACCACACGCCCCCAAGCCTCGTCTACTTGACGCTCCGACTATATTGCTCGAAAACTTTGGCTGAAAAACTAAGCTTAGCTCTCAGATAAAACAAAGGCTCTCACTATTTGCCTTCAGGTCTTCTAATCACGCAGCAGGACTCGAACACGAGACCCATAGCTTAAAAAAGAGAACTAGATTTTCTAAATTATACCTAAGATAAATTAAACAGCAGTTTATCTGCTAGCTAGCGTTAAGGATATTAGTAATTTCGCTACTTATCAAGTGCAATTCATAGAATTCTTTTCTAGTTTTTCTTTGCATAGGATAAAAACATGCTATTTTATAGCTAAGCAAGGAGATTAAATATTACTGGTGACAAATTAAGCTCTTAAGTCGCGCTTGAGTAACAGCAATAGAATAAATACTGGAGGCAAAAATGAGTACCGGGAAGCTAAAAAAGGCCGAGTCAAAAATAACAACAGCAAAAGGAATATATAAAATAGCTCTTTCTTTAATATTTCTGATATGCTTGTTGGCTTTGCTTTTTATTTTTTTAAAAAACCTTTGGACTACCCCCACATGGGGTGATGGCCTTATTTCAAAAAAAGAGGCTTACCAATGCCTGCTATCTTCATCCGAGATAATAAAGTCAGAGCTAAACGATGAAAGAATTTTAACTTTTCACGAAACCCAAACCATTGCGCAGGAGTTTCCTGATACTTACCTAGATCACGAGGGCGCTAAAGTTATTAATGTTTATGGAGTAAAGGGGGCGTATCAATGGGAGGATGAAGATGTTTATCACAAGTTCATTTATATTTTTTATGCTCGTGATCTTACAAAAATCGCCGAATCATCTACAGGCATTTACTTTGAAGACATAGATAGCGGAACTAAATACGTAAATCCGCTTATTCAACGAATCAAATAAAAAAGCCCTCTCACCGAGCCTCAAAGTTAATGGAGACCGCCCCCAAAGAAAGGTCAAAAGCTTGTGACTACGTCAGGAAGGCTCATGAGTCTAGGCAAACAGCTTTGAAACTACTACAAGAACTACTA
>JAUNVR010000015.1 GCA_030537595.1 Eubacteriales bacterium
ATGGCAGTCGGGCAGTTTGACTGGGGCGGTCGCCTCCTAAACAGTAACGGAGGCGTTCAAAGGTCACCTCAGCACGGTTGGCAATCGTGCATTGAGTGCAAAGGTATAAGGTGGCTTGACTGCGAGACCCACAAGTCGAGCAGGTACGAAAGTAGGACTTAGTGATCCGGCGGTAGAAAGTGGAATTGCCGTCGCTCAACGGATAAAAGTTACCCTGGGGATAACAGGCTGATTCCTCCCAAGAGTTCACATCGACGGAGGAGTTTGGCACCTCGATGTCGGCTCATCACATCCTGGGGCTGTAGCAGGTCCCAAGGGTTCGGCTGTTCGCCGATTAAAGTGGTACGCGAGCTGGGTTCAGAACGTCGTGAGACAGTTCGGTCCCTATCTATCGTGGGCGTAGGAAATTTGAGAGGCGCTGCCCCTAGTACGAGAGGACCGGGGTGGACAAACCTATGGTGTACCAGTTGTCACGCCAGTGGCATAGCTGGGTAGCTAAGTTTGGCTGGGATAAACGCTGAAAGCATCTAAGTGTGAAGCCCCCCTCAAGATGAGATTTCCCCACATTAGTGATAAGACCCCTGGAAGACAATCAGGTTGATAGGCCGGAAGTGTAAGTGCAGTAATGTATTGAGCGGACCGGTACTAATAGGTCGAAGACTTGACCACAAGTTCATGGTTTCAAGTCTATAAATTTTGACACGAAGCCCTTGATTTAGTTTTAAATATTGAAAGAATCTTATGCGGTAGTGAAGGTGCGAACCTTCAACAATTCCGGCGATGATTAGCCTGAGGCCACACCTGTTCCCATCCCGAACACAGAAGTTAAGCTCAGCGCTGCCGAAAATACTTGGCTGGAGACGGCCTGGGAAAATAGGTATTGCCGGATTTTATTCCTCCTTAGCTCAGTGGTAGAGCATTCGGCTGTTAACCGAAGGGTCGTTGGTTCGAATCCAACAGGGGGAGCCACAAAGGACTAGTGTATAGCTAGTCGCCTTGAAACGGCCGTCTATCAATGTATAGGCGGCTATTTCTTTGGTTCGGATATAATCCATAGCTAAATCTAGTCCATCGCGGGGTTATGATTGCTTTGTGCAAAAGTGCGGAAATTATAGCGTGCAGCTCGTGCACATTATCTAAATCTTAGTTTCTAAATTCCTTGAAAAAGTAAATAATCTCTTCTTTGCCGAGGTTTAAGCGGGCTACTTCACGCTCTTTTACCGTACATTGTAGCTTCTCTATCTCCGCTTCAGTTTCTGCTAGTTTGTCCAGTAGCAGCTGGGAGTCTGCACCTCGGGCGAGTAGATTAGTTAGGTTATCAGCTTGCTTTTTAGCTTCTTTTATTTCCGTGAGCATCGAGCCAAGCTAGTATTTATTTCGGGCTTTGGCCGTTTCTATACCAGCTTCATATTCTAGGAAATCTTCTAGCGTAGCATGTTTTCCTTCCAACTTCTGAATTAGAGTAGTAGAATCTTTGAGATGCGAGCTGGGGGTATATAGGGGGCCGGTGCAGATGCTATTAAATCTTTCAATAGTAAACTCCTTAGTTCAACATTTATCTAAATACTAGATTATAGATTTCTTTAGTTCAGTAAATCGGATTTTAATAGACTATAGATATTTTTGCTCTAGTTTTTCTCTTTTCACTATACTATCTAAAATCAGATATTTTCTCCTAGTTTATTGACTAAGAGCAGAATGATGCATTTACTCGTCCTCGCAGCACCCGCAAATTTTCGGAGACGGCTTTTGCTTTATGTAATAAATACCACGGTTTTTATGCTGGTGAATAATACATGTTATAATCAAAACAGAAGTTAAGGAAACTTATAAAAAACCTTTAAGGAGAATTTAATGAATATTTTTGAAAAATTGTTAAGAGTTGAAGAAGTTAGTGCCCATTGTGATATCCCTTGCGGAATTTATGATCCCATTACTGCTCAGATTGCCGCTTTAACCACAGTTAGAATGATTGACCAGATGAATGAAACATTTGAATCAGGTCTAGATACTATGGAGAAGCAGAATAAATTCTCTCGTTTGGTTGCCGTTAAGGAAGAGCATGCAGAGAAGGTAAAGCATGAGATTAGAATTATTTGGGGTGACTTCATAAAGGCTCCTCAGCTCGAGAAGTATCCAGAATTACATGAGCTGACTCATGACATTATGCTCATTGGTTCAAAGGTCCGTCAGGGCTGTGAACGTGAAGATGCAGTCGCTTTAGTTGATAAGGTAAATGACTTTGCACGTATCTTCTGGGAAATTAAGGGTCAAGAAACCGTCGAGGCAGAAGCACCCTACGCTCCTAATTTAAAGCTTGTATACCGCAAGGTCTAAGCTCGTGTTAAAAATTATTAAAATTAAGGGTGCCAGTATGGCACCCTTTTATATGCCGGGAAAATATTGCTTGTGTAGACGCATTAATCCCCAAAAGCTAGCAGTCGGTGATGTCGTTGTTGCGGAATTGCTAGGTTTAGGCAAGGTCATTAAAAGAATTTCTGAAATAGATCATTTGACCTCTAGTATTAAGTTACGAGGAGAAAACCCCAGTAGCATTTCTACGGAAAAAATGGGCTGGGTCTCTTTTGAGCAGCTTCTTTGGAAAGTCATTTGGCCAAAAGCTTAGCTAATCTGGGCTCTTCAATACAGATTTTAAAATAATGGTATATTGGTATTGATATCTCCAGCTTTGACTTGTGCTGAGCGGAAAGTGAAGATGGCCTAGATAGATGATTAATTTGGAGCAATATTTTGAATCTGCATTAAGCTTAGGAGAGCTCATGAATGAGTTAGAGCTTGCCGCGGAAGCAGATAAAGGCTTAATCAGGGATAAAATTTTAAGCTCAGAATATATGCAAAATCTTCGCTCAATGCAAAGTATGTCAAATAGTCAATTTACTGATTCTAACGCTTCTTTTCCTGAACAACAACTTAACTCAATCCGCAAGGATTTCCTGATAAATCCTGCTGTGCCGAGCCGGAAGCAAGCCCCTTCAAATCAGAAAAGGCTTATGAGCTCTGGCTATCATTGGCATGACTATTACGAGTTTGTTTTAGTTTTAAAAGGCCGGTATGTGCATTTCATTAATGGCAGTAGTTATGTTCATGAAGCTGGTGAAATCTGTCTTTTGCCCCCACATCTTACTCATCGTGAAGAGGCTCTAGAGTGGGAAGAACGAAGCTTATTTATTGGTCTTGATTCTAGATTCTTTCAATCGGAGTGCCTTGATTTATTTTCCTCTAGCCCTGATTTATATGATTTTATCGCTCGTAAGGGCACTAAATCTGAAAGCATTTTCACAGTCTTTAAAACTAAGAAAATGGAGAGCTTATACGGTCTTTTAGAATTTATTTTGGAAGAAAGTAGGGAGCAGAAGGCAGGCTCTGATTTTCTGATTAAAGGTGGAATTATTCGATTGATAGAAACTCTAATGGAGAATTCCACATATTCCATAATTGAGCAGTCGAAGGAAGAGCGAGAGAAAAACCTAAGTCGTGAGATTATTGCTTATATTGAGTCAAACTTGGCGACTGTTACTCGCGAGAGTTTAGCCGCTTACTTTCATTTCAATCAGGATTATTTGAATCGACTATTAAAGCAGACTACGGGATATACCTATTCCGAAAATTTGCGAGAGATACGCTTACGAAAGGCTTCCGAAATGTTGCAGGAAGGTGCAAACATTAATCAGGTCATGGAGGAAATAGGCCTTGTCAATCGAGGCTATTTCAATCGCATTTTTAAATCTGCATTTGGGTCTTTGCCGGGTAGCTACAAAAAGACACAATAATCTAAAATTATAATTCAGGATAAGGGATATTGATTCAGGTATGAATTGGTAACCCTTTTTTTACTTTGGTCGGAATTGGTTAGTGTTAATACTTAGATTGAGAAATTAGACTGGAGATAGCAGCTATTATTAAAGAACTAGAAGCACGAAAAGCTAAGTAAAAATGATAGGAGTATAAAATGCAAAGACTAATACCTTTTAATCGTGAGTGGTGGTATAAGGAAAACTTTCTTCCGACTGACAAAGAGTGTAGCGCTGATACTACCGCCTTTGCAGAGGTTGAGCTACCACATACTAATAAAATTTTGCCTTACAACTGCTTAGATGAGCAAAGCTATCAATTTGTTAGCTGCTATAAGAAAATCTTTCATCTAGATAATTTCGATGCAGATAAAATCTATCGCTTAGAATTTGAGGGTGCGATGATTGCGTCTGAAATCTTTCTCAATGGCTCCCAGATAGGGCAGCACAAGGGAGGGTATACTCCATTTACTGTTGAGCTAAATCCAGCACTCAAAGAGGGAGAGAACATCTTAGTAGTAAAACTTGATTCTACTGAAAGAGCAGATATTCCACCCTTTGGTGGGGTTGTTGATTATCTGGCCTATGGAGGAATTTATCGTGAGGTAAATTTGCGAGTTTTGGATTCCGTCCATATAGAGCGGCTCTTCTTGGATTGCCCTGAGCCTTTGGCTGAGAGTAAAAAGTTGAATTGCAGAGCTGAGATAAGTGCTAAAGAAGAGCAAAAAGCCAAAGCTCAGCTCAGCCTCTTTGATGCAAGTGAGCAGCTCCTTGCTGAAAAGGAATTTGATTTACTTTTAGAAGCTGGTGAGAATCTAATCAATTTAAGCTTAGATGATTTACGCGGGCTTGAACTTTGGTCAATTGATGATCCAGTCTTGTATCGGCTTGAGCTAAAACTTGAGACTTCTGAGCTAGAAGATCTTTTGAGTGATCGCTTTGGCTTTAGAAAAGCTGAGTTTAAGGCTGATGGTTTTTATCTAAATGGTGACTTGCTTAAATTGCTTGGCCTGAATCGTCATCAATCGTGGCCTTATGTTGGCTATGCGATGCCGCGCCGTGTTCAGCGAAAAGATGCTGAGATTATAAAGCAGGATTTAGGCTGTAATATCGTACGTACTAGTCACTACCCCCAGTCTAAACATTTCCTGGACGCCTGCGATGAATTGGGGCTTTTGGTCCTCGAGGAGATGCCGGGTTGGCAGTTTATTGGTGACCAAGAATGGCAGGATCAGGCATTGGAAGACATTCGGAAAATGATTACTCGGGATTATAATCGTCCCTCTATCATCCTATGGGGTGTCCGCATCAATGAATCTCAGGACAATCATGAATTTTACAGCCGGACTAATGCTCTTTCGAGGCAAATTGATCCGACTCGACAAACAGGTGGAATCCGTTACTGGAATGGTAGTGAGCTCCTAGAGGATGTATATACCTATAACGACTTTAGCCATAGTGGCGGTGAGTTAGTTTTTAGACCTCAGCAGGAGAGTACCGGTCTAGACTATCTGGTGCCAACTCTGGTTACTGAGAGCAATGGACACATGTTCCCGACTAAATCCTTCGACCATGAATATCGAGTTGTGGAGCATGCGATGCGCCATCTTAGAGTCATCAACGAGGCGAAGGCTAGAACGGACTTAGCTGGTGGGATTAGTTGGTGTGCCTTTGACTACAATACTCACGGTTGTTTCGGTTCGGGTGATAAAATTTGCTATCACGGTGTTTGTGATATGTTTAGAAATCCCAAATATGCGGCATTTGCTTATGCTAGCCAGAGAGCTCCCGAAAATGCTGTGATGCTCGAAGTAATAACCCGAGGCTGCCGTGGTGAATTTGATGGTGGCGGGACGGTTCCATTCACTGTCCTGACAAATTGTGATTTCATTAGGGTTCATAAGAACGGTAGTTTAGTTGGTGATTTTTATCCGGATCATTCTGAATTCAAGAGTTTAGACCATCCACCAATTATAGTAAAGCATCTGATTGAGGCTGATTCGGACTTTGGTATGTCAGAAGAGGATGCTAAGGAGTTTAGAGATTTTCTTAGGGAAAAAGTAAGTCAGGGTACTTTATCTACAGCTGAACAGAGCGATTTAGAATATATAGCGCAAATGGCGGAGCGCTACAGCTTGACCACTAAGCAGCTATTCCGAATGGCTGTTCGGGCTGCAGGAGGCTGGGGGGATATTGAAAATGACCTATTAATTCAGGGCTTTATCGGCACGGAACTTGTAATTGAGCGAAGGATTGGCGAGGCGAAGTACTTTGAAGCTTTAGTTTTAGAAGCTGATGATGCTGTGCTCCAAGCAGATGGTCCTAGTTATGATGCAAGCCGGGTTAAAATAACAGCTATCGACAATATGGGCAATCCCTTAGCCTATATTCAAGATTGTGTTGAGCTTGAAATTGAAGGGCCGGGTAGGATTCTCGGGCCTAAGACTTTCCCTTTATTAGCAGGAACATCTGCATTCTGGATTGCCACGACCGGTGAAAAAGGGACGATTAAGATTCGAGTCAAGGGGATGCACGGAGAGGCAAGAACGGAGATTAAAGTGGAGTAAGTGGATCCTTTGTCCTGGACTATACTTAGAGGGTAGGCAGAAAATATGGTTAAGTGTTAGAATAAAATCAATTATTGCTTAACCAGGACTACTCCTACCCGACACACTGAGCCTGGTTAAAGGGAGTGCAGTAAATACACTGTACTCCCTTTTTTACGTGCGATTTGTATATTTGACTTGGCTTATATTAGCTTATGATTGTATAATGTAGATAATATAGGAATTACGTACTGGAGGTCTAACATGAACTTGCCCCTGTATTTCGTTTTGGCCGGAGGTGTACTATCTCTGTTTTTCGCCTTGGCCAAAACCCGCTGGATTTTTAAACGTGAAGTCACTGACGAGGTCTTAAAAAAGACCGGAGGCTATATCTCTGATGGTGCTATGGCCTTTATGCGACGAGAGTTTACCGTGCTAACGCCTTTTGTTTTAGTAGTAGCAGCGCTATTGGCAATCGCAAATAGCGGGCCGCTGAGAATGCAAGGCCCGGCTTTTATTTTAGGTGCCTTAGCTTCGGCTGGTGCCGGTTATATCGGGATGAAGGTTGCAACTGCAGCGAACTCTAGAACTGCTCAAGCTGCTCATGATTCGGGTCTGAATGATGCACTGAAGGTTGCTTTTGCCGGTGGTTCCGTAATGGGTATGAGCGTGGTTGGATTAGCTCTGGTTGGACTCTTTATTGTCTTTATTGTCGGTCTTAGACTTTACGGTTTAGACGAAGAGACCTTAGGTTCCATTATTTTGCCCTTGGGTACGGCTTTTTCACTTGGTGCCTCATCGATTGCTTTATTCTCAAGAGTCGGTGGTGGTATTTATACCAAGGCTGCTGACGTTGCTGCAGACTTAGTGGGTAAGGTAGAAGCAGGTATTCCTGAGGATGACCCGAGAAACCCTGCCACAATCGCCGATAACGTTGGTGATAACGTCGGTGACGTTGCCGGGATGGGGGCTGACTTATTTGAGTCCTTTGTCGGTTCAATTGTCGGTTCAATGATTCTTGGCTTGACTGTAGAGGCAGACTTTGATCAGCGCTTAAAACTCGTTGTCCTGCCTTTATTAATTGCTTCTTTTGGTGTCTTAGCATCAATTATCGGTACTTTCTTTGTCAAAACAAAGGAAGGTTCAGATCCGCAGAAAGCTCTAAATCTAGGAACATTTACAGCTTCTGGAATTGCCACCCTGTCGACCTTCTTAATCATGCATTTCTGGTTGGGTGAGCTGAGCTTTAATGGCATTGGCAAGTATCATTTACTAGGTTCAACAGTTACTGGTCTGGTTGCCGGTATCATCATTGGCCAAATTACAGAGTACTATACAGGTACTGATCGCAAGCCTGTTGTCGCAATCTTAAAGTCCTGTGAAACTGGGCCTGCTACAACCATTATCAGCGGTGTCGGTGTCGGTATGATGTCGACTTTCCCAACTGTCATTATCATTGCAATTGCTGTCTTTACCAGTTTCAGCTTAGCTGGGTTATATGGTGTCGGTATTGCGGCAATCGGTATGCTCGTGACTCTTGGTATCCAGCTTGCGGTTGATGCTTACGGTCCAATCGCAGATAACGCTGGTGGCTTGTCCGAGATGGCCAGTTTCCCACACGAAGTTAGAGAGATTACAGACAGTCTGGATGCTGTCGGAAATACCACAGCAGCTATCGGTAAAGGCTTTGCAATTGGTTCTGCAGCCTTAACAGCGATTATCCTCTTTGCTTCATTTAATGACCTTTCAGGACTGGGCGAAGTTAGTGTGACCAATACCAGTGTTTTGGTTGGTATTCTGGTCGGTTCAGTTATTCCTTTCTTATTCTCATCATTAGCGATGTCAGCAGTTGGTACTGCGGCCTTTGAGATGATTAATGAGGTACGTCGCCAATTCCGTGAAAAACCCGGGATTTTAACTGGTGAGGAAACTCCTGACTATGCTCGTTGTGTTGACATTTCAACTCGCTCGGCTTTGAAAGAGATGATGGTACCTGGTTTAGTTGCCATTCTCAGTCCTGTATTAGTTGGCTTCCTGGGTGGTCGTGAGATGTTAATCGGCCTCTTGGTTGGTGTCACAATCAGCGGTGTCGCTCTAGCAATCTTTATGTCTAACGCTGGTGGTGCCTGGGACAATGCGAAGAAAATGGCTGAAGCAGATGAGCGTACAGGTAAGCAGTCAGAAGCTTATAAAGCTGCAGTTGTAGGTGATACAGTAGGTGACCCCTTTAAGGATACTGCAGGACCTGCACTGAATATCTTGATTAAAATTATGTCCATGGTGGCCTTAGTTATCGCCCCCATGTTGAAAGCATTTGGAGGATAAAATGTCAAATAATTACGAACCGCATCTCTACATGATTTGCTATCCCAACCGGGCCCTGGTCCTTTCACAGTTATCTCCCGATGACTTTGGCTTTAAGTACAATTATGGATCAGCCAGCTATTATTCCGGAAAATTGATTTTCGCCGAGATTGATATCAATTACAGGAACCCATATTTCCGGATAGACGAGGCGATGAAGAGCCTGAAGCCTCATGAAGATGGCAGCCCAAAGGCGACTAAATACGTCTCAAGCTACCGGGTCTTAGAACACATCGAAATTGATGCGATTAAGACTTTGTACCTAGCTAATGCCGATGGAACGAGCCTCGCGCTTGAAGAGACTAAGTATGAGCCATCGCCAGCAGAAAATGATATCAAGGTTTATGCGGAGTTGACTCCTCTAACCATGTTGACCTTATCAAAGTGGGACTTGCGTAAATTTGGTCATCACTTTACTAACCCTGAGAACATTCTTGGCGTTCCGCGCCTCTTGTATTTGCAGGTCGAGCTAAAGGTCGATGAGTTCTTACGTGAGTTCGACATGAACCCCTTCATCACACCGCCGCTGGAGGGTGTCCACCCCTCAAAACTGCGGGATGCAATTTTAGATTTGAGAGCCAGGCCGGATAAGTTCATGAAGGGTATTACTCTGGATACCTCATTTACTAAAGAGTCATACCTGAAAATTAAAAATGGCTTCATGTTTATGGATAGTAAGCAGGAGAAATACTTCAAGATGCCAAGTCATGAAGAAATTGAAGAGCAGAACCTGCGCTTTTTCAAGGGGATGTAATTAGTCCTAAGCTTTATAAATTAATGTTATGCTCAAGTAAAGAAGAACTCGGCTAGTAGCCGAGTTCTTTTAATTCTGTTGCAAGTTTTAAGAATAATTCGAGAGTGGAATAAGTTTTATCCGCTTCAGTGCTTCTGATGATTTGAATATCGCGGCGGTGAAAGTCACATAGATCGTGATGTGTGACACCGGTTCCTTCAGCAGCTCGCCAGATTTCATGGCGCGGCCCCCAGAGGGTAGACTCGAGCGGCACCAGGCCATCGCTGATAGTTTCTGATAATTTGTAGATGTTGAATGAGATTGTTAAATCCAAACAAGAACCTAAGCTCTCAACTTCGGATCCGATGGCTCTAAAATATACATTTTCCGGTAAGCTCAACTCACGATTGCGTTTCGCGCATGCTTCAGTTGACATATCTGCCAAGGCAAGTCTACTCTGCGGCGCATCATCGCCGACTAAGCCTGCAAACCAGTCATTAATCGTGAGGGTGCCATGCTTTATGGGGTGGGGCAGACGGCCTAGCTTATCGATGATATCAATCCCATGGTGAGGAGTACCAAGGGTGGTTAATGAAGCTACCTTATCGGCCATTCCTGGCAGAGCCAGCATCTCACGGGAGTCGAGACCACCCTTAGAGTGGGCGATAATGTTTACTTTATCACCTGCTTCGGGGCAGATCTCCATAATTCGCTCAGCGATTTGGCGTGCATTATTTGTAGCAGTACCGTGTCCATCATGATGACTAAGATAGCAGTCGAAGCCATTCTCTTGGTAGAATTCGGGTAATCTGCCCCAGTATTTTAAAAAGCTTTGGTCGCGTGCGCCGTAACCGTGAACTAACAGTAATGGATAGCTTCCTTTTTGGCCTTGTTTCATTGATTTCTCCTACTCTTGATTTTCAGCTGCCAATTTAAGGCATTAGTAGGATTATACCTTTTTTCAGGCCAAGTAGAGAAGATAGTAGATTAAAGCGAGAATTAAATTGACTAGGAGTAAGCCAGGGGCTCTTTGCCCAAGTCCTTTGATTCTTTCTTTTTGATCTTCCTGAAATAAAAACTGCGGGCAGAATCCTGCCCGCAGGAAGCGAAGTAACTAGCTTAGTTTATCGTAAATTTTCTTTTGCAATTTATTGCCAATAACACCGCCCAAGACCATCATTAGGAACCAGATCCAGCCTGAGAGTGAGAAGTTAGCAATTGGGGTGTAGAGAGCACCGACGTTACAGCCATTCGCCAAGCGGGTACCAAAGCCCATGCTAAGCCCACCCATTGCAAAAAGCAGGAACTGCCACCAGTGCAGTTTGAAGGCTGACTTTGCAGTCTCGACCAGCTTGCCAGCGGTCAAAAGATAAATCGCTGTGCCGAGGATAATGCCAAAGTTTTGAACGTTGCTGGGAATTGAGAAGAAGGGGTTAACGAAAGGATCAGCAGAACCCTTGGTAAAAGTTGCCAAAGCATCAGCGTCAACTCCGAAGCTATAAAGAAGCTTTCCGAACCAGTTGCCGAAGGGTGTTGATGCACCCCAGCCTGCACCAGTTACGGCCATTAGTGAAGTGAA
Source organism: Eubacteriales bacterium (assembly GCA_030537595.1). Lineage (GTDB taxonomy): Bacteria > Bacillota > Clostridia > Saccharofermentanales > DTU023 > JAFAAL01. Next base: position 11,035 of record JAUNVR010000015.1, read on the forward strand.
GATTAAAGTGAGGATAACTGCGCCTGTGGCAAGACTCCAGGGGTCGACAAAAAGTTTCTGATATGTCTGATGGGAGAAGAGCTTGAAGTCTTCAACTTTAACTTTTTCAAGATTATCCTGTAAGGCTTCAGCAGGGACCTGATGTAAGCGACCCTCTGATTTGCGCTTTTTCTCATAGGCGAAAGAGCAGGCTACAACAATACCTGCGAAAAGGAGGGTCAGTAAAACTGCAGCTAAGTATCCTGATAAAGGTCCGCCTTTGAACCAATCTACTAAAAAGACTCCGTTTTCAAAGGAGCTGCTGTGGAACCATGACTTTTGCACCCAAGCGGCGCTGCGCTGAATGGGGAAACCGATAAAGACACCCAAGCCGAAGAAAATTAAGGTGACAATTGCTTTCGGAAATTCCGTGACCATATCGGTTAAGACACCAGAAGCACAGCAGGAAGAAAAGGTCATCCCATAACCAAAGAGCAGACCGCCCAGCAACAAGCCAAAATTAATTGGGTTGATCCAGAGATCGAAATCTGCTGCTGGATCCTTAAAGAGCAGAAGGGCTGCAGTAAAAGTTGCGCTCAGACTAAACATGTACATCAGGGTTCGCATCAGTCTGGTTGAACCTGTTGCATAGGCGCGGTTCACGGAACCGGCAAAACCAAGATAGCTACGGGTTAAGGTATAACCTAGACCGATGCCGACTACTAGCTTAAAAAAGAGCATGGGGCTGGCTAAGCGGCTGGCACCTAGCCATAAAACTAAAACTAAGACAGCAAAGCCTAAGATATATTCGACTGTCTTTTTTGACTTATTCATCTGAAAGCCTCCTACTTATTTTTGATGATTCAACTTAATCCTCAGTAAACTAAGCAAAAGCCAGACTCCGAAACGCAGGAGCCTAGTCAATTAGCTTAGCCAGATTAAGATGCGATGAATTTATTATATCAAAGTGGCTCGAGAATTTCCAGAATCTATAAATTTTCTGTTTGAAGCTAGGTAAAAATTGTGGAAAATACTAAAGCTAAGGCTTAACAAAAGATAATTTAGGCCTAAATTAAACTCTAAAATATAGCTATTATTTAGCGTGGACTTTTGACAACCCGCTTCCACATCGTTAAATAACAGGCCGTGCCGCCAATAAGTTGAGATAGGGCTTCGGCCAGATAGACACCAAAAACTCCCAGGAAACTGAGTTTTGGTAAGAGCAAGGTTAAGGGGAGGATCAGAAAAACCTTGCGGAGCAGGGAGAAAAAGCTTGCTTCTTTGGCCATGCCCAGAGCTGTGAAAGTGCTTTGACCGACCATTTGAAAGCTCATAAAAAAGAACATTGAGAAATAGATTCGTAGCGGCAGCACTCCAGCTGAGATAAATTGGGGATCTGAATTGAACAAGCTGAGCAGTAATTGAGGGACAGCGAAAATTATGGCTGTAGTTAGAATAGTCAGAACCGCACAAATTTTCGTCACATATTTAATCCCTTCAACAACTCGATCCTTCATTTCGGCTCCATAGTTAAAGCTGAGAAATGGTTTTGCAGCTACTGCCAGACCGTTAATGGGCATCGAAAACATTTGCCGAATTGAGATGATCACAGTCATTACGCCAAGATGCAAATCTCCACCATATCTGAGTAAAGTTGTGTTAGCCACAGCCAGGGTTAATGAGTTGGTTAGCTGGAATATAAAGTTTGCAAAACCCAGAGTTAGAATTTGCGTTAAGACAGCGAGCCTTGGTTTTAGAGCTTCATGACTTAAACGAACGGGTGTCTTCTTTGCGCTTAAAAAGTGCAAAATCCAAATTGCAGAAACCGCCTGTGAAATAACGGTGGCAATTGCGGCGCCTTTGATTCCGAGTTGGAAATAGTAAATCAGAAGCGGGTCTAAGATGAGATTTAAGACAGCGCCAATAATTACTGTCAGCATGCCTTTCTTGGGATAACCTTGAGCGCTAATAAAGGGATTTAAGCCGAGCGAAATGGCATTGAAAGGCACGCCTAATAGATAGATTCTTAAATACTCTCCAGCATAACGATAGCTGCTATCGGTAGCACCAAAAAAATGTAGTATAGGATTTTCAAAAAGATAGGAAATCAGGCCTAATAGCAAAGCAGAGCTGAGTAGGAAGAAGAGGGCATTACCTTGGATCTTGGCAGCTTTCTGATCATCGCCGTGACCGCGCTCGATGGCAAAGATCGCGGCTCCTCCTTGCCCGGCCCAGTTGGCAAAGGCGATAAATAAGGTGACCAGGGGGAATAGAATTCCCAGACCAGTTAGAGCCTCTTTGCCTAATTCTGGGTGGTGACCGATAAACATGCGGTCGACAATGTTATAGAGGACACCGACAATCTGGGCCAGGATCATCGGGCCGGCCAGGCGGAGGATTCCGTCCTGGACGCTGCCCTGTGTAAAGTCACCAATCGAATTCTTCTGCTTGGCCATAAGCTACTGCTATTTGCTGTGCGCAGCTCGGAACTTTGCAATGGCTTTATTAATTACATCCATCGCCTCAGCTCTTCCACCGCTGGTTGTTAGAGAAGTCTGCTTACCCTCTAATTCTTTGTAGACGGAGAAAAAGTGTTGAATTTCATTGAGCAAATGATTCGGTAATTCACTCATATCGTGCCAGGCATTCATCTGAGGGTCGCCAAAGGGAATAGCGATAATCTTATCATCTTCTAAGTCCTGATCAATCATCGTAATCACCCCGATGGGATAACAGTTGACTGTGCAAAGTGGCTGGAGAGCCTCGGTACAGAGGACTAAGACATCGAGCGCATCTCCATCTTCTGAGAGGGTCTGCGGAATGAAGCCGTAGTTTTCAGGGTAGTGGGTTGAGGTGTAAAGAATGCGATCTAGGCGCAAGAGCCCTGTTCGCTCATCAATCTCGTACTTCTGCTTACCGCCTTTTGGAATCTCAATTACAGTTGTAAAGCTCTCTGCTTGAATTTCTTCTGGCGGAATACGTTCCCAGGGATTACCGTACTTAAAAGGTTGCTTTAATGCTTTCTTACGACTCTTCTCTTCTAATTTTGCGAACTTTTCAGATTTCAGCATCTTCTACTCCGTCCTAGTTAATTAGGGAGGCAGACAAAGTGCTGCGAAGCGCCAATTGTCTTTGCCTTCTAAACCTTAATATACTGCTCATTTTTAGGTCAAAATATACTATACAGTATCTTTTACTTTTCGTCAGTTGTGCGCAGCGTAAAAAATTTCTCAAGCTAGCTTTGAAGGCCCCGTTTGAGCTCCGTAATGTGGTAGTATTAATCATGATACGAATGAAAGTGAGGCAGGCAAATGCAAGCTGTTTTCAAAGGTAAGACAAAGGATGTTTATCAACTAGATAATGGTAACTATCTGCTAAAATTTAAGGACGATGTGACCGGTGTCGATGGCCAATTCGATCCGGGCGCAAATCAGGTTGCCTTAAGTATTGAGGGCATTGGTAAGGCCGATTTAGCCTTAAGTAAACATTTCTTCGAACGGCTAATCGCAGATGGAATTCCAACTCATTACATTGCTGCCGATCTGGAGGCTGGGGAGATGGAAGTTTTACCGGCCAAAGTTTTCGGCCAGGGAGTTGAAGTGATTTGCCGCCTGCGTGCTGTGGGCTCATTTATTCGGCGCTATGGCGCATATATCAATACCGGGGACAAATTATCCGAGTACGTGGAGTTGACGTTAAAAGATGATGCCCGCCAAGACCCTCTAATTACCAAAGAAGGTCTAGAAGCCTTAGGCATCATGACAGCAGATGAATATACTGAAATTTTGGAACTGACGAAAAAAATTACACGGCTACTGAGCTCTTATTTAGCCGAAAAGGATTTAGAACTATACGATATCAAGTATGAGTTTGGTCGCACAGAAGATGGAAAAATAATCCTAATTGACGAACTGTCAGGCGGGAACATGAGAGTCTTTAAAGCTTCTGAACCAGTCGAACCGATGGAACTATCCAGGATTATCTGCGAGTAGAGCTAAGCTTAATTAATGAAGATTGAAAGTAAATTTGAAGGAGAGAACAATGCGCAAAACTAAAATCGTGTGCACAATCGGTCCGGCCAGTGATGATCCGGAAATTTTAAAAGCCTTGATGTTAGCCGGGATGAATGTCGCTCGATTAAATTTTTCCCATGGTGACCATGCTGAGCAAAGGGCGAGAGTTCAGAGGATCAGAGATGCTCGGGAAGAGCTCGGTCTACCTGTCGCACTCTTATTGGACACAAAGGGGCCGGAGGTGCGGACTCAGTCCTTTTTAGAGGGTCGAGCAACCCTGGTACCAGGGGAGACTGTAGTCATAGTTTCAGAGGAGGTCCTCGGCACCGCTGAGCGCTTTTCTGTCACCTATTCAGATTTACATAAGGATTTAGTCCCGGGCAATCATATTTTAATTGATGATGGTTTAATTCAGTTAAAAGTTAGCGAGATTGTTGGCGATGAAGTTCACGCTGTAGTTGAAACAGGCGGTGAGGTCTCTAACCATAAGTCAATCAATTTGCCCGAGGTTGAGTTACACTTGCCGGCTTTGACCGAGAAGGATATTGAGGATCTGCGTTTTGCAGCTGAAGAGGACTTTGACTTTGTTGCAGCTTCCTTTGTCCGCAAGGCATCGGACGTGCTCGAGTTAAGAAAGGTGCTGGAAGATGTAGGCGGTCAGGGCATCCGTTTAATTGCCAAGATTGAAAACCGTGAGGGTGTTGAAAACTTCGAAACAATTACCCAAATTGCTGACGGCATTATGGTTGCACGTGGAGATTTAGGCGTTGAGATTCCTGAACACGAGGTTCCCTCCGTCCAGAAAAAATTAATTCGCGCCTGTTATAAAATGGGTAAACCCTGTATCACAGCAACGCAGATGTTGGATTCGATGATCCGCAATCCGCGACCGACCAGGGCAGAGGTTTCTGATGTGGCAAATGCAGTAATTGACGGAACTTCTGCAATTATGCTCTCTGGTGAGACGGCAATTGGTAAGTATCCTCTACAGGCAGTCCAGATGATGGATAAGATTGCGGTCTACACAGAAGCGGAATTTGATTATTGGGGTAGCTTCCGGGCGGAAGACTACGATGGGTCTACCATCCATACTGCAGCTGATGCAGTTTCCCATGCCTGCTGTATGACAGCGATGGATCTTGAGGCAAAGGCAATTGTTACAGTTACCCACTCTGGTCGGACTGCCAGAATGGTCAGTAAGTATCGCCCGGCTTCACCAATCCTAGCCTTTACCGTGACAGAAAGATCACGGCGACAGTTAGCTCTGTCCTGGGGGGTTGAACCTTACATGATTGAAGAATACACAAACACAGACGAACTCTTCGATCGTGCAGGTGAGCGAGCCTTAGAAGAAGGTCGGGTTGAGATTGGCGATATCATTGTCGTTTCAGGTGGCACCCCAGTTGGGATTTCGGGCACTACCAATACCTTGAAGGTGCAAAATGTTGGTGAGATGCTCTGCCGTGGCCAAACCGTCTTTAAGGGTCCTCCGATGTCCTTCTCTGGAGAGGCTTTGGTCTTAAGTAAAGAGCATCCTGAGATTCCTGATTATGCCAGTGATTTTATCCTGGTTACGGAATCGACAAAACATGAGGACCTGCCTTTAATCAGAAGAGCGAAGGGCTTGATTGTCGAGGATGAGAATCCGAACGGTCATGCTGTAACTGCTGCTTTAGCCCTCGGTATCCCGATAATTTACGGAGCAAAGATGGCGACTAGGCTAATTAAGGCAGATCAGCAGATTGTGATTGATTTAGATACGGGTATTATCCGTTAGTCAGAAATTAGCAGGATAAGATAATTCCAGAGGGAATTCTTAGCTGCAGAGAAATAATCAAAGATGATGAGTGGGGGATTAGGTGATGAAGAGGCTGTGCTTAGGTTTAAGGGGAGAAGCTGGAAAGTTTGGACAGGATAAAGGCGGCAAGCTTTTTGTCCTGTGGGAAAAGAAGCGCTTACAAAGCTTAGTCTTAAGTTTTTTGCTAATCGCAGGCTTAGTTTTTCCAGTCGGCTGTAAACCAGGTGCAAAAGAGGCTGGCGAAAAGCAGGGTGTAGAAGTAAGTGAAGATACACCCCTAGTCGATCAGTCAGATTCGACTGCTGATGATTCAGACTTAGGAGTCGAGCCTGAAATACTCCCGGATGGCTTTGATCCTCTAATCAAAGATTATTCAGAAACTGAGCGCTATCAGCTGCTTTGGCCTGGAGATTTAAGCTATTTTCAGGCCGGCAAAAGTCCGGAGGCAAAACTGTTTCAAGGGCTTTTCTTTGCTGCGCCTTTGCGCCAGATTAGAAGCGAGGCTGGCTTTAGCTTCGTACCTGAACTGCTCGCTGAATTACCAGAGTTTTCAGAAGATGGACTGGAAGTAATTTTGCGCTTTAGAAATGAGCCTTTAGCCCCAGGTCTTGAGCCGGTGACAGCGACAGCTTACCATGATTTCTTGAAGCAGATGCTGAGTGCCAAACGCCATAATCCCTTAGCTCTTGAAATTATCAATAAGCTTCCTTTAGAAGGTGCTTTGGAGTATTACCGTGGAGCCATTAGAAATAATTATAATCCCAGTGAATTAGCGGCCGAGGCGGAAGAGTTAAGGGCGGACTTACTAGCCTATAATCAGAGTAGACCCGAGTCTGAGCGTTTAGGTCATGGCTTCTTGACTAGTGCAGAATTGTCTGCCGAGCCAGAGCCTGAGCAGGATTCTGCTGCTGAGGATAATGAGGCTGAGGATGCTGATGGTCAAGCTGAGCTGGATTTACCCGCCGAGGTCGATTCTGAGCTTGATCAGGAAGCTGATCTAGACAGTGAGACGGATTCAAATGAAGAGGCTCAAAATCCAGATGCTGAAGCTTCTGAGGAGGCCGCAGAGGATGCAGTTTCAGAGCAGGAAGAGAGTAGTCCTGAAGCGCAAAGAGAAGCCCTAATTGAGCGTCTTCAAGCCTATCTTGCGAAGGAAGCAAAGAACTTTGGGCGTGGGATTTCTCAACGCGTTTACGAGCAGTTGCCAGAAAAGCGGCCGCTTTGGGCAAGCGTAGGTATTAGTCTGGTGGAAGTTAATGCGGATCCTTTAGAGGCAGAGCTAGCTGACAGCGAGCCTAGCGGTGAGCAGGAGGAAGCTGATGCGGAGGCCTTAACTGAGCCTGAAGACATAGATGAGGCTGATTTAGAGGAAGATCAGACTGAGCTTCCTAGTGGTAAAGACTATGAGCTACATCTAAGATTCACGCGAGCCGTAAATAAGCTAGATATCTATCATCTGCTTTCACAATATGGTCCCTTAGTCTATCGTGCTGGGCTGAGCGAGGATAGTGCAAAAGCACTGCTAGACGGCCAGATTCCTGCTCATGATTGGCGCAGCATTAGTTCGAGCCTGGAGACTTCCTATGGTCCCTATACCTTGGCAGAATTAAGTGATCAGACCATTGTCTTAGAGCGTAGACCTGAGCATCTATCTGCAAGTTATTCCAAGCCAGATCATTATCTCTTCAGAAAATTCAAAACTGCTGAGGAGATGGTTGAGGTCTTTAACCAGGGTGGCCTCGATGAATATCGCTATCGTGGAGTCTTTAATTTAGACCGCCACCATGAGCATGCTAAGGCTTTCCCGGGAGCAACTTGGTCAGTTTACTTTAACCGTCAGCCAAGCCCGGGTCGAGAGTACCTAAGTACGGATAATTTCCGCACGGCACTGGGCCTATCCTTACATCGCCCTTACTTAGTTTCCTCGATTATCCCCCATATGCAGAGTACAACTACCTTGTTTAGTGAGTCGGCTTTAGATCCTTTCGATTGGTCACTAAGCTATCGTGATTCCTTAGAGGCAAAAGGCAATGTTGCACCAAATGATGGTTTAGATATGTTGGCTGCAGAGGCTGCATATACTAGCCTTTTAAACAGTTACGGCTTAGCAAAGATTGACTGTAGCTTGATTTATCCTGCTGGCTCGGAAGACTTAGCAAAAGTTGCTGGAGAATTAAAGACCCAGTGGGAACTTTTCTTCAAGGCAGAGCGAATTGAGCTGGAGCTTATTCCCTTAAGCTTGGATGAATTATCCATTGCCATGCTGAGTGGGCAATACGATTTAGCCCTGGCACCTTTTGAGTACGATCCTTTTGACCCATTGGCAGCTCTAGAGAGTTTTACTTACCTTGGCTTCGATAATCTAACAGCCTATGAGAATTCTGAATTTACTGCTCTTTACAACGATATGCGGCAGCGTGAAGGTCTCTTAACTGAAGGGGAATGGCGTGGGGGCTTGGCTCGTTTAGAGCAGATGCTTCTGTTGGATAGGTCAATCTTGCCGCTCTTTATTGCAGATGAGTACATCGTCTTCAGTGAGCAGGTTGACTATGCTGAAAAGTGGATTCCGGCGATAGAATTTAGGACAAATTAGATTTTTATGAAGCAAAAAGTTAAAAAAGCAAATCTTCTGCCTCTAGTCCTTTTAATCCTGCTTATTTTCATTCATCCTGACCAAAAAGCAGATAAGGATGAGAGCCCAAGCACAAACGAGAAGCCACGGCAGAGCTTTTCTCTACCTCAAGTAGCTGAGGGTCAGGGCTTGGTTTTATTCGACCAGGCTCATGGGCAGACTGCCGGCAATGCTGACTGGGTAATTAATGGCGCTTTCTCCGACTTTGCAGATAGCTTGATTGACAGCGGTTTTGAGATTGCAGCCCAGCCCGAATTGATTCGTCCTGAACTTTTAAGCAACTGTGATATTTATATTATTCCCGAACCCAATATACCTTTTAAAGCTGCAGAACAGGCTGCTCTTTTAGATTATGTTGAAGGTGGAGGAATTCTCTTTATAATTGCCGATCATTATAACGCGGATCGAAACTTTAATCGCTGGGATGCGACAGAGATATTTAATGGTTGGCGCCGCGGAGCTTATGCTGATCCTGGCCGAGGCATGGATGAGGCAGAACGCGCTGCAATCCGGGGTGTTGAATCCAGTGAATGGCTCTGGGATAATTTTGGCTTTGCATTCAGATATAATGCGATTGATTATCAGAAGGCGGTTTTCGAAACTGCTGAGGGTTTTTCTGATTTACAGGGTCTAAAAATCATCTCTCATGGTGGAGCCACAATTATTTTGGCGGATGAGCGTAAAGTTTCAGGCTTGGCCTATGCACAGAATAATTTACAAGCCTGGGAACATGCGGTAGACCAAGGTGTTTATTTTGGTGGCCGCAAGGAAGGGCCTCTATTGGCTCTGGCCCAGTATCATTCTGGCTATGTTTTGGCCTTGGCAGATTCTTCACCCTTAGAAGACCAGACAGCGGCCTACCGAAATGAGGAGACAGGGGCGGAAAAAAGGACCTACGCAGGTTACAGCCAAGGTGACCATAAATTACTTTTCCCCAAGCTTTTAAAGGCTCTTTTAGAGCGGCGGCCCAAGCTAGACTTGAATTTGGAGCCGACCCCGACGGAAAGCTGGGAACTGCCTGAGCACAGCCAAGAGCTCGAATCTGAACCATGGCGAAAACCCCGGCGCAACTATCGCTGGTATGACCCTGAAAGCTTTGCTGAGGGAGCTTATACTGGCTGATATTTTTCCTGATACATGCTAGAATCTGTCTAATGATTTAGACAATCATAAAAACTATCAGCCTCAATTTATAGAGGCTGATTTGAAAGTTAACTTGCGAATTTATTAGCGTTCGCGAGGGAGGTAGAAATGAAAAAATTAGGCTTAATTATACTCAGCTTGCTGCTGCTTTTTGCACTAGTTGCTTGTACTGAGAAGAATGTTGAAAATGTAGAGAATGATCCCACTAAAGGGGATACAGAAGCTGCAGTAGAAGATAATCAAGAGGAACTTGATGCTGAAGTAGCTGATCCGACAGAAGAAGAGGCAGAGGAAAGTGATGCTGCTCTTTCTGACGATAATGAGGACAGTGAAGTTGAAATTGAAAGAGTCTATGAGCAGGCTAAAGATTTAATTAGCGCGCTATTGGAAGCAGTAAATAATAATGACATTGCTTTATTGCGTTCAACACTTAGTCCTGAATTACAGGCGGAATTTGCAAGTCTTAAGACCCTAGTTGCCAAGCCAGTTATCCAGGAGATTCTCTGGGATGACGGTTTCATCGAATTTTATGTCGAATCTGCAGACGGCGAAGGTGCACTCGATATTAAAGAAGCTGATTACTACTCATTTTATTTCACAGAAAGTGATGGCAAGTGGCAGGTCAGCAAATTCGAGTCAACAGCTGAACTCTTCAAGCGTGAAGATAAAACTATCTTAAAAGAAGAAGGCAAGCAGGCTAACGTAAAGAAGTGGCATTTCAAAAATCTGAGCTCATTCCCAGCTGCCTATGCTGATTTAAATAACTCCGGCGAGTTCATCGTTAACAACTACGAGAATAAGAGAATTTTTATTTTCGAACGCTGGTCAGCAAATAATCAGACTAAGATTTTCGTTAAACTCTTAGAGTTGAACGGTCAGTTAATCCCTGCAGAGCTAGTTTATAAGCGCGATGGCGAAGTTTACACAGAGCAGAATCAGGCTAGTGATTTTGGTCTTTATATCTATGATCAAGAAGGCAGTTCAGAACCCCTGGATCGTCTTGAGAAGCTTTTTAGCAGATAACTTATGTCAAATATAGAAAGTGGAGAAAAGGGCATGCCAGAACAGCAGAGCCGTAAGACGCAGTTTCACTTTGGCGGACGGGCATCGGGGGTCTTATGCCATATCAGCTCCTTGCCTTCCCCCTATGGCATTGGTAGTTTCGGGCAGGCTGCGCGAGATTTCGTAGATTTCTTGCATGCAGCAGGGCAGAGAGTTTGGCAAATTTTGCCCCTCGGGACAACTGGTTTCGGCGATTCGCCTTACCAGAACTTTTCGATGCATGCAGGAAACCCCTATTTTATCGATTTAGATAATTTAGTGGAATTAGATTTGCTGGAAGCTGAGGCTCCTGGCCAATTAGATTTTGGTCAGGATCCGAAGGCTGTAGATTACGGCCAATTATGGGAGAACCGTCGCACCATTCTGACCTGGGCATGGGAGCGCTTTAAATTCACTCAACCGCGAGAGTTATTAAAGGAATTTCTGAGCTTTCAGGAGGACTCTTTAACCTGGCTCAATGATTACAGCTTGTTCATGGCGATTAAAGAAGAGCAAGGTGGGAAGAGTTGGTCAGAATGGCCCCGTGATTTAAAGTTCAGGGAGCAAGACGTCATCCTCGATTTTCAGAAAGAGCATAGTGATAAGATCGAGTTTTATGCTTTTGTGCAGTTTTTATTTTTCCGCCAATGGAAGGAATTAAAAGATTACGCAGAAGAAAAGGGCGTATTGATTATGGGTGATATCCCAATCTATATCGCTGCAGACTCGGTCGAGACCTGGAAAGAGCCAGAGTTATTCCTCCTAGACGAGAACTTGAGCCCCTCATTTGTGGCCGGTTGTCCCCCAGACTTCTTCTCCGAGGACGGTCAATTATGGGGTAACCCTCTTTACGATTGGGATAAGATGGCAGAAAGTGATTATAGTTGGTGGGTCGAGAGAATCCGTTTCTCCCTCTCGATTTACGATTTAATTAGAATCGACCACTTCCGTGGCTTCGAGTCCTTTTGGGCGGTGCCTTTTGGCGACCTTACAGCGCGTCGTGGGACCTATATGCTGGGCCCGGGATCTGCTCTGTTTGAACGCCTGATCGAGGTTTTAGGCCCCCTGCCTCTGGTCGTCGAGGATCTAGGTGTCTTAACAGATGCTGTGCACGAGCTGCGAGATGAGTTTGACCTACCCGGAATGAAAGTGATGCAATTTGCTTTCTGGCCAGGAGCAGATTCGGAGTACTTACCCCATCACATGATTCAAAACTGTGTGGCTTATCTTGGCTCACATGATAACGATACGCTGAAGGCTTGGTTGGAGCAGATTTCAGAGCCTGAGCTAGACTTTATTCGGCGTTATCTGGGCTTGGGTCCAGAGCGTGATTTAGCCCGGGAGCTTTTGCGGACCTTACAAATTTCTGTGGCCGATTTGGCAATTATGCAAATGCAGGATCTATTAGCCTTAGGCAATGAGGCTAGGATGAACTGGCCGGGAGAAGCTACAGGAAACTGGCGTTGGCGCTTTTTAGCCTCAGATTTAACTGCAGAATTAGCCAAGGAATTTAAGGATTTAGCTACTTTAGCGGGACGTTGGTCAGATCAGAAAGCTGAAGTTAATACAGAGGAGAGTTCTGATCATGAATTAGATCTGGAGCTCACTTAGTTTTAGCAGTTCTTTTCCTAGCTCGCTTTCTGCGCTAGTAAAGAAATCTATTTTCTCCTGCTCTTCAATAATCTGCCCTTGGCTTAGGACGGCGATTCGATCAGCCAGTTTAGCCAAAACTAAGGGTTCATGAGAGACGAAGAGACAGGAGAATTTTAATTCTGATTTTAAGTCCAAAATTAAATCCAAGATCTGTTCTCTGCTTTCGGGGTCGAGGGCAGAGACCGCCTCATCAGCGAGGAGGATTCTAGGGCGGGTGATGCAGGCAGCAGCTATTGCTACACGTTGGCGCTGTCCGCCAGAGAGCTCTGCAGGTAAACGCTGATGTAATTGTTCTTGGATGCCTACTTTAAGGAGTAAATCTCTTGCTTCGGCAAGAATTTCCGCATCTGTTAGTTGATGTAGTGAGCTCAAAGCGTAAAGCGGAGCCGCGACATTACTGAGTAGGCTATGGCTAGGATGTAGCGAGCTGTATGGATTCTGATAGATCATCTGAAGGCCAAGCTTACGTCTTTCAAGCTTTTTAATTGCCTGCTTACTTAATTCAATAGCTGACTTAGTATTCGGATAAAAGCAGAGCTCACCACTACTTGGTAGGACTTCACCTGTAATTACTCTGAGTAGGGAAGACTTACCAGAACCGGACTCGCCGAGCACGCCGAGAATACTATTAGCCTTTAGGCTCAAATTAATCCCACGTAAAGCATCAACCCTGCGCTTCTCATCAGCGTAGTGTAACCACAGATCCTTAATTTCTAAGGTTTTAATTTCTGAAATCTGGCGCTCTTCCTCGCTTGGCTGAGCTGGGCTCTTTATTTCTGCGCTTAAATACTGACTTACGGCACTGTGGGGGTAGGGGCTGAGTTTACCATTATCTAATTTTAGAATCCGCTCAGAAATTTTTGCTAGAGCTCTTAAATCGTGTGAGATGAAAATCATGCTCAGTCCGGTTTCTTTTTGTCTTGCTTTTAGAAGCTCTAGAATATTATTCTCCAAGGCCAAATCTAAGGCTGTCGTTGGTTCGTCTGCCAGGAGCAGCTTGGGTCGGTTGATTAAGGCGAGGGCAATTAATGCACGCTGGCGCATGCCTCCGGAAAGCTGATGTGGGAACTTATGATAAACAGCAGCAGGATTCAGACCACAGGCCTTTAGTTCTGCTTCGACTAAAGCTCTGCGGGCTTTTCGACTAAGCTCCGGGCGTTTTAACTTTAGGCCCACAGCCAGCTGACTACCAATTCTTTTCAGCGGATTCAAAGCCGTCAAAGAGTCCTGAAAAACATGGGCGATTTCAGTTCCTAATAGTTTCCTACGTGCCTTCGTGTCACTTGCTGCATAAGTCTTTCCAGCAAAGCAAATCATGCCGTCTGTATACTTGCAATGCCGCGGAGCGAGGCCTGAAATTGAAAGTGCGGTGAGACTTTTGCCACTGCCTGATTCACCTAAAATACCTAAGCATTCCCCCGGATTAAGATCAAAGGATAGCTGATTTAGGATTGGGCGCTTTTGGCCGGGGAAATAAAGGGTAAGCTGATTTACGCTAAGCAGGGCTTCCTCTGATTTGCATGGATTTGGATCGACGTAATTTAGCTCTTCACTCGAAGCTAGTTTACTCGGCGCTACTTCTCCTTCGAGATTACGGTATAGCTCGCTTAGCCCGGAGAAGAGCAAATAAAAGCCTAGGCCGGTGATGGTGATAGCCAGGCCAGGGAGTAGGGCCAAGCGGGGTAGCGAGAAAATATAGCTCTGGGCATCTTTCAGTAGACTACCCCAAGATGGCATAGCTGGTGGCAGACCTAAGCCGAGATAAGACAGCGCAGCCTCGGCTAACATCGCATTGATTAAACCGATACTCAAAGCGGAGAGGAGAGGTGCCTTTAAAAAAGGCATAAGTTCTCTCGTGATCAGGAAATAATCACTGGCCCCTAATAGTTCCAGGCGTTTGACAAAGAGCTTTTCTTTGACCTGCATTACAGTTGCGCCGAGAACTCTGGCAAAGCTTGGCACAAAGGCGAGACCGAGCGCTAAAACTAGCTCGGTTAAACTGTTGCCAAACACCGCAGTTGCGACAAGGGCTAAGAGGACTGCCGGAAAGGCTAGGAGAATATCGTTTAAAGCTTGGCAAAGGCGGGCTAAAAAGCCGCTAAAATAATTGTTCCCGAGCGCCAGTAAAAGCCCGAAAAAGGCTCCGAAGGCGACGATTAAAAGGGCCGCAGTGATTGAATTTAAGCCGGCTAATAAGAGTCTTGCTCCATAATCTCGGCTCAGCATATCAGTTCCAAAGATATGCTCTCGCGAAGGTCTTGCAAGCTTACCAACTGCTTGAAGAGTGGTGGGGCTATGCCCTTTGAGTAGAATTACAATGGCCAAAATTGCCAGCAGTGTGAAAATTACGGCAGCAATCCGTAGACGCCAGCTAGCCTGCTTATTTCTCTTAATCATCGTAGCCCCCCTGATTCGAGCCGAGGGCTTTTAAAGTGACTGGGGATGAGCTGCGGCTTTTGATGGTAAGGCGCGGATCTAGGCTGCGATTTAAGAAGTCAACAGCACGGTTAATGCTGATTATTAAGCAAGCGAGTAAGAGGATAATACTCTGGGCAAGCGGGAAGTCGAGTTGAGCAACTGCTGCAAATAATAATTGGCCGATTCCCGGCAGCTTGAAGACTTGCTCGATAATTAGGCTACTGCTGAGGATTTCGGCAAAGATCAATCCGCTGGCAGTGATAAAAGGAATGAGGGCATTCGGTAGAAGTTGGCTTAAAAGGATCCTAGCTCTTCCTGCTCCCTGGCTACGTGCGGTTAAAACATAATCTTTTGACCATTCGGCAACTAATGCATCACGCAGAAATTGGAAGGCTTGGGAAAGGCGTGGCAGGGCGATCGCTAAGGCTGGGAGTGCTAAGGCTTTAAGGCGTTCTGAAAGTGCAGCATTTTGCGGGTAGAAGCTAGGGCGATAGTAATTAAAGAGCGTGGCCAGAATTAAGGAGAGTAACATCGCCATGAAAAATGGTGGGATGGCTTGCATGATCCTAGTTAAAATCCCACTCAGCCAGTCAGCAGTACGGCCGTCATAGTAAGCTGCTAAGAGTGCTAATGGTATGGCAATTAGGAGGATTAAGACAAAGGCGAAAAGCGCTAGACTCAAGCTGAGTGGCAAGCGAGCTTTGATTAAATCTAAGACCGGTTCCTTAAAGCGTAAAGAGAGTAGCGGCTTATCCTGCCTAAAAATCCCAAGAATAGACTGTGTATATTGTTCGAGCAATGGTTTGTCCAAGCCCAGCTCATGGCGCAGCTCCTGAACCTTAGTTTCCTCGGCAGAAAGTCCCAGCATGGCTCTGGCAGGATCTCCGGGCAAAAAACGGAAGGCCGCAAAAAGCAGGATGGAGATAGCCAAAAGCAAAGAGATAAATGCAAGTAGATTTCTTAAAATTCGCCGCAAAACTAACCTCTCTTAGCGTGATTTACTCTGCTCCAATGCCTCTGGGTCGGTAAAGAAGACAAGACTTAAATCTTGGACATAGGCCGGATATTGCTGATAGCCAGCAAGGGTTTTCCGGACCGCTGTTAAGGAGGCCGGATCCTGGAGGAAGGCTGAAGCTGCGTTTTCAGTCAAGATTTTCTGTAAGCCCTGATAAGATTCAATTCTTACTTCAGGATCGGTACTGTTTAAAGCAGTTTGCAAAAGCTTGTCATAATCTTCGTTCTTAAAGTTGATGAAGTTGTTCTCTGCCGTTGAAGCATAGCGCTCTAAGGCACAACGTGCGGTATATTCATCATAGGTTAGGGCAATGATAGTAGTGCTGTAATTGCGATTTGCATAGACTTCTTCCAACCAGCTCAACCAGTCCACCCGTTCAATTTCTAAATTGACTCCAACTGCGGCCAGTTGAGAGTGGAGAACCTCGGCAGTATCGACATGGATAATGTAGTTGCCGGGCACCTTGCAGCTTAGATTTAAACCATTAGGAAAGTGCTTTTTAATGATGGCCTTGGCTTGCTCTACTTGCTGCGGAATTAGCCCTTCTAAATCATCTGCGTAATATTCGTGTAGGGCAGGCGAGAGGCCAGAATAGATTGCCTGGCCGTGGCCATCCATGACTAAGTCGATAATGGCCTTGCGGTCAATTGCCATCAGTAAGGCTTTGCGGATCTCAGGATTGTCAAGGGGAGGCTGGGCGTTATTGAAGGCCCACAATTGAACCATATTGGCAGAGCCTCCGACGATATTGTATAGCTCTGAGAGCTCGTCAATCTTTTCTGGGCCGAGGTATGGGAAAATATCGATTTGTCCGGAGCGCAAATCAATTGTTGCAGCATCCCGGTCAGCTAAAATCTGAACTAGAACCCGATCTAAGTAGGCTGCTTTCCCGTGGTATTCAGGAAATTTTTCGAGTACGAGGAGGTTTTGACTCTGGTAATCAGTAATTTTGAAAGGGCCTGTACCACAAGGGTTTTTATGCAAGCCCTTGCCTGAACCTGACTTGATGATGCCGACAGAAAGACTCGCTAAGAGGTCAGGATTAAATTCCTTACTACTGATGACCAGGCTTTGTTCATCTAGAGGTTTAAATTCGAGTGCAGCAAGAGCTGGACTCATCGGGGGGATATCCTCCTTGCCAGCAGCTCGAGATAAGGAGTAAAGTACGTCATCGATATTTAAAAGACTACCGTCATGGAATTTAACATTCTCAGCCAGATGAATGATTAGACTTTTCCCATTGTCTTCTACTTCGTAGCTTTTGGCCAAAGCAGGGGTAAAAATTCCTTCCGGATCTAGCTTAAACAAGCCCTCGTAAACATTAAAGAGTAGTTCCTTAGTGCCTGCTGAAATGGCGCGGTGTGGGTCCAAGTAGTCCGGTTCCTGGGTGATGCCTAGGACAATGGTACCGCCTTCCAAGGCAGGGCCTGAGGCAATAGCGGAGCTGCCATTACTGATGGCTGAGCTCGACTCAGCTGGGTCAGCATTGGCTGGCTCCTTATTTGCATTACTTTGACAGGCTGTTAAAGCCAGAAAACTTAAACTCAAAAGAATGACTGAGACAAAAAGGAGAACTTTTCTCGGGAAAAGTTGTTGGACACGGCTATCTATCACAAAATACCTCCGTTACACCGCTTTGATTTGCTAAAAACAGTGCTAAACTCGCTTAGTAATATAACATATTAAGCTCAGCTATTTTCATCTCTCGGACTTTTTCACTATAATAAGCTTGATCCGGGTAATTTCACTTACCTGAGAATCCAGATGGAGGTAAGTATGTACAAATTTGTAATGGTCAGGCACGGACAAAGTGAGTGGAACCTTGCTAATCGCTTCACAGGTTGGACCGACGTAGATTTAAGCGAGCAAGGCGTAGAGGAAGCGAGAGCGGCAGGGCGCGCGCTAAAGAAGGCAGGTTACGAATTTGACTTGCACTTCACCTCTGTACTGAAGAGAGCAATTAAAACCGGGCAGATTATACTCGAGGAGATGGATCAACTCTGGGTACCTGTGCTTAAATCTTGGCGTCTAAACGAGCGCCACTACGGTGCACTGCAGGGCCTTAACAAGGCTGAAACTGCTGAGAAATATGGTGCAGATCAGGTTCATCAATGGCGTCGTTCATATGATACCTTACCTCCTTTACAGGACATTGATGCTGAGTTTGCAAGCTTCAATGATCGTCGATATGCACTAATCCCAGAAGAGTCCAGAACACGTGGAGAAAACCTGAAAACTACTCTGGAGAGGGTCATCCCTTTCTGGGAGGATGAAATTGCTCCGGCAATTTTAGCTGGCCACTCGATTTTGATTGCTGCGCACGGTAATTCACTAAGAGCCTTGGCGAAGCATATTGAAAGAATCTCTGATGATGATATAATGGGTTTAGAAATTCCTACCGGTAAGCCTCTGGTCTATCATTTAGACGAGCACCTTAATTTTGTTAGCAAGGAATATTTAGAATAAGCTAGATTTAATAACTTATTCATTTCCTTTCTTCTTACTGTAGAGAAGCCTCCGTTCAAAGTAACGGAGGCTTCTGCTTTTTATGACTTATTATTTTATTGTAGCTGGGCTTGTCCTAGCTTATATTTCTTGGACCGCATAGAACTAGGGCAGTTTTAACGGCCAATAGTTGCTACCATTACAGCCTTAATTGTATGCATGCGATTTTCAGCTTCAACAAAGACCTTGGAGTGTTTGGAGCGGAAGATCTCATCTGTAACTTCCATTTCACTGATCCCAAATTCTTCGTGAACACTGCGGCCAATACTAGTTTCTAAATCATGGAAGGCGGGTAAGCAGTGGAGGAAGATGCAGTTCGGATTATTGCTTAGATCAAACATCTCACGATTGACCTGGTAGGGCTTTAGCTGCTCAATGCGCTCGGCAAACTTATCTTCTTCACCCATTGAAACCCAGACGTCCGTATAGATAACATCTGCATCCTTAACTGCTTCAGCGACTGTATCACTGAGTTCAATCTTTGCCCCGGTCTCTTTAGCAACTTCCTTCATTTCGGCTACTAGTGCCTCATCAGGCCAGAGTTCCTTAGGTGCTAAGGCAACAAAGTGGAGGCCTAATTTTGCAGAACCAATTAAGAGGGAATTACCCATATTATTTCTTGCGTCACCAGCGTAGACCAGCTTGACTTCGTTCAGTGGTTTATTGACCTCTTCTTGGATAGTCATCATGTCTGCTAAAATTTGGGTCGGATGGTAAAGGTCGGTTAAACCATTCCAGACTGGGACTCCTGAGTGTTCTGCTAAAATCTCTACAGTTTCTTGTGCAAAGCCGCGGAACTCAATCCCATCAAACATTCTCCCTAGAACCTTAGCGGTATCCTCTAGAGACTCCTTTTTGCCCATCTGTGAATCCTTTGCGCCGAGGAAAACAACACCTGCTCCTTCGTCCATAGCTCCGACTTCAAAGGCGCAGCGAGTTCTGGTCGAGGTTTTCTCGAAGAGCAGGACGATGTTTTTGCCGGCCAGTAAATCCCCTTTAATGCCGGCGCGCTTCTTGGCCTTCAGATCCTTGGCCAAATCGAGTAAGTAGTGGATTTCTTCTGGGGTAAAATCTTTTAAACTAAGAAAGTTTCTGCCCTTTAAATTTACTGCCATTGTCTTTGTCTCCTTTATTTGGACTCTGTTGTGGATTTGCTCGAAAGCACTTAGATGCCTCTACATAGGGGCATGGACATACAACGGGGACCGCCGCGACCCCGTGAAATTTCTGAGGAGGGGATAACGTGAAGCTTGACCCCATGCTTGTCAAATAATTCATTGGTGATTCGATTTCGGTCGTAGACGATAATCTCGTTCGGTGCAATTGCTAAAGTATTAGAACCATCGTTCCACTGTTCGCGCTGGGCGTCCATCTTTGAATTACCACCACAGCGGATGACTCTAATACCATCGATTCCGGTGTAGTGTTCGAGAATTTCTTCCAGCTTGCCCCGCCGTTCACTCAGCTTAAACTCGCCTGCTTTGGCCGTGCGCTGGAAATCATAGACGACAAGACTTTCCTCAATTTCCGGATGCACCACAAAAAGGTCGCGGTCAATCTGTGTAAAGACAGTGTCTAAATGCATGAAGGCTCTTTTGGCCGGGATTTCAAAGCCGAGAACGTGCTCGATGTTCTCACCATTAGTGAAGATCGACTGGGCTAATTGCTCAACGGCAGCTCTCGAGGTTCTTTCCGAGATGCCGACAGCCAGTGCTGTTGGGCATAATTGGATAATATCTCCGCCTTCTAAAAAGTCATCGTATTCGCGCTCATAGTAGTGTTGAATGTTTCTAAACCAGGGGTGTTCCTCGAAAATTAACTTAGAGAAGAGAGTTTCGCGCCTACGGGCAGTCGAATACATCTTGTGGATTGAGACCCCCTGGCCGATAATCGTGAATGGGTCGCGGGTGAAGTAAAGGTTAGGCAGAGGATCTAAGATTAAGGGATAGTCAAGGCCGCGATGCTCAGCATAGAGTTGGGCTCTTGCACCATTTACTTCCTCTTTGCGGAGGCCGCAAATTAGGCGCTGGACTAAAGCTTCAGGCTCTAGCCGGGAAAGCTCCGCTCCTAAGTCTTCGATTTGCTGTTCATTAAGCGCTGACTCGTAGAGAAACTCCCGGATAAAGACTTCCCGGATACCGCGATCACGCAAACATTCGACGACAAAATCTTCGAGGAAGAAAACCTCTGTGCCATTTTGCTTAAACACATCAATGAAGGCATCGTATTCCCGACCTGCTGCAATGGCGTCGGGAATATCATCAAAGAGTAAGCTTTGCATGATTTGGGGAGTTAGGTTTTCTAGCTCCAGACCAGGTTTGTGCAGTAAAACTGCATTCAGTTTATCAATCTCGGAATAGACATGTAATTTAGCCTTGGACATCAAAGCCTCCTTCGCTAATGCTGTCAAAGAGAAATTCGACATTGCTCTGCATAAGCTATACTATTTTTATCCAAGTTCAGCTTAACAAGAAGTCGGAAAGCTTGCAAGATAAGGCTTTGCGCAAATCTGACCTAGGCTGAAGATGCTGTATAAATTCTGTATGGAGCTTTGCCAAAAGCGCTATAAAACACCCTTTCTGAAAAAGAGAACTGATAAAATGTCTTTATTCTAGCTAAATATTCTTTTCTTAATTTTAGCAGCTTGTTAGCAAAATTTTTTGCTAAGTGTTATGACTTGTTTAAAGCGCACAAAAGATTAGGGGACAATATAGCCCTTGGAGACAGCGAAAATAGCCAACTGCGCAATTGAGTCGTAGTTGGTCTTCATCAGTATCCGATTGATATTATTTCTAATCGTATTTTCGGAAAGGAAAAGAGCCTCGGCAATTTCCTTACGGTTTTTGCCTTGGCAAACTAGGCGTAAAATATCGTTTTCACGATCGGTTAAGTCAAAACGATCTTGTTGGCTGCCATCTCGATCTTCAGGGAAGGAGGAGTAATCTAAGACTGTATTGTTAATCGTGCTGATGAGCTCTTCTTTACTCACGTTCTTGTAGACAAAGGAATCAGCTCCGGCATTTTTACCCTCGCTGACAAAACTTTGATCCGGCATGCCAGTCATCAGGAGTACTTTAATTGTCGGTAAAGCCTCTTTAATTTTTCTAGTTTCACTAAATCCGGTGTTGCCATCAGCAGAGCAAATGTCCATCAGCACTAAGTCGGGGTTAAGAGAGCGGCACAAATCTAGAGTCTCTGAGGCATCAGTAGTTTTCCCGACAATTGTAAAGTTGTCGACTAAGCTCAGGGATTCTGCTAGAGCATCTAAGAGTATGGTTTGATCTTCGACTATTAGAATGCGCACTTTCTTTGCCACTAAAGTTCACCTCTGCTGACTGCTAATTGAAAGTAGGTAGTCTTTGCGTTTAATATAGCAGTATTATAACAAAAGTTCGAGGCGTGTGATAATGAGAAGACTTCGTGGAGAACCCTATCGGCGAATACTTGCATTCAGTATTTTGCTCCTACTTGCTGTCCAAATCCTGTTTTTAGCTGGAGGCAGTTCAGTTCAGGCGGCGCAGATAAAACAATTGAGTATAGTCCTGACTGATGGCCCTGATTCGCCTCTGGCTGAGTTTTTTGGTGAAATTTTCCCTGAAGCTGAGATTACTTATCAGTTGACCAAGGATGAGTTGGATGTTCATCAGCATCCTGCTCTAATTTTAATGCCTGAACACCAGGCCTACCCACTTTTAGAGCAAGGTATTGGGAGTGGTTTTCTACCTTTATTTAGAGCTTCGCTGATTTATGGTGAAAAGGAAAGTGGAGCGCTCAATCAAACTGCCTTTGAACAGAGTGCTAAGTCATGGGAAGACCTACTGAGTGAGGATCGCTCAATTGCGGCAATCGTGCCTCAGCGTTATTTAATCTCAGCACTTCATGAAAAGCTAGATGAGGCCAAGGCTAAAAAACTAATTGATCGATTAGGAGAGCTTTATGCTGCCAATTATTACGAGATCTATGATTCTCAGGAAACTGGAACTTATCGACCGCATACTGAAATAGCTAAAGCTGAAAACTTACCTGATTTAATCCTGGCCTGGGATTACCATATAGTACAGACCAATGAGCAATTAAAGGCGGAAAAGAGAGATTTCCATTATCGCTTAGCAGTGCCGCAAGAAGGCTCAATGTTTGTCGATTATGGCTTCTTTGCAACAGACCGCAACGCCTACAACCTACTAGAGCAGCGCCTGGGCAGCAGAGCCTCAGAAAATGGGCGAGAAGAGTTGCTGGCATTGGGCTACAGATTGCCTGATGGGGCCAGCGCAGAGCGCTTTGCCTATCCAGCCCAAGAAGACTACTACACAATCTCGCGGATTAAAAACTATTACACCTTTAATGAAAGTGAAATGTCTGATCTGGCAGAGTTTCGTAGAGGAATCTTAGCTTATTCGCCCCTCACACCTGCAAGCATAGAGGGTGAGTTCTTGTCCTACCTGCTCTTAACCATAGTTTTCATGATCTGGATGGTCTTTTTATTCTACCGTCTTGATGAGCCGCGAATCAGGTTGCCACTACGCTTGTATCTTGGTGCCTTGGCAATGTGGATCTTAGTTAGGATGGGCGAGTTACTGCTACCCCAAAAGAACAGAATTTATGCTTGGTACACCTATGTTCCGGTCTTTTTGGTTGCAGCAGCCTGGCTCTTTTTGGCCTGGCGTCAAGTCACGCGGCGCAGAGTAGAAACAAAGCGCTTAAAGATAATGCTCTATAGCTTTGTCGTCCTCTTACCAGCAGCTTTAATTTTGGCTTTAAGCAATCGCTACCATCACTTGATTTTTAATTTCGAGATAGAGTCATCGGCCTATGAAGCTTATGGAATCAAACCACTGATTCATTTGAAGGCAGGACCCTTGCTCTATCCATTAGTGCTGCTTTTGTGCTTGAATTTCATTCTCGGATATTACTTTTTATATCTGGCGCGGGAGCAGAAGACAAAGTGGTATTTAACCTACAGTCCCCTAGTCTTAATCTGTGTCAGTTTCCTTTATAATGCATTTTTCTTATTGCAGAAATTAAATGTTGAGGGCAGTGCCTTCACTAGAAATAATGCGATTTTAGCGGCCCTATTATTAGAGCTAACGATTCAGGTCAAATTCTTGCCGGTCAATACTAAGTATTTCCGCTTCTTCCGTTATAATCCGCTCAGCATGAGATTGATTTCAAGTAGCCTCGATGATGTTTATGCTCCGGATGATTTGGAAGATTTAAGCCGGAGTGAAAAAACTAGTTTGCGCCGCCTGATTCATCAGGAATTTGATCAAGAGGAAAAACGCGTCTCAAGATTTGGCTTACGGAAGGTTAATCGCCCTCGTAAAATTTCCGACAAGGTGGCAAAGCTGGAGCTGGATTCTGAAGATAAGATTCTTTCCTTAAAGGAAATCCACGGTGGCTATCTACTCTGGCTTGAGGATGTTTCGGATTTACATATCTTGCGTAGTCGACTAACCGATTTGAGTGAACGATTGGAACAGCAGCAGAACATTCTTCGTCAGGAGCAAAATGTGCAAATGCAATTGGCCTCGCAAAAAATTCGCCGCGAGCTCTTCGGTGCGCTTGAAAAACAGCTTTCTGAAAAAATGGAAGAAATCGCTGCGGAGATCAAACTCTTGAAAGACTATGAAGCCAAGGGTGAAAAGGAGCGGATTAAACCAACCTTAGCTCGGCTTAGAATGCTAGTCTCCCAAGCCAAAAGGAAGAGCAATCTACTCGTCAGACAGGAGCCTAGCCTGGAATTAGATGAGCTCAGACTAATCTTTAAAGAGGCGCTGCAGGATGCAGAAAGCGCAGGTATTACAGGTATTGTCCTAGTCCAGGGAGAGGGGCGCCTAGATACAGAAAAGGCTATTTTCTTCTACGACTATGTGCAGGAACTTCTACAAAATAATGCAGATTTGGAACGCCTGTCAGTCTTTATGATGCTTGCAAAGAGCAAGGAGAAAGTGCAGCTTCGCTTGATCCTAAATGCTGATCAGCCACTAGAGCCGGATCGCTACAACTTAAAAGCTGATTTACAGCAACGCTTTGAGCAAATAGGAGCTAGTATTGAAGTTTCAAGTGAGGATCAGGACTTGCGTCTGCAGCTTGAGATAAAGGAGGAGCCAAATGCTTAGCTTATATCTTTTGGATCAGCCGGTCAGGATCTTCCTGCTGGTTTTAGTATATATTGGAATCCTGGCTCAGTTGGGCTCAGTTATTTTTACTTGGTATCTACAAAAAGATCGGCGTAGAATTTGGCGGATTATCTTTGAGAGTTTTATTTTTCTGCACTTTTTCGTGCTCTGCCTTTCGCTCTCTGTAATCCAAGTCCAATCTTTAAGTGCTCAGTTAACCGCACCATATCTCGCGCTGCGCTTTGCCCTGATGATCGCCCCATTAAGTGGAGTTCCTTTATTATTTGAGGAACGGCAAAACTCCGATGCCTTAGCGATGATCGCTTTAATCTTTACCCTGCCATTTATGGAGAATATCTTTGGCAGCGAGTATTATTTGAGCTTGATTTTCTCGACCATGCTTTTATTACTAAGAGCTATTGCCCAGGTTTCGCAGCTGCGCGCTGAGCTCAATACTAGCATTACGAGAGTTGCGATGAAGGAAGCCTTTGATAGCTTTCCTCAGCCTCTGGCAATCGGCTTGCAGGATGGCCGGATTGACTTGATGAATTCGGCTATGCGTAAGCTGATACTGGAGCTGGAGCTAGCGCCGAAGGATATTAAGGGCTTAGAAGAGCTGCTTCTAGCGAAGGCAGATTTACATGAGGGGCCACCTAGAGTTTATGCTCTAAGTCACGGTGATTGCGTCTACCATGTGCAAGGGGAAAGCTTTGCGGCGCCGCATCGGAAGTACAGGATCTTAATCTTAAACGATATTTCTGATGAGGCCGATTTAATTAACGAACTTAAATTAAAAAATAGCGAGTTAATTCACTCAAATGAGCAGATGGAAGCTATCTTAGCTCAGACTGAGGACATCATCATGGAGCGCGAGAAGACACGTTTACGTAATCGAATCCATGATGTCATGGGGCAAAGACTCTCGATTTTACATCTCTACATTCAGCAGATGGAAGAGGGCAAGGCGCCGCCCTTAACCGAGATTACAGAACTTTTAGATTCGATGCTGGAGGACTTGAGTAAGAGTGCAAATACCGAAGTCACTGCGACTGTGGATCAGATTCGGGATGCGGCACAACTAGTGGGCGTACAGTTTTCCTTTATTGGGAAGTTACCGACTGATCCTAAACGCGAGCGCTTGATTTTAAATATCATGAGGGAAGCGGTGACCAACGCAATTCGCCACGCCCAGGCTAAAAACATCAAGGCTAGTTTGGTCGAGAAGACAGATGAATGCATACTCAGCATCAGTAATGATGGCCGTCCTCCGCTCTTACCAATTTCTGAGGGCGACGGCCTAAAAGGCATGCGTTTTCAATTAGAGCAAATTGGTGGCAGTTTGGAACTGCCGCACAAACTGCCTTTCGAATTAAGGGCAGTGATTCCTAAACTCGAAGCAGAGAGCGCAAAGTAAGAAAACTTAGTTCTCTTGCCGTAACTCTTCCAAGCCGTCGAGGAACTCTTCTTCGCGGCTTGATTTATTATCATTATTTTTACGTTCGCTTCTAGTTTTTTTGATCAGCTGCTTTTTGAAATCATCACCGAGCTTCTTTAATTCTGCTGGGGAGTACTCCAGTAATTCAGGGAATTCGAAGAATTCATCGCACATTTTAACTGACTTCATTAGATAGAAGCCATCGCAGATTCTTTCATCTGCGGTGATGCAAATATCTACGCAGCGTTTCCACTCAATGCTGTCATCGAGGGCTCTCTTAGGTCGTTCATAAACCTTGCCGATGGTGATAAATAGTGAGCAGGTACCAAATTCATAAAGGTGGTGATAGGGGGCTGGGCCGCCGAGTGAACCGATGTGAGAAAAGAAAACTGAAGCATAAAGAGGGATAGCTTCCATTAGCTTTTCGCCCATTAGCCCGTGAAAGTCCATGAAGGTCAAAATCTGTGCAAATGCACGTAGGAACCAACGTGGTAACTTCGAAGTAATCGAGATAAATTTGTCGTCTGTTTTTTCCCGGCCCTCACGAATATCCTGAATGATTTTATCGGTTCTGGTGATAATCTCGTTCAAGTCCTCGCTACCGTCAAATTTTAATTTAGAAGTAGATGAGTATGCGTCGTCCCGCATTTCTGTCTTGACCTCAAATAAAATCTCGAAATCTTTACGCTGGTAGAGTCTGCGGCCGGCAATAAAGCGATTTAATTGGGGGCGTAAGTAATAGAGATGGTTCAAGGTTGCCATCAGAAGATGCATCATCGTAATTCTGCGCCCCTCGCGCCGGTTTTTACGAATAAAGTTTTGCATCTGGTCAACATCAATTGTGTGACGCAAATAGACGCAGGATTCATTCCTTCCGCGCATTAAATAAGGGAGAACAATATGTTTAATATCCCCGTCTGAGACGAGTTCGCCGTCACGCCTTTTCTTTGTAAATAAATACATTCTTAAACCTCTTAATTTTTATCTCTATCCGGAAAATACCGGCAAAATTACTACTTAATCACTCTCGCAGTTGGAGAGATTGCTAATTCTTGCAGTCTATGCTAGCACAAATTCTTTCTCAAGATACATCTTTTGACTAATTTTTGACTAGCCTTAGATGGCATTGCCGAGAAAAGAGCAGCTTTAGGCTAAAAGAAAATCCTTATTCTCAACATAGCCCTGCTGAGTAAAAGTTTAAGAGCAGGAGTAAGTAAAGGGGGACAAGTTATGTATGGCTTGATTCTAAAAGAAAAACTAGAACGAAAAAACTTTTTCGAGAAAATGTGGAGGCTGAGTCTAATTCTCATATTGCTCCTTGGCTTGGTGCTTGGATCTGCACTTCCAGCTCGGCGAATTAGAGCTGAGACTATCGCTGAAAATGGCCTGATGCAGGAGGCAGAAGGAGCAGAAAATCAAGCTCTTGATGAACCTGGTATAAGTCGGAGAACAGGCCCTGGGCCGAGTGAAATTCTGGAGCATGTAATTAATCCCTATGCTTATCATGCGACATCTTTTCCGGCATCAGGAAGCCTGAGGCTGATGGATGAATTCTATAAGCGGGATGATTTAAAACTAGCTAGACTTTGGGGGCTGGACAGAGTGCCCGGAGCTTCAAAGCAAAGTAGAATTAACCCTTCCTTATACTTGCGCTATGAATTCAATTCTGAGGAGGCTAACTACTATGATTTTGTGGCGCTGTGTGCAGATCATAACCGCAAATTTCCAGTCGAGCGAGACTTTGTGACTGAGCCTTTGTCCAGAGGCCTGAGCAAGTTACTGTCCTACAATGTAAGAGAACCAGAAGAAATGGCCAAGCAGCTTACCCGTGGGATTCAAATACTCTGGCTCGCGGTGAGAGCTGAAGGTCAAAAGCATCTTCCGGGCATACCGACTGAGCATTTTGCTGAAAACCTCGCACAGAAGTATTTATGGATGAGATTAAAGCAGAGTAATCTGGAGTACTTATCATTGCAGAACCCGGAATCTTATGAGCGTGATTATGGCACGCCACCGAGTGATGAAGCA
This sequence comes from Eubacteriales bacterium, assembly GCA_030537595.1. Classification (GTDB taxonomy): domain Bacteria; phylum Bacillota; class Clostridia; order Saccharofermentanales; family DTU023; genus JAFAAL01. The sequence goes on from JAUNVR010000015.1 coordinate 38,811, forward strand.
TTAACCCAGTATGCGATTGAGCTCTTTGCCTCTGTGGATGAAATGGTCTCAGTCTGGGAGCAAGAAGTGGAAATTGATGGTGCCGAGTTTACTTATTTCCCTGGGGAGTATTTGGACATAGCAATGCCGGAGCAGGTGATTAATTTATATAGTCTTTCTGGAGGCTTCGAGCGCGGGAGGTATTATGAGATAGAAAGTGGAGTATATCTTGCTTTTATGTCAGATCACCTGTCCTTATACTTTACGGATCAAGCGGCGGAAAGAATCACTTTAAGCTTTAGCACATCACCAAGCCTGCGCTCTGAGGCGGAGGTGCCTGAGCCGCAAATAATTTTTGACTATACGACTCAAAGCCTGATTCCCTTAACACAAGAGGCCAAACCAAGGACTTTCTCTTTTACTCTGTTGAGAGGAGAAAGGGAGCCAGACCCTGAGCCAGACCCT
>JAUNVR010000016.1:0-31727 GCA_030537595.1 Eubacteriales bacterium
CCTACTCTTCTTCTGACTTAATTATGCTTAGTAAAAATGAATCTATAGATTAGTTTTTCTTTCTTAATCTGATTTGACTAATGAATCTTGCAATTGAAGAAACTAAAAGTAAACCTAAGGCTAAAACTCCGGCGCTATTAAAAGTTAATCTTCCATAATGTGCTAAAGCTTCGCTATCATTAGTCACTAAAGCCTTCATGGTTAGATAAATTCCTTCTCCAGGCACTAGTGGCAACATGCCAACCAGGATAAAAACTGAGGCAGGCAGCTTTTTAACTCTAGCCATAATTTCAGCATATAGGCCAACAAATACAGCTGCAAGGAAAAATGCCATACTATAGCCCAGACTATTTAATAGAGAATTATATATAACCCAACCGGCTCCACCACCAATTGCTCCGAAAATTAAGGCTTTCCCTCGGAGGTCGAAAATCATCCCATAGGCCGATGAGGCAATGCAGGCTGTAAGAAAATGTCGAATTATTTCCATGCTCTCCTCCTAGGCTAATAGGTGTTCTAGGCCGAGTACCAAGCCTGAGCCGATGGCGATACTAAGAGCTGCTAAAAGCGTTTCTAAAAGCTTAGAAAGCCCAGCTACTAAGTCATTAGAGATAATATCTCGAATTGAGTTCATTAAGGAGATCCCGGGGAAAAGATACATAAATGAGGCAGCTGTAATAATCGAGCGGGAGTCACCTAGGCCAAAATAAGGCGCAGTTCCCGCTAAAAGGGTGACAATAAAGCCGCCAATCATATTGATAAAGAGGCGGTTCGCCTGCCATTTCTGAAGCGGGAAAATGATTAAACGTAAAATCATGTCCACAAAAAAGGCAAAAATAGCCCCCTTAATCCCAGCCCCTAACATTAGGGCAAAGCCAAAACCGACATAGCCCGTAATTAAAACCTGAGCAAGCAGCCCTTCTGCCCGACGTTCATTGAGGATTTCCCGGACCTCGAGCAGGGCTTGATTTGCATCGGGAGTAGTTGCACAGATTTGGCGGGTATAAGAATTTAGGCGAGCTACATGATTTAAGTTATCAGCTCGAGTGTGCACCCTCTTTTGCGCATAGTACTCCCTACCCGATGGAGTCTCAAAAGAAATTGAGAGAAAGTTTGCAATCGCAAAGACATCAACCTGAACAGCACCGTAAGCTTCCAGAATCCGCTGCGCGGTTTCCTCAATACGATAAGTTTCAGCACCGCTCGACAACATGCCGTAGGCTAGGGTTAAGGCTAACCTACGTATTGCATGCCATTCAGCCTTGCTGTAACGGTCCAAATTTAGATCTTCAACTGCTTTGACTTCAGGGGTCATTTTATTCCTCGAAATAGCCCAAACGATACAATAATTCAGCACTCAGTACCGAACCACCTGCTGCACCACGCAAGGTATTGTGGCTGAGGCAGACAAATTTATAGTCAAAGATTGGATCTTCGCGTAAGCGGCCAATACTAATCCCCATCCCCTTTTCAGATCTTAAATCAAGCTTAGCCTGCGGCCGGTCAGCCTCTGCATAATAACTGAGGAAGTTTTCAGGTGCATTTGGCAGGCCTAAGCTGGGTAGATCTCGGTTAAAGGCAGCCCAACGGTCTAGAATTTCAGCTTGACTGAGTTTCTGCTTTAACTTAAATGAAACTACTGCACTATGCCCTTCCGGTACGGCAACACGACAACAGTGGGCAGAGATAATTGGCGCCTTTGCCTTTTCAATTTGCCCAGCCTTAATTTGACCCCAGACTTTTAAGGGTTCACTTTCACTTTTTTCTTCTTCCCCGCCGATATATGGAATCATATTCTCTTGCATCTCAGGCCAGTCACTGAGTCTTTTTCCAGCACCTGAAACAGCCTGATAGGTAGCCACGAAAACTTCCTCTAAACCGCAGTCCAATAAGGGTGTTAAAGCTGGTACGTAGGCCTGAATTGAGCAATTAGGCTTCGCTATAATAAAGCCTTTTTGAGTGCCTAAACGGCGCTTTTGCGCTGCTAAAACCTCAAGTTGCTGGGCATTGATTTCCGGAATTAACAAGGGTACGTCTGGAGTCCAACGATGAGCAGAGTTATTTGAAAGGACAATTCTTTCCGAACGAGCAATCTCTTCTTCCAGCTTTAAAATCTCATCCTTCTCCATGGCTAAAGCTGAAAACACCAGCTTCGCAGGGCCTAAAGCCTCTTCCAGAGGTTCAGGCGCATAGATTTTTGCGGCGCTGAGCTGGGCCGGTAATTCGCAGTCTGAAAGCTGCCAATTCCCTGCCATCCGCTGACCATAGCTTTGGCCAGCTGACTTCGGTGATGCGACCAAGCGCACAATTTCAAAATATGGATGATCCGCTAATAAACTGACTAGGCGCTGTCCGACATAGCCGGTAGCACCGAGAATTGCTACTGGAACTTTCATCATTACTCCTCTGTATCTTCTGCTAAAGATTTTCTAATTTGATTTAATGGGTTATTCTCTACGGCCCTTGCCAACTGCTCATCATTCAAATGCGTGTAGATCTCAGTTGTAGCCACAGATTCATGCCCGAGTATTTGCTGCAAAGAGCGCAAGTCTGCATTGCCATAGCGATACATCAAGGTCGCCGCTGTATGGCGCAACTTATGAGTAGAATACCGCTCAGTATCCAAGCCTGCAAGCTCTAAGTACTTTTTTACCACATTTTGCACAGCGCGCTGACTGATACCCGTCCGATTGCGTGACAAAAAGAGGAAATCTTCATGTCCTGCCTTTGCTGTACCCCGCTCTTTGAGATACTGCTGCAAGGCCTTTTTACTCGAGGCATTGAGGTAAATACTGCGCTCCTTATTACCTTTACCAATCACTCGCATTGTATCCTCCTGAATCGCAGAAAGACGTAGGGTGCAAAGTTCAGATAATCTTAGACCGCAATTTAAAAATAAAGTAAGGATACAAAAATCCCGCGTGGCATTCGGATCCTTACTCCGTGCAGCAACATCCAAGAGGGCCAGACTCTCATCGAGTTCTAGGTACTGCGGCAAACGCTTAGGCTGTTTTGGTGACTCTAGTTCTGCTGCAGGATTAGTTGAAAGAACTCCTGCTTTCTGGTGCAGGTAATCAAAAAATGCCCGAATTGCTGCTACCCTCCTGGCCCTAGCAGCAGGACCATTCTCCCGCTCTTGAGCCAAGTAGGAAATAAAGCGATAAATCTCCGATAATTTAATCGCCTGCAAAAACTCCGCGTCAACATCTTCGATGCTCACCTCAGATAAGGGGGTTTGGGCAGGAACCTGGCCTCTTAAGCGCTTCAAATAACGCAAAAAGAGGCTCAGGTCATAGCGGTATTCATCGATAGTTCTTTTACTTCTGGCTTTAATTCCACCAAAGTAAAAGAGAAATTCATCTAAATGATAGCAAGAATCCTGCATTCAAAGATCTTCCAACTATAAGCTACTCTGCATTAAAGAATGCGAGGTAAGCCTTGTAACTTTCGAAAATATCGACTTTAGAGCAAAGTTCGAAGCAGGAGTGCATTGATAAGGTTGGTACACCACAGTCCAGCACCTGCATGCCCTGGTTCGCAAAGAACTTGGCAATTGTACCTCCACCACCTTGGTCAACCTTGCCTAGCTCGCCCATCTGCCATGCAACACCGGCCTGATCAAAGAGGCGGGTAATCCGGTTCGTGAACTCAGCTGAGCAGTCGCTGGTACCACCTTTACCACCCGAGCCTGTGTACTTAGCGATCCCAATACCCTTACCACAATAGGTACTATTTAAAGGCTCGGTGACGTCGGAGAAAACCGGGTCAAAGGCCACAGTTACGTCTGATGATAAAAGCTCAGTATTGATGATCATTTCCTGGCTCTCTACAATTTCCGGATTTCTACCTAAGCTCTTATGTAAAAAGTCATTGAGAATGAAACGATAGCGTTCACTCTGGGCTCCGGTCACACCATCACTGCCGACTTCTTCTTTATCAAAGAGGAAGACAGCAAAGCTCTTCTCACCTGCTTTTGCAGCTAGTAAAGCCTGAATTGCAGTGTAGGCACAGACTCGGTCATCCTGCCCATAGCCACCGACGAAGCTACGATCCAAGCCAACACAGCGAGCCTCTGTTGCTGGGACTACTTCAATTTCGGCACTGAGTAAATCGCGCTCTACGATTCCATATTTTTCGTTTAAAAGATGCAGAACCTGGAGTTTATAGGCGTCCTTGAGCCCTTCTTCTGCTGCAAACGGCATGCTACCGACAATGATGTTCAGCTCCTCGCCACGTAAGGTTTCACGGGCTTTGCGTTCCATCTGGTCCTTGCCTAAATGGGGCAGTAAATCCGAGATTGTGAAAACGGGATCAGCAGGATCGAGACCAATTGAAAGGTCAACTTTGCTGCCATCTTTAAGGTAAACTACACCTACTAAGGCCAGAGGAATTGCTGCCCACTGATACTTTTTAATCCCACCATAGTAATGGGTCTTAAAGTAGCTAATCTCCTTGTCCTCATAGAGTGGATTAGGCTTCAAATCGAGCCTTGGTGAGTCTACGTGTGCACCGACTATACGCAGTCCATGACGGGCATCTTGAGTTCCTGCAACAGCTGCAAATAGGCCCTTCCCCTCCACTGTCTTATAGACCTTGTCGCCGGCCTTTACACTTTCCAAGGAGTCCAGCTCAACAAAACCCGCTGCTCTTAGCTCCTCCAGGGTCAGTTCGATATATTTGCGCTCAGTCTTACCACGATTTAAGGCAAGCTTATAAGCCTCACAAAAGTCCATGATTTCACTTTTATTGGGTCTTAGTGCCCAAAGATTACGATTTTCCCAGAGCAGATCTTGCGCTCCTAATTTTTGCTTTTGATTATCCATTTATCCTCAATTCCTTTCTCTAGAACTTAGTATTTTACTCTATTTTTGAATCTTCTGCCTTGGTGGCACGTAAGTTCTCCAACCACTCGGCGACTCTAGCTTCATAACCATTTGAACTCGGATGGTAGAAGATTTGATCCTTGATTTTATCGGGCAGATACTGCTGGCGAACAATATTCCCAGGGTAATTGTGGGCATATTTATAGCCGACTGAATAGCCTAAATCCTCGGCCATCGCCTTCACGGGAGCATTTCTTAGATGCAGGGGGATTTCCCCGCAATCTTGGCTTCTGACTAAATCCAAGGCCCGGTCTATTGCTCGGTAAGCGGAGTTTGACTTTGGCGAGGTAGCCAGCATGACCACACATTCAGCCAAAATAATCCTCGCCTCGGGCATGCCAAGCGTGCGCACCGCACGATCACAGGCGACCGCCAGGCTCAGGGCCTGCGGATTAGCCATGCCGATATCCTCAGCGGCTAAAATTATCAACCTGCGCGAGAGAAACTCTGGCGTTTCACCAGCGGCCAAAGCCTTTGCCAAATAAAATATTGAAGCATCGGGATCGCTGCCACGACAGGATTTAATCAGTGCTGAGATGGTATTGTAATGCTCTTCCCCATCCTTATCATAGCGCGGGCTAAGATGCTGTACTAAGCCCTCAATTAGTTCTCGATTCAGCTCAATCGGGGCTGCGTTTTCAGCCTCTGCTGCATAGCCTGGGGAGGCTAAGACCGCAAGCTCTAAATTATTCAAGGCAACCCGTGCATCGCCAGCTGCGAGATTAGCTAAAAGTTCAAGCGCATCTTCGCTGTACTTAATTTTATACTGGCCTAGCCCACGCTCTGGATCCTTAATTGCGCGTTCTAAAAGGAGCTTTAAATCCGCTACTTCTAGAGGTTTCAATTGGAACACTGTGGAGCGCGAGATGAGTGCCTTATTGACCTCAAAATAGGGGTTTTCAGTCGTTGCACCGATTAAAATAAATAAACCGCGTTCAACATAGGGCAGTAGGAGATCCTGCTGCGCCTTGTTGAAGCGGTGAATTTCATCCACGAAGAGGAGACAGCGCCCCTCTGGTGTTTGGAATGGGTTCTCGGTTTCTGCAATTAACTCGCGCAGCTCCTTCACACCAGATGTAACTGCATTAATCGCTCGGAACCGAGACTCTGTGCTACGGGCAATCACCCGAGCAATCGTCGTCTTCCCTGTCCCTGGTGGGCCAAAGAGTATGACTGAAGACAGACGATCATTTTCAATCATCCTGCGAAGCAGTTTACCAGGCGCCAGAATCTCACTCTGCCCGACTATTTCGGCCAGAGTCTGCGGTGCCATTCGGTAGGCCAAAGGTGCATGGTCTCTAACCTCATTAAACTGCATCCAGACTTACCTCATAACTAGCAATTGCACTCAGTCTCAGGATAGATTGGGAATCTTTCGCAAAGTTCTTTGACCTTTGCTCTGATTGTATCCTTCTTAGCTTCGTAATCCTGCACGCCCCAGGCAATCAGCTGAGCAATTTCTTCCATCTCAGCTTCTTTAAAGCCTCTGGTTGTAGCTGCAGGTGTACCAATTCTGATACCTGAAGCAATCCAAGGTTTCTCAGGATCATAGGGGATACCATTCTTATTGGTGGTGATATGGACATTATCTAATCTTTCCTGTAATTCCTTACCGGAAACACCTGTCCCCCGTAAATCTAAGAGCATCAGATGGTTATCGGTTCCACCACTGACTAACTTAATGCCCTTTTCCTGAAGTGACTTGGCTAAGGTTTGCGCATTCTTTATGACCTGCTCCTGGTAAGTTTTGAATTCTGGTTTCAGAGCCTCACCAAAGGCTACGGCTTTAGCTGCAATGATATGCATTAAAGGTCCACCCTGCATACCCGGGAAGACAGCTGAGTCAATCTTCTTTGCATGTTCAGCCTTGCACATGATCAAGCCGCCTCTCGGCCCACGCAGTGTCTTATGAGTGGTTGAGGTGACAAAGTCAGCATAGGGTACGGGTGATTCGTGTAAGCCTGCAACGATTAAGCCTGCGATATGAGCAATATCGACCATCAGGTAGGCCCCTACTTCTTCAGCGATTTCATGGAAGCGTTTAAAGTCAATCTTGCGCGGATAGGAAGAAGCACCAGCAATGATTAAGCGAGGCTTAATTTCTCTGGCTTTCTCGGCTAATGCGTCATAATCGATTGTGCAGCTTTCGCGATCGACTTGGTAATGATGTGCCTCGAAGTATTTTCCGGAGAAATTCAAGTGCATACCGTGGGTTAAGTGACCGCCGTGAGTTAGGTCCATACCGAGGATCTTATCACCAGGCTTTAAAAATGAGAGGAATACTGCAGCGTTCGCCTGTGCACCGGAGTGCGGCTGAACATTGGCATGGTCACAGCCAAAGAGCTTTTTGACCCGCTCAATTGCCAAAGTTTCGACAATATCAACATACTCGCAACCGCCATAGTAGCGTTTGCCGGGATAGCCTTCGGCGTATTTATTGGTCATAATGCTGCCGTTTGCTTCCAAAACTGCTTCGGAAACAAAGTTTTCCGAGGCAATCAATTCGATGAAATCCTGCTGCCGATGCAATTCTTGCATTAAGGCTGAGTGGACTTCAGGATCTTTCTGTTCTGTAACGGGATAATATAACATGCGCAAACCTCCTGCGTTCTAATCAAGAACAGCCTGTCAAGAACAGCAATATTTTGACGGCTGTAAATGGTCGTTACACCATTATTTAGAATAACAAATTTTATGCGAATAATGAAGCCTTTTACCGTCAAATTTAATAATTTAAAGGGCTCTTCTTCGCCTTAACTGTAGCAAAAGACCATTTTTTCAGCTTTTAACGAGTAAATTTAGTCTAAATCTAAGCTAAGGGTCTCAATTCGACTTAGTGCATCTTCGATTAAGCTTTCCCAGTCGAATTTTGCTTCTTCTTGCTCGCACTCGGCAATTGTTGGACGAGTTTTTGGATGCTTGGCAACAAAGACTGTGCAGCAATCTTCATAAGGGAGAATCGAGGTCTCGAAAGTCCCAATAGCTCTAGCAATCTCAACGATTTCGTCCTTGTCAGTGCCGATTAAGGGTCTAAATAGCGGTAGCTCACAAAGGCAGTCAATACATTGCAAAGCTTCCAGGGTCTGGCTCGCAACCTGGCCTAGGCTTTCACCGCTGATCAAGGCGCCAATGCCTCTGGACTCTGCCAGCCTTTCCGCAATTCTAAACATCATTCGCCGCATAATCACGGTTAAGAGCTCGGCTTTGACTGCCTTATTAATTGCCAGCTGACAAGGTGTAAAGTCGACTATGTGTAGCTTAACTTGGCCTGCATAGGCAGCTAAGTGCTGAGCTAGACTAATCACCTTCTCTTTTGCCTCTTCACTGGTGTAAGGAAAGGTATGGAAGTAAATTGCTTCGAGTCGCATGCCGCGAGAAGCCATCTTGAAACCAGCGACAGGTGAGTCTAAGCCACCCGAAAGTAAGAGCAGACCTTTACCACTCATGCCAACCGGTAAGCCACGGTAGGCTGGATAGGATTCATGATAGAGATAAGTCTGCCCATTTTCCCGTAGTTCTAGGGTGAACTCATAGTCCGGCTGATGTACATCGACCCTCAACTGCTCCGGATAGGTCTGGAGTAAGAGGGCACCTAGTCTCGAGCATAGTTCGTAAGAATTTAGTTCGAAACTTTTATCAACCCTTTTGACCGTAAACTTGAAACTGGCAGTTTGGCCTTCCCTAAAGAGCCCGCTAACATAATCCAGGACCTCAGCTTCAATCGCTGCCAATGAGGTCTCAAAAGAGCGGAGTGGGCTGGCTGAAACATAACCAAAGACCGGCTTGATTGCAGCTAATAGCTCAGCAATCGGAAAGTCTTTTTCAGGCTCAGCAATTAGCCAAAGCCGTGACTGATCCTGCTTCACTTTAAGTTCTGCAAGATCTCTGGTCCGGTAGCGCAGCGAGCGTAAAATTTGATCGACAAAACGGCGCCGGTTCAAACCTTTTAAGCTAACTTCTCCGAGTCGAAGAAGCAGCATTTTATCATATTCCACACCATTGAATAAAACTCTACTCATGCTCTTATCTCCAAATTAAACTTTAAACTGAGCTAGGATTGCGGCAATACTAGAAGCGCATTGCCTAAGTTCAGCTTCTGTATTCTCTGCGTTGATTGAAAAGCGTAGCAAGTGCTTAGCAGCGTCCTGACTTAAGCCGTAGGCCGCATAAGATCCCATTTCTTCTATCTTATTGCTGCTACAAGCTGAACCGATCGAGACGTAAATTTCCTCTTCTGATAAGGCCGTCATCAATGCCTCAGCGCGCAAGCCGGGAAATTCCAAACTGAGGATATGTGGGACTACAGCTCCTGCTTGTTCGATTTGCTTAAATTCAATATTCTGAGCTCTCAGTTCATTGATAAAGAAATCTCGCAATTCTGTCACCCTTTGAGTTTTGGCCTCTAAATCACTTACAGCCAGTCTTAAAGCGGCAAGACTAGCCCCGACTAAGGGGTAGTTTTCCGTGCCCGAACGCAAGTTATTCTGATGACCACCACCATGAATTTGTGCATTTAATAAAAGCTTCTGGTCAAAAAGCAAGTAGCCGATGCCCTTTGGTGAACCAAACTTATGGCCGGAAAATGAGGCGGCATCAATCTTCAGCTCCGAAAATGAGAAAGGGATCCGGCCGATACTCTGCACAGCATCGATGTGGATTTTAATCTGCGGCTGGATGCTCTTGGCCAGGGACGCTAAGTTTTTCAGCTCTAAAACCCCTCCAAATTCATTCTGGACATGGATTAAGCTCAGAGCTAGAGCTGGTCGTTCAAGGGCCTTTTCTAAGGACTTCGGATCAGGTTTCCCATGCTTTGACTCTATTACAGTGATTTCGTAACCGCGCCTGGCTAGCTCGGCTAAAGCCTCACGCGTTGCGGCATGTTCTAGCTCAGATGTAATTATCCGCTTCGGACGATGTGGGTAGGCCTCAGCCATGCCCTTTAAGCATAGATTGATCGACTCACTCGCTCCTGAGGTAAAAATTAACTCCGCCTGTCGCGCAGCTAAAAGCTCCATAATCTCTTTTTTAGCTCTATCTATGGCCGTCCTGAGTTTTCGCGCCGGAGCATAACGAGCTGCCGGATTAAAATTCTCTTCACGTAAAAGACGGAGGTATATTGACAATACCTCCGCAGGGATTAAATGTGTCGCACTGTGATCAAGGTAGATCATTAATTCAATTCCAACTTCAGTAAATCTGGTCTGAGCACAATTCGTAAAACTTCACAAACATGTCCTGACCTGGCAAATAAAGGACCCTCCAAGGCCATAACATAGGAGCGTAAAGGAATCTCTAAATCACGAGCCTCCTGGTTCTTTGCTGGACGGCAAGCTAGGGATAAGGCGCCCTTTTGCGGTAAATAGGCGTATTTATTGGATTTAATATCAACCATGCGTTTGCCGGAGGCTAAATTCTGGCCAAGCTCCGGGAATAATTGCACCGGAATATAAGAACGGCAATAGCCCAGAATAGTGCCATGGTCTTCAATCGGCCAAGAAGCCAACCAGTAGCCAGGATGCCCGGCCTTTTCAGCAATTCTAAAGAGCCGATCTAGCTCGGGATCCGGATCAATTAATTTAATATCCTGGAGGCCGATGCTTTCATATGAATTCAGGTTTAAGAAAGAAAAACTTAAGGCTGTGAAATGAGGAATTTCTAAGCGCTCTGGCTCCTGAGCCACAAATGTGCCCTTACCCTTACGGATTTCCAGGACACCGTCGCCAACTAAATCGGCAATTGCCTGACGCACTGTCGGACGAGATAAATCCAGCTCTTTACATAACTGTAATTCGGAGGGAATCTGCTCCCCTTCCTTATACATGCCTTCATCAATGCGCTCAACAATCATCTCTCTAAGCTGAGCGTAGAGCGGGATACTACTATGCCGATTTAATTTCATACTTTTCTCCTCGAATACTCAATTTGATTAGACGTGGTAAACACATCATAGCACAAAAAAACAGCTTGTGAACAGCCTTGAAAGCTAAAGAAAGCTGCGATTTAGCTCTAATCTAATTCAACGAAGTTAATTTGCTTTACAGCCCCCGTACTGTCAACAGTACAAAGCGCGCCAAGCAGCCTTCTGCGGAGCTTATCATGTCCTCTTGACAGGCAATAGTACTCGCCAAGACGTGCTAGCCGGCTGCGCTTCTTTTGGTCAATGTTCCAGCCAAAATCCCAGGCCTCAGCTTCATTTTTTCTAGCTTTCACTTCTATGATTTCAATCTGCTCTCCCCTTTGCATGATTAAATCAATCTCCCCGAAATTTGCTAGTGCGAAATTTCGCTCTAAAAGCCGGTATCCTTGTTTAATGAGATGCTCTGCAACTGATTTTTCCGCTCGGCTGCCGAGTGATTCAAGAGAACTTTCTTCCCGCTTTTCGCCAAAGGCAAATTTCCGCAAAAAGCTGAGTCGATGAATTGGACTCGGCCCGACTTCGCTTAACTTTTCCCTGTGCTCTTTAGTGCCGTAGCCCTTATGTTTTGCAAAATTATAGCCTGGGTAGATTTCGTCATAGGCAGTCATCAACTGATCTCGAGATTCCTTGGCTAAGATTGAGGCTGCTGCAATCGAATTAGACTTCGCATCACCCTGGATTAGGGCTCTTTGCGGTAAATCCAGCTTGATTCTTACGGCATCGATAAGGAGGCAGTCCGGCTCTACTTTGAGGCCCTGGACAGCCTCTATCATCGCCTCCTTTGTCGCTTCAAGGATATTGATCTGATCGATTCGAGAAGCCGGTACAGCGGCAATTGAGAAGGCTAGAGCCGAGTCTATAATCTCTTGATATAAGCTGGCTCTTTTTTTCGCCGACAGCTTCTTTGAATCATTTAGCCCATAGATTGGGCGCTCGGGGTCTAAAATACAGGCTGCAGCCACCACAGGACCAGCCAATGGGCCTCTCCCCGCTTCATCAACTCCGGCTAGATTTTGGCCTATTTCCAGCCTTAATTCAGCGTCGATAAGCTCCAGCTCTGCAAATCTCTCCAGCTCAATGGCTCGTCTTTTAGAATTTTTCTTTGCTTTTTCTGCCATCTTATTCCGCTAAGTTTAGCTCGATGCCAGGCCGCTCTAAACTCAATTCAGTCAAACGCCCCTGCCGATATTGCTGAAGTAGCCGCTCGGCTGCTCTAAGGTAATCAGCCTCTCCACCTTTAGCTAAGAGCTGCTGCTTTAAGGCATATTCCTCCAGGGCTTGGCGGGCCTCCTCGTAGTTTGTGACTTTTTCCACTGTAAAAAAGTCTTTGAAACTATCGGGGGCCAATTGATTCCAAATTAAAAGAAAGTCTAAGGCCAGTTCTTCTAAAGGAATCAGGCTATCCGGAATAGCCATGCAAATTGCGAGTTGGACCTGGGCCAGCTTGGTCTCAAGTTTTGGCCAAAGCAGGCCTGGCGAATCCATCAGTTCGTAGCGCTTATTTCGAGAGGTAATAAAGGTAATACTTCTGGTTAAGCCGGGACGATTTTCTGTGGCATGGCTGCTCCGGCCCAATAAGAGATTACCCAGAGTTGACTTGCCTACATTAGGAATCCCGAGGCAGGCAATAGTCAAAGGCCGCGGACGGCGCCCGCGCTGTTTATCTCGAGCCGCTAGTTTATCCCGATAGGGCTTGATCAGCCGCTCGACTTCTTTCAGCGCCTGCTTCGACTTTAGGTCGATGGCGAGGCAGTCTTCCCCTTCAGCTTTGAGCGCTTCTAACCACTCTTTTGTCATCTCTGGAGCTGCCAAGTCCGACTTTGTCAGGAGGAGAACTCGATCCTTATTCCCGCAAAGCTCTCGAATCTTCGGATTCCTCGAAGCAAGAGGAATCCGGGCATCACAGCATTCAATTACTAATTGAACCCGTTGTAATTCCGTCTTTAAGAGACGGAAGCTTTTTGCCATGTGCCCGGGGTACCAATTAAGGTTCATTTCTAAACCTTTCATCACTTAAAAGTTCACCGAGGACAGAATCCTTGGATAGAATTACGGTCGGATTATTAGCCAGACTCTTTTCTAAATTGTTAAGCTCTAACAGCAATTGGTAGAATTCAGCCTTTTTCGGATTGCCGTAAACCTCACCCATGATTTCAATATAACGACCCTCAGCTTCACCACGAATTCTCTCAGCCTCAGCCTTTGCCTCGGCCAAAATTACCTCGTACTCCTTGTCACTCTGGTTCTTAATCTTTGCAGCTTCGTAAAGGCCTTCTGCCTTAAACTGGGCTGCCATTTGACTACGTTCAGAAATCATTCGGTCATAGACCGCTGAAAGGTTGTCTTTAGGTAAATCGTAGCGTCGGATCTCGACTCTGGAAACCTCGACTCCATAGCTCAGCAGATTTTCCTTAACCATTTCCGAGACCTGATTATTTAAAGAATCACGGCTGCTCTCTTCATCAGAGATCAATTGGCTCTGTTGTAGCTGGCCCATGACGTTCTTGATTACAGAGTAGCAGGAAGCATCGAGACGTTTTTCAAACTCCGGGATTGCTCCGACACTACGAATAAAGGTTTGGACATCAGCGATTCTCCACAAGGCATAGGAGTCAACAATCATCGCCTTCTTATCAGCAGTCAAGACTTCAGAGGGTGAAACGTCATAGATTAAAAGCTTCTTATTTAACTTATGGTAGTCCTGTAAGAAGGGGGTTAAAAAGTGCAGCCCCGGCTTTTCTACGACATTGACGATTTTTCCAAATTGGGTGATGTAAGCGAACTCACCTTCGCCCACAGTAAAGATAGTCCGACTTAAAACAAAGACAACCACAGCGATCAATAAGACTAGACCAAGTAAAGTTCCCTTTAGCTTAAAGCTCGGGCGCTTAGCCGCGCTCTTGTATTCTGTGTTCTTGGCAGTGCTATTAAAGCCCTCCTGCCCGAGGCCTGAGAACTCATTAGCTGGGCGCTCTGGACTACCACTATGAACCTTATTTTTGGGGCCAAATAGCATTTTTAATAATTTATTTAACATGGCTTACTCCCCCTTTTCATGCTCGGGATTTTCAGGATTTGCCTGCTCCGGCAATTGAAAATCCGCCTCTGTATCTGCAGTATCTTCACTATAAACAGCAGCGGGAGTTTGACCTGCCTCCAAGGGTAGGTAGGTCTTTAAGTCACCACTATTATCAATAATCAGGTTGACATTAGATAAAACCCGACTCAAAGTCTCTAAGTATAATCTTTTGGCTGTGATTATATCGTACTTACTATACTGCTCGTAGATCGAAATGAAGCGGTCGCGCTCACCTTCTGCCTCTTGGATTCTTCCAGCCTTATAACCCTCAGCCTGGCGCAGAATCTGGTCCGCCTTAGAGCGGGCAGCCGGCAGGCGTGAGTTGCGGTATTTATTAGCATCGTTGATGGCTGTGTCCTTTTGCTGCTTCGCGGTTTCAACATCACGGAAGGCTCTGGACACCTCTTCGGTCGGTGGAGTCGAGTTATTGATTTTTAAGTCGATAATTTGCACACCGATTGGGTTTTCTGATAATTTCTCAAAGAGCTTTTCCTTGACCTCGTTTTGAATCTCAATCTTTCCGCTAGTCAAAGTCTCATCAATAGTTTTAGTGCCCACTACCGAACGCACAGCCGAGGCCAGCATGTATTCTAAAATTTCTGCAGGACTCTCCGAATTAAAGAGCCAGGCCACAGGGTCGGAAATTCGCCACTCCAAAAAGAAGTCGATATCTACGACATTCATATCACCGGTAATCGTTAAGGCGTTGTCATCGTCAGCATCGTGATAATGACCACTGCTGTCTTGATAATATCCCAGCTCTAACTTCTGGGTTCTGCGCACTGGTACCTTGTGGATGTTCTGGAACGGCCGCGGTAATTTGAAATGTAATCCCGCCTCATAGGTTCGGCTATACTTGCCGAAAGTTGTTAAGACTGCTTGCTCGCTTTCTTTGACTGTAAAGAACGAGTCATAAAGCGCCAGGCCAAGCAGAATTAAAAGCAGTGGTAGTAACCAAAAATTTTTCCTGCGTTCTTTCATTGCTGTCTTACCTTCCTCCACCGCAGAATTAAAATCCTAATTTGCGGCTATATTGAAAAAGAACGACCTAAAACAGTCGTTCTTTTATCTACTAATTTCGTATTTCCCTGAGGGCCAAAATTAGCTGTCTTTCTTATTGCTGAGTTTCTCACGAATCTTAGCACGTTTACCGACGCGATCGCGAAGGTAGTAAAGTTTAGCCCTGCGGACTCTGCCCTTACGCACGATTTCAATCGTTTCGATTCTGGGTGAATGGACTGGCAGAACACGCTCGACGCCAACACCGTATGACATTCTACGTACGGTTATGGTCTCATTCAGGCCTGAACCACGGCGACCGATAACGGTGCCTTCGTAGACCTGGATACGTTTTCTCTCACCCTCTTTAATTTGCAGGTGAACACGGACAAAATCGCCGATATCAACGTTCTTGTACTGCTCATTCATGTATTTTGCTTCTACAGCTTTAACGAGGTCCATATTGCGTTTCCTCCTTTTCTTACAGGCGTTCTTACACGCAATTGCAGCGGACCGCCCTTAATCACAGCACTGGAAACTATATCATCTGTACTCACTTACTGTCAAGGCTTTTCACTGCATTAATCAGTAATTCCCAGTCTTTTTTACTCAGCTTTGCAGTAGCCAAAAGATCAGGTCTTTTCTGGTAGGTTTCTAAAAGCGAAGATTGACGGCGAAACTGATCAATTTTTTTATCATCTCCGGAAAGTAAGACCTCAGGGACCTTTAAGCCACGCCATTCGGCAGGGCGACTATATTGAGCTTCCGCCAATAAATCATGGGCAAAACTATCATTTTGCCAGGCTTCTGCAGCAGGTAAGACACCAGGTATGAGTCTTAAAACGGCGTCAATAATAGTCATGGCGCAGAGTTCTCCACCTGTTAAAACAAAGTCGCCCAAGCTAATTTCCTCTGCCTGGCAGGCGCTTAACGCGCGTTCATCAACGCCCTCGTAATGCCCGCAGATAATCACTAGCTCATCCTCTGCGGCCAGCTCTTCGACATAGGCTTGGTCTAATTTACGCCCTCGAGGAGAGCAATAGAGGGTGCGAATAGCAGCTGGATTTTGGCTTTCCGCGCGCACTGCTGACCAGGCTTGATAGAGCGGCTCCGGCATGATGAGCATGCCATGTCCTCCACCATAGACCTTATCATCGACCTTGCCATAATCATTAATCGCATAGTCTCGCAGCTGAACTAAGTTTAATTCGTATAAGCCAGCAGCCTGAGCTCGGCCAGGGATCGACTCTTTTAAGTAAAAATCAATGAGCTCTGGAAACAATGTGATGACGCTGTATTTCTTTTGCGCATGAGCGCCCATATCTTCCCCACCTCTACTGCTGTTTAAGCTAAGCAAAAAGGTCAGGCTTGGCCTGACCTCCGCTGTTTAGCGAAAGACTTCTATTAAACCTTCTGGCAGTTTTAGACTAATTCTAGCCTCTGCCAAATCTACGGCTTCAAGCCACTGTTTGAGCAAGGGAATATAAAGATCCTTTTGCCCCGCCTTTGTCACCCTCAATAAATCCTGATGACCAGTGCTTTGAATCTCTTTGATTCGACCCAGTGACTCTGGACCATTAAAAACCTCGAGACCAATTAAATCACAGACATACCAGGAGTCTGGGCCGAGGCTTTGACCCTTGCTGCGTGGGACAGATAAATAAAGCTTTAGCAAAGCTTCTACTGCTGAGCGATCGGGATAACCAATAAAGCTCAAAAAGACATCAGGTCCAGCAATTCTAACCTGCTTAATCTTAAGTTCAGCAATAATCTTGCCCTCTGCATTTTCCAAGGCGCATTCCCGCAATTGCTGAAAGCGCTCTGGATTGTCAGAAAAGCTTCTTAATTTTACCTCGCCCTTAAGACCGTGGGCCTTTACAATCTGCCCAATGACTAGTTGCTCTACCATTAGTCCAGAATATCTACGTAGACGCGTTCGCCGCTACGCATTCCTTTGGCCTTCATAATCTGACGAATAGCCTGAGCTCTGCGTCCATTCCGACCAATCACTTTACCCATATCGTCCGGAGCTACACGAATTTCAAAAACCACACCATTGGCGCGCTCTTTGCGTTCAATCTTGAGCTCTTCCGGTTGATCAATTAAGGCTTCAACTAAATGTTTAAGTAAGGCTTCCATATCATAGTCTCGCTTGCTCTACTTAAGAGCACCGGACTTTTTCAGGAGTGCGCGTACAGTGTCTGTGGGTTGCGCGCCCTTCTTTAACCAGTCACTTGCCTTTTCGACGTCCAGCTTAACTTCTGCCGGATCAGTGTTGGGGTTGTAGTAGCCGATTTCCTCGATGAATCTGCCATCGCGCGGGAAGCGTGAGTCTGCTACAACGATTCTGTAGTGAGCCTGCTTCTTCATGCCGACTCTTTTTAAGCGAATTTTTACTGCCATAAGTTCCTCCGAATAATTTACTTATTTATCTCTAAAGGCTAGAAAGGCAAATCGTCGGCACCGAACATGCGAGCCATCTGTCGTTTCTGCCCTTTGGACATACGTTTAAATTTTTTCATCATTTTTTGCATTTCAGTATACTGCTTGAGCAGTCGATTAACGGCTGCTACATCCTGACCTGAACCCCTTGCGATTCTCTTTCTGCGACTGGCATCCAAAAGCTTCGGGTTCCGCCGCTCCTGCTCTGTCATGCTGCGCAAGAGGGCGAGTTGACGATCGACTAATTTGTCATCGATATCAACGTCTTTTAATTGTTTCGCGCCAGGTAGGAAAGACAGGACCTCCTTTAAAGGACCCATCTTCTGCATCTGCACGATTTGTTCCATCAAATCATTGAGATCAAAGCGGTTCCGGCGCAGCTTGTCATAGGCCTCCTGGGCTTTTTCCTCATCTAAACTCTGAGAGGCTTTTTCAATCAGGGAGAGCACATCCCCCATGCCCAGTATCCTCGAGGCCATCCGGTCAGGATGGAAGGCCTCAAATTCAGAAATCTTTTCACCGACACCAATCATCTTGATCGGTTTTCCGGTCACCTTCCTGATCGATAAGGCTGCACCACCACGTGCGTCACCATCGAGCTTGGTCATAATATAGCCGTCGACACCAATTTCATTGTTGAAGGCTTCGGCTATATTCACCGCTTCTTGACCGATCATTGCATCGAGTACGAGGAGACGTTCAGTCGGGTTCACTACAGCATTAATCCGCTTCAGCTCTTCCATCAACTCGGGATCGACAGTCATCCGGCCTGCGGTGTCAACGATTAGCACATCACAAAGCAGGTAGCGTGCGCGATCTATCGCTTCTGCAGCTATGACCTCGGCGCGAGGTTCCTGAGGGTTAATGTAATAGGCTAAATCAGCTTGCTTGGCTAAGACCTTTAGCTGTTCTTGGGCAGCCGGACGGTGGACGTCAACTGAGGCGAGCAATGGTTTTTTACCGAGCTTACGTAGGTGGACGCCGAGCTTGGCTGCAGTTGTGGTTTTACCTGTACCCTGCAGACCATAAAGCATGATAACCGTAAATCCACTCGGTGAAAACTCTAGTTTGGCCTGGTCCGAACCGAGAATCTTAATCAGCTCTTCATGCACAATCTTGACTACTTGTTGGCCAGGTGTAAGGCTTTTCATAACCTCAGCACCCATACAGCGCTCTTTAATATCAGCGTTGAATTCTTTGACCACCTGGTAGTTGACGTCAGCCTCAAGCAAGGCTAGACGGATTTCTCTTTGCATCTCTTTCAGGTCAGCTTCGGTAATTCTTTGCTTACCTTTTATGCGCTCACTGATCGAGGCTAATTTATCACTCAGGTTTTGAAACATCAGTCTGTCCTTCCAAGCTAAAGAGTGCGCGTACGGCTTGTAGTAAAGCCAGAGCCTCTTTCTTATTCCCGTTCTCGATGCGGTTAATGAGTTCGCTCTCTAAATCCAGATAGAGCTCTGCCTTTTGGAGTAAACCCAACTGCAGGTCATAGGTATAGAGTTGATTACAGGCATTTTTAACCTGAGCGTGCACTGCCTGGCGGCTGCGCCCCTCATTTTCTGCAATCTCACTTAAGGTCAAATCGTCTGCCAGATAATGCTCTAATGTTAGACGTGTTTTGGCCGGCAAAAGTTTGCCGTAATAAGTGAAGAGTTGCCCTAATTCAATATGCTTTTCTAAGCTATCTAAATTTTGCATCGTTTTGAATACTAGACTCTCATTCGAGCTTTGTCAAGCAAAATGATTGACAGGCTTCTATTCATCTTGTTTTGCTAAGCTTTCAACTTCTGGGAGCAGCGAATCGACAAAGAGCTCTGGATCGAAGTCTTGCAGGTCATCTACCCCCTCACCCAAGCCAGCCATGATGATCGGTAATTGGCTATCCCAGGCCAAAGCGAGAGCAATACCGCCCTTCGAATTGCCGTCTAGCTTAGTCATGATTAGCGCTGAAAGAAGGGTTACTTTAGAGAACTCTGCTGCCTGGACCAGGGCATTTTGCCCTGTTGTCGCATCAACTGTTAAAAGTGATTCAACCCGAGCATTCGGTGCCTCGCGTGAAATCACGCGGTGGATTTTGGCAAGCTCATCCATCAGATTTTGCTTATTATGCAGGCGGCCAGCTGTGTCAATGATCAAGAGATTACAGCCACGTGCCTTCGCGGATTGAATTGCATCGTAGACTAAGGCTGCAGGGTCATGGCCTGCCTCAGAAGCAATGACTGGCACGTCGGCTCGCTCACCCCAGGTCTGTAATTGTTCAATCGCAGCGGCGCGGAAGGTATCAGCTGCGGCTAGCATCACCTTCAGTCCTTCTTTTTTATAGCGATGGGCAATCTTTCCAGCACTGGTTGTCTTACCTGTGCCATTAACACCAATTAAGAGTAAAATATTGAACTCCTCGGGTCTTAATCTCAGACTTTGCTTAGGACCGAGAATTTCCAGCATACTCTGCCGCAGGGTCTGAATAATACTCTCCGTATCATTTTTACCACTGCTTTTAATCTCATTAACGATATCCTCCATTAGCTTCTCGGCCACCGGAGCTGAAACGTCTGAGCGAATTAATAGCATCTCCAGCTCTTCTAATTGCTCCTCATCGAAGTAGCCCAGGTTTGCAGCTATTTTATTGAAGTTATCAGCAAAAAACTCACGTGTTTTACTTAATCCAGATTTAAAGCTTTCAAAAATTCCCATCTTCTAAACTTCCTTCCTTCTAATCAATTCAATTTTTATATTTTTCTTTCGACGCATTCCAATTCGAGGGCTAGTAATTCAGAAACACCTCGCTCCTTCATGCTAATCCCATAGAGCCGCTCGGCAGCTACCATTGTACCCTTGCGATGAGTGATCAGGATGAATTGGGTCTCATCAGTGTAGCGGTCGAGGTAGGCCGTAAAGCGGTCAATGTTACTCTCATCCAGAGCCGATTCTACCTCATCGAGGAAGGCAAAGGGTGCCGGACGGAGCTTAAAGAGGGCAAAAAGCACAGCAATCGCCGTTAGAGCACGCTCCCCACCAGATAATAAAGACAGTGATTGGAGGCGCTTGCCTGGAGGTTGCGCCTTGATTTCGATCGCCGAATCTAAATCATCTGGGTCAGTTAAGACTAAATCCGCCCGACCACCTTGGAATAATTCTGTAAAGACGGACTTAAAGGCTGCTTGCAGTTTCTCAAACTCAGTCAAGAACTGCTCTTTCATCTCGCGATCGAGACGCTCAATCAGAGTTTCAACATCTTTTTTACTCCGGACAATATCAGCACGTTGCTCATGCAAAAAGCTTAGTCTTTCTTCCAACTCTTTGAATTCCTGATCTGCATCGCTTTGAATCGGCCCTAATGCTCTTAGCTCCCGACGCAGCTCTTGTAATTCTTGCCTTGCCTTACTTTGACTTAAGTCTAAAGTGCCAGCAGCAGCTATGGCTTGCTGCCACGACAGCTCATACTGCTCCCACAGCCGATTCTTCTCGTCCACAGCTTTTTGTGCTAAGCGGCCGAGCTCATTTTCCTGCTTCGCTAATTCTAAATTTAGTCTATTCAAATCCTCGCGGACTTGTTCAGCCTTAGAATACTCGGCCTCTTGGGCTGTAAATAGAGCTTTGCGCTGAGCTTCAAGCTTGAGGAAGGCCTCTTCTTCATCGTCTGAGCGCAGTTGGAGCTCAGCTAACTGCTCTGCCCGCTTCACTTCCTCAGCCAATAAGGATTCCTGACGCTCTTTTAAGACTGCAGCCTCGTCCAGCTTTTGCTCTCGCTTTTCAGCTAATTCACGCAGGCGCTTAGCCTGGTCTTCGACTCGTTTTTCACGGAGCTCTGCTTCCCGAGCTTCCTGCTCCCTTGCGAAGCTTAAACGTTGTAAGTCCTGGACTGCTTCTGCAGTACTTTCGCGAGCTGTCTTAAGTTCTAGAATCAATTGACTTTGCTTGCTTAACTCTGCTTCGCGATGCTGATGTAATTCCCTGATACTTTGGCTAATTTCCTGAACCTGCTTTACCAGGCTCTTCTCAGCTTCTGTATCTTGATCCTCTGCGACCTGACTTAGGCTCTCTAGCCGAGCTTCTAACTGTTCTAATTGCCCCCCGACTTGGAGTTCTCTACGAGCTAACTCACGTTGGCTGTGTAAGTTTAAGTCAAGCTGGCGAGTTAAAGCCTCAGCCTTCGTCTGGGTCGCCTTTAAGCGGTCTAGAGTTTCTAAGGCCAGCTGCTCCTCGCTTGAGCTTAGCTCCAATGCCAGCTTTAGCTCACGGCGGCGAGCTAAAAGGTCGAGGCTACGTCCAGACTCTTCACCACCGGTAACTGAGCCACTTGGGTAAAGTAACTCTCCTGCCAAAGTGACAATTTTGGCCCGGCGTTGGCCTAGCTCTTGCAGGCTAAAAGCACTTTGCATCTTATCCACAAGAATAATCCTGCCCAGAAAATCATCTAGCAAAGCCTGATACTTAGGATCTACTTGAACGTATTTTGAAAGGATGCCAAGACAGCCTGGAGCTGATTGATATCGCCCTTCCAGTTCGAGACAAGATTTAGCCTGATAATGGTCTAGGGGTAAAAAGGTCTCGCGCCCAGCACGGTGCTTTTTCAACCAATTAATTAGGCGTTCTGCATCTGTCTTTTTAGCGCAGACCAGAAAGTGCAAAGCTGGGCCCAAGGCCCGCTCTACAGCTTTTTCATATTTTTCTTCAACTTCAATCAGTCGACCGAATGGTCCGATTAAACCCTTGAGCAAGTCTGAATCTTGATCAGCAGCAGCCATAAGGCGGCGATAGCTTTGATGATAACCAACTAGGTCTTCTTCTGCGCTTTGCAAAAGATTGACCTTCATTTGAGCCTCTTCACTCTTCATCCTGTGCTCGACAGCTGCTTCACGAAGCTTTGTAATCTCAGTCTTTAAATCCGCTACTGCCTGCTCTTGGCTGCTAATACTATCTTTTAGCTCAAGTACCTCATTTTTGACTTCGCTAGCTTCCTTTTCGAAGTCACGCTTAGCTTGCTCAAGCTTTTGTACTTCTTTAAGCCGCTCGCTCTCCTCGGCAGCTATTTCTTCCTTGCGCCGCTTGAGATCAGCCAAGTGAGAGCTAAGTTTTAACTCTTCTTCCCTAAGCTTTAGGATTTCGCTCGCATAGTTTTTTATAATCTCACTAGATTCATGCTCGGCTGTTTCCAAACTCTCTTCTTTAGACCTGGCGCTAAGTACTGCTGCTTCAGCCTCTGCTAAGCTCTCGGCAGTTTTTTCAGCTGCCGCCTGGCCCTGATTTAGTTCAGCGCTCGCTTGAAGTTCGTTTAAAATCAGCTCTGTCTCTTTGACTTCATTTGCAATCGACTCAGCCTCTGAAAGCAATCTCTCACTCTCTCGAGCGTAGAATTGGCGCTGAGTTTCAGCCCGGGCCTGCTCCTCACGAAGATTTGCTTGCTGGGCTTGGCACTCAATTTGTGCTTTGCGAAGCGACTCGTTTTCTAATTCCAACTGCTCGCGCTCCGCCTTAAAATCAGCCGCACGCTTTACCGTGGCTTGGATTTTTTCAGCCAAATTGCTTTGATCGTTTTTAAGGATTGCAATCGACTCTAGCAAGCTTTCGCTGCGCTTGGCATTCTTTGCTTCTTCATTAATAGTTAAGGCTAAATCAAGCTCACGAGCGCGAGCTTCTTTTTTACGAAAGTCCCGGAGGCGCTTGGCCGCCTTCTCTAGCGGGGCGTAGCGTTCTTCCAGGATGGCAATTGCATCCTCACTGCGAATTAAATTATCGCTACTTTCAACTAAGCGTCGTAAGGCCTCCTTACGACGCAACTTAAACTTGACAATACCTGCTGCTTCATCGAAAATCTTGCGCCGCTCGCTACTCTGCTCACTCAAGAGCTCATCGACCTTACCCTGAGAAATTATTGAGTAGCCTCTTTTGCCAACACCAGTGTCCGCAAAAAGCTCAGTAATATCTTTTAGTCTTACGACTTGTCGATTCAGTAAATACTCACTATCACCGTTACGGTAGTAGCGCCGCGTAATTTCTAAGGCGGAATCTCCACCAGTCAGTTCAGAGGCTTCTTCAAAGAGGATTGAAACCTCAGCATAGCCCATTCTGCGGCGACTTTGTGTGCCATTAAAAATGACATCTTCCATGCGGTCGCCACGCAAGCTCTTTGCACTTTGCTCACCTAGCACCCAGCGCACAGCTTCCATCACGTTCGACTTACCGCTACCGTTAGGACCAACGATAGCTGTAATGCCCGGGTGAAAGTCTATACTGGTACGATCCGGGAAGGATTTGAATCCTTGCATTGTGACTTTGGCTAGATACATTTAAATTCTCACCGGTCAAATAGCTTGTTGATCGCCAAGGCTTCCTTAGCAGCTGCTTGTTCAGCCTGCTTCTTACTCTTACCTCGGCCCTCAGCGACCTTTTCCCCAGCCAGATAAATCACAGCAGAGAAAACAGGCTTATGGACCGGACCACTGACATGTGAAACAGAAAACTCTAATAAATCAACCTGATGCGCAGCTTGGGCCTGCTCTAAAAGCTTGCTCTTATAATCGGACAAGAGTTCGCCTGCTAGAGCCTGCTCCAGGAGCTTGCCCATTTTTCCCTCTAACCAAGCCAAGGTCTTTGCAAAACCCCAGTTTAAATATAAGGCTGCCAACAGCGCTTCAAAAGCATTGGCTAAGTTAGAGTCTTTATTACGGCCTCCAGTCAAGTCCTCCCCGTGTCCGAGCAAAAGATAGGGACCTAAGTCTAGCTCTCTGGCTAATTTTGCCAAAGTCTCCTCACGCACTAAACTAGCCCGAATTTTGGTCATTTGGCCTTCAGGGAGGTCCTGTGAGCGTTTATATAGAAAATCCGAAACAGCCAGTTCCAAGACTGCATCACCCAGATATTCCAAACGCTCATAGTCGCCTCCGCAACCGCTATGTTCAAAAGCATAGGTCGGATGGGTTAAGGCTTGTAAGAGGTATTGAGTTTCGGCCAAGTGCAAATTTTCGCGCTCACAAAATTTGAGGACTAGAGGGTGGATACCCCCTGTCCCCGATTTTGCTTGATTATGATTTGGCCGAAGAGCCACTTATAGGTTATCGGCGATAAATTCTACTGCATCGCCGACAGTCTTGATGCGCTCGGCTTCTTCATCGGGAATAGAAAGATCGAATTCGTGTTCCATCTCAACAATCATATCAACGATATCGAGCGAGTCTGCATTCAGATCATCAATAAAATTGGAATCCATCTGGATTCTATCTTCGTCAACTCCCAGTTCCTCGGAAAGCATTTGGCGAATCTTTTGAAAAATCTGTTCTTGGGACATTAAATTCCTCCTAAGTTACGCTTTTAGCGTTTATGCTATCTATTGTTATGGTAACTGCAAAGAATTGTCAAGCTTGATAATTCTAAATTATTGGCCTCAGTTTAACTGAGTAGCCAGACAGCCTAAGCAGTTGTATCCTTTAGTAAGCCTGCGTTTTTTCTAAAGTAATCGACCGCAGAAATAATAGTCAAAATCAGTGCCAGAGCAACCAGGATATTAGCAACTGTGGTATAAATTGAACCCGCTGCATGGGTACTTGATTTAGCGATGACTATTCCTTCAATCATTAAAGCGATTAGGGCAAACATTTGAATTGTCGTCTTGGCCTTACCCCACC
Organism: Eubacteriales bacterium; assembly: GCA_030537595.1. GTDB lineage: Bacteria > Bacillota > Clostridia > Saccharofermentanales > DTU023 > JAFAAL01. The sequence goes on from JAUNVR010000016.1 coordinate 24,949, forward strand.
AGGATGCAGACATCACAAAATTTTGCTCGAGAGCAACCTGCCTCAGGCCAGTAATAATTAATTCCCTGGCTAAGATTACGAAGAAAATTAAAGCATGAATTCTACCATTCGCAACGAAGGCCAAAAAGACCGATAAAACCAGCATCTTATCGGCAAGCGGATCAGTAAACTTACCAAAGTTAGTAACTAAATTGCGTTTTCTTGCAATCTGCCCATCAAAGAAATCCGTAACTGAAGCCAGGCAAAAGACAATCAGGGCTAGGATCCGACAAAGCACCGTTTGGACAAAAGCTGCTTGAGCTGGCCAAGCGGGAATTTCAATCATCAGAATTAAAATCAGCGGAATTAAAGCAATTCTTAAAAGTGTGAGTTTGTTTGGTAAATTAACTTTCATCTGAACCTCCTGCTCAAGTCGGCAAAGTCTCCTTTGCAACTGAGATTCTACTCTATCCAAGATAGACAAAAGAGCGATAAATTACAAGTTATACCCGCTCTCATATGCTGGGCTAAGCGTCCCCCTGGCCGGGCAAAATCTAGACTGTTTTTGCCGTGAGATCGTAACCATTGATATCAATAATTTCAGCCTCGACAAAATCTCCAAGCTCCAGGTCGACGCCACTCTCATTTAATAAATAAATCACAGGGTCAATTTCCGGAGCTTCTGCAGTTGATCTAGCCTGATAGAAAATGCCATCTTCGGCAATCCCCTCGACTAAAAGTCGAGTTTTACTAGAAATTCTAGCTCTGGCTCTTTCTCTAGCTATTTTAGCTTGGAGCTCCATTACTCTCGCCACCCGCTCAGCTGCAAGTTCAGGCGGGACCGGGTCAGACATGCGGTAGGCAGGAGTTTTTTCCTCTGCAGAGAACTGGAAGCAACCCAGGCGGTCGAAGGGATGCTCCTCAATAAATTCAAGCAGCTCTTTAATATCATCCTCTGTTTCACCTGGGAAACCGATTAAGATGGTACTTCTCAGGCTAAGCTGCGGAATCTTACTGCGCAGACTCTCCATGGTCCTGATGATGTCGGCCTTCCGCTCTTTTCTGCGCATCCTGGCCAAAACATTATCACTAGCATGCTGAATTGGCATATCTAAGTACGGGACCAGGCGCTCCTCAGAAGCCATCAATTCGATGAGTTCTGGAGTAATTGCATCACCATAGGTGTACATGGTACGAATCCAAGCTAATTCAGTCTCGCGCAAATAGAGCTTTAATAGCTCGGCCAAAGAGCTTTTCTGCTTCAGATCTGTACCATAGCGGGCAGTATCTTGAGCAACCAAGATCAATTCGCGAAAGCCCTCGTCAGAGATTTGCTTAGCTTCATCTAATAATTCTGCTAAATCTCGCGAGCGCAGAGGACCACGAATTCCTGGAATTGCACAGAAGGCACAGTTGTTTGAACACCCTTCAGCCACCTTCTGGTAGGCAAAAAAGCGATCTCGACTAATCTTTCGCCCACGACTTAGGTGGGCTAATGAACCCGGAGGCAAAGGCCGTGAGCGCCGTTCAAAGCGTCCCTCAGCAAGCGCATCTAGAACCTCGGCAATTTGCTCATACTCAGCTGTTCCGATGCAGGCATCAACCTCAGGTAAATCCGTGTAGATTTCTCGCATAAAGCGCTGGGGCAGGCAGCCAGTTAAAACCAGCTTGCTATTTGGCCCTTTAAGCTCAGCAAGGTCCAAGGTCGCCTCTATTGCCTCCATTTTCGCAGCATCAATAAAGCCACAGGTGTTAATAATTAAAAAGTCTGCACTCTGCGGCTCGGCCACAAATTGGTAGCCTGAATCCTGTAAGATATAGCTCATACACTCAGCGTCAACCTCATTTTTCGGGCAGCCGAGTGAGAGCAGATAATAAGTTTTACTACGCGTCAAAAATTCTCTCCATTTCGCGTTCGATTAAGTAATTTGGAAAACCTCTGCCATAGAGAAAGCGTCTGGCTTTGATTGGCCCCTTACGCTCCAAATCAGCCTGATAACTTGCACAAAGTTCAGCTAAACGCTCTGACTCTGGAGCTAGTTCACTTAAGGCTTCTTCAGCTGCAGCTCGTTCAATCCCCTTTTGCTGGAGCAGGGAATTGAGATATAAGTTTCCCTTTGCTTGTCGTCCTTGATGCCTCCGCAGTAGAACCTTTGCAGCGCGATAATCTGAGACATAATCAATCTCAGCTAAATCTGCTGCCACCTGCTCAGCAAGCGGACGAGCATAGCCGGCCCTTAGCAGTCGCCTAACGATGTCTGCCTTGGCCCGGCTAAAATTCGACCCGATATAGTTTACCGCAAATTCTCTGGCTTGGCGGTATTCAATAAGTTCGGCATCTAAAATTGATGAATCAGTCATTGGCTAAAGAGTTCAGCTAGTCATCGAGATTTAGAATTTCATCTAAATCGTCGTCCTGGCTTGCAGCCTTCGCCTTCTTTTTCGGGCTAGCCTCAGCTTCTTCCGTCTCGTCATCACCTAAGAGATGATAATGCTTGCGGATCTTTAATTCGATTTCAGCAGTTGCTTCAGGATTATCTTTCAGCCACTGTCTAGCATTATTCTGACCTTGCCCCATGCGCTCCCCGTTGTAGCTGTACCAGGAGCCTGAACGCTCGACGTAGTCAAGCTCAGTAGCAAGCTCTAAAAGTGTGCCTTCCTTAGAAATACCCTCGCCATAAAGAATGTCAAAAATTGCCTCTCTAAAGGGTGGCGCCATCTTATTTTTGACGACCTTCACGCGGGTTCTCGCACCAATTGATTCACTGCCGTCGCGCAGTGTCTCAATTCGGCGCACATCCAAGCGAACAGAAGCATAGAACTTCAATGCTCTACCACCAGTAGTTGTCTCTGGACTGCCGAACATTACACCGATCTTTTCACGCAGCTGGTTGATGAAGATGACTAGTGTTTCGGATTTAGATGAGACACCTGCTAACTTCCGTAAAGCCTGAGACATTAGTCTGGCCTGAGCACCAACCTGAACATCACCCATCTCACCGTCAATTTCTGCCTTTGGTACGAGGGCAGCAACTGAGTCGAGGACAATGATGTCCACGGCACCTGAGCGGACTAGGGCTTCGCAAATTTCGAGAGCCTGCTCACCATGATCTGGCTGTGAGATTAAGAGGTTATCGATATCTACCCCAATCTTCTCAGCGTAAACCGGATCTAGGGCGTGCTCTGCGTCGATAAATGCAGCGATTCCACCAGCTTTTTGACACTCGGCCACTGCGTGTAATGCGACAGTAGTCTTACCGGAACTTTCAGGTCCGTAAATCTCGACAATTCGCCCCTTCGGGAAACCGCCAATACCTAAGGCAATATCCAGTGACAGGGCTCCGGAAGGAATAGTCTGGGCCTGGACGTGCTCTTCTTCGCCCATTCGAATGATGGCACCCTTCCCAAACTGCTTCTCAATTTGCTTCATCGCCATGTCTAAGGCTTTTGCTCTCTCACCGTCTCCCTTTGGTGTAATTTCTTGATTTGATTTGCCTGATTTTCCTCTGGCCATAGGCACTCCCTTTCTCTATCTATAATTAAAGATTTCCTCTTATCATACTATGCTTGAGTCAAATTTAGAGTAACAAAAGCACTAATTTTGCAAGCCAAGATTTATCTCTAAAAAGCTCTGAACTGCAGTCAATTTAGTCAATTTAATAATTCTAAGATTAAGCGATAAGCCGAAATAACTGCTTTTATTCTAATTTCTTCCCGATTTCCAGAAAAATTGTATTCTCGGACCAGGTATTTTTCGCCATTACGCGCCCCAATAAAGACCCGGCCAACTGCTTCCCCTGAACTCGCTTCTGGACCTGCATTGCCGGTCAAGCTAAGTCCTAGATCAGTGGTAATTAGCTTCTCTAGGCCTACTAGCATAGCTTCTGCACATTTTGCACTCACCACCTTACGCTCAGGTAAGGAGTCGAGATCGACAGCCAAAATAGAGGCCTTAGCCTCCTCACTGTAGGCTACTACACCAGCCTTTAAGTAGGCTGAAATACCCGGCAGCGAAACTAGGCTAGAACAAGCCAGCCCACCACTCAAGGATTCAGCAATAGCTATGCTTTTATTATGCAGCTTAAGTTGAGCGGCCAAATTGGCCGCCTCTTGACTTAAGTTAAGCTCACTATTCTTCAGAGATTCCTTCATGGCGCTTATATGCATTCAGGGTATTTTGCATCAGCATTGCGATTGTCATTGGGCCAACTCCACCAGGAACTGGGGTAATTGCCTGAACCTTAGGCTCAACTTCTGAATAGAGCACATCGCCGACAACCTTGCCATCATCCTTGCGGTTGATTGAGACGTCAATGATAATCTGATCCGGATTGGTGTATTTTAAATCGACCATATCTGCACGGCCCATTGCGGTCACGAGGATATCTGCTTCACGGCAAATTTGCTCCAGATTCTTCGTGCGAGAATGGCAGATGGTGACTGTCGCATGCTCACGGAGCAGCATTAAGGCAATCGGTTTACCAACGATATTGGAACGCCCTAAAACTACAGCATTCTTCCCTGCCACATCAATTCCGTACTCGTGCAACATCTCCATAATACCGTAGGGTGTGCAGGGCTCGAGTGTTGGCAGGCCAAGCAGTAATTTACCAGCATTAATCGGGTGGAAACCATCGACATCCTTATCCGGGCGAATGGTTTCGATGACTAAATTTTCATCTAGACCCTCGGGCAAAGGAAGCTGGCAGAGAATGCCGTCACAGTCAGGATTATTATTAAACTCTTCAACCAAGGCCAAAAGTTCTTCCTGGCTTGTATCTTCAGCTAAGGTCTTTTTCCAAGAAACAAAGCCGCATTGTTCACAAGCTCTCTCTTTATTGCGGACATAAATTGAAGAGGCAGGATCCTCACCAATTTGGATTACAGCAAGGCCTGGAGCCCGTTTTCCGCTCTTTACTAACTCTTCTACTTCTGCTTTGATTCTTTCCTTAACCTTCTTGGAAAGTTCACGCCCATCAATTCTAATTGCCATTTTTACGCCCTTTCTTAGCGAGTTATTTTTCCTCTAAACCATTAAGTTTAGCATGGAATTCATCTATATCTTTAACCGCAATTGTCCGCGGTTTAGAACCTTCAAATGGACCTATTGCTCCTAGGTCATGGAGTTGGTCGACCATCCTCGCAGCCCGCGGATAACCGACATTTAACCTGCGTTGCAGCAGCGAGATCGAAGCATATTTATTGTCGAGACAGATTTGCATCGCGTCTGCTAAGAGCTCATCATAATCTTCGCTGTCTCCACTGCCGCCACTAGAAGCTGTAGCTGATCCCTGGTCAGCCTTATCTATAGCTAAACCTACAGCTTCATCATACTGCTCACCATAATTATGTTTCAAATAACTAACCACAGCCTCTACCTCACCATCAGTCACGAACGAGCCCTGACCACGCAGAGACTTCGCCGAGGACTGAGGTGCATAAAGCATATCACCTTTGCCCAATAGCTTTTCAGCTCCGGCCAAATCGAGAATAGTCCGAGAGTCGACCTGACTTGCTACTGCAAAAGCGATTCTTGAGGGAATATTCGCCTTGATTACACCAGTGATAACGTCAACTGAAGGACGCTGTGTTGCAATGATTAGGTGAATGCCTGCAGCTCTAGCCATTGCTGTCAATCTGGAAATAGACTCCTCAACCTCATTAGCCGAGGTCGCCATTAAGTCTGAAAGCTCATCAATGACTAAAACAATATAGGGCAGTTTCTCGTTGCTGAGCTTGGGATCATCAAGGCGCTTTCCACTCGCCAACCAGGCATTAAAGGAGCGGAAATCACGGACTCCAGCTGTCGCAAATAAATTATAACGCCGACTCATCTCATCGACTGCCCAACGTAAAACCCCCGTGGCCTTCTTCGGATTCGTAACAACTGGCTGCAAGAGATGCGGAATCCCGTTATAGACAGATAGTTCAACAACCTTAGGGTCAATCATCAAGAGTCTTAGGTTTTCCGGTCCTGTGCGGTAAAGCAAGGAAATCAAAATAGAGTTGATACAAACCGATTTACCCGAACCAGTTGCGCCAGCAATTAATAGGTGAGGCATTTTAGCCAGGTCACAGAAAATCGGTTCCCCTTGAATATCACGCCCGAGAGCAGCTAATAAGGGTGCCTTATTTTCTTTAAAGCGCTTATCTTCTAGAATCCCGCGCAAGAGAACTGCCCTGGTCTGCTTGTTGGGAATTTCAATTCCTACAGCTGATTTACCCGGGATTGGCGCTTCAATTCTGACAGCCGTTGCTGCCAGAGCCAGGGCAATATCATCTGCTAAATTGACAATCCGGGAAACTTTAATCCCAGGTCCAGGCACTATTTCAAAACGGGAAATAGTCGGTCCAGAGGTGTAATTCACAACCTTGGCGTCAATCCCAAAGTCATTTAATGTTTTTTCCAAAGTCGCTCCGAGCAGGCGAATTTCCTCCTCCTGCTCTGGGCTCTGACGAATCTTTTCTTCTAATTGTAGAAGTTTCAGAGGTGGCGCTGCATAAAGTTCAAAGGAGCTAGCTTTCTGAGCTAAGCGCTCAGCTTCTGCTGAGCGATCCAACCAAGCTTGGCGCTCATCCTCATCCTGTAAGGACTCCTTGAGCGCCTCGATTTTCTGAGCTCTTTCAAGGATCTCCTGGCTTTCCTCAGCACCATCTGGCTTTGCTGATGGTGAATCTGGCTGCACAGCCTTAGATTGGCTAGCCTCGCTTTTACCCTGCTTGGAGCTTGAGCTTTTTAAATTTTCAGAATCATTAGCTTCTGGCACAGCCTGCTCTTCCCTTAACTCTTCTGATTCGCT
>JAUNVR010000016.1:31827-34023 GCA_030537595.1 Eubacteriales bacterium
GGATCGAGATACTGATTTTTAATCTGATGCTTGGATAATTCACTACTCGAATCCCAGCCCGATAGCTCGTCACTTCTGCTGTTTATTAAATCAGCCTCTGCTAGATACCCCTCAGCTTCAGGATTAGAAAAATTATTAGCTTCTGGAGCTTCAAGATTCTCCTGCTCAGATTCAAATTCTGCTCTGGCCAGGCTTTCTGCCCGACTTTCCTCTCGCGCTCTTAAAAATGCCTCGCGCTTTTCCTTTAAACTTACGTAACCACTTTTTACAAAATAGACATAAGAGAAATTAAAGAGAAAGAGCATAATCACTAGGAGCGCAATTAAAAGAAAGAGCACCGCTCCGACCTTACCCAGAAGGTTCATCAAGCCGAGGCTAATTACTGATGCAAAAAATCCACCATTCCAGAAGCTTTTGTAATTAGCAATCTGCTCAGCTGCAGGAGCTCTCCATAGCGCCTTTAAGACTTCACTGGCCTTTACCTGCCCATCTTTTAGAGCATGATAAATCAGCGAATCCTCATTCAGCGAAAATACCGCGATTAAGCACATTATTGTTAAGAGCAGAAATAAAGATAAGACCTGCCGCTTGCGCGAAAGGATTAACTCTTTTGCTAAAAGTAGTTCCAGAGCCAGGTAGATAAAAAGCAGGGGTAAAAAATACGAGATTGAACCAAATAGACCAAAAAAGCCCTGTTTTAGAACTCCTCCGAGATGCCCGGTTAGGCCGCTTGGCAAAAAGATAATCGCCAGAGCCAAGAAAGCCAAGCCGAAAAGTAAGATTCCGCCCATCTCGCGTAATCTTTGCTCACGTTTTAATTTTTCACTCTTGCTTAATCTAGCCACAATGCTCCTCAATCTGCCCATCATCGAAGGCAGGAATTCAATTTACTTTGTTTATTGGCTTGCTTCACCAGCCTTATTACTCAGACTTTGACCTTAAAAGATGCCAGGCTTTTAAAACTGCAATCTGAGTTTTCGCATCCTTTATCTGACCTCTCATCACAGCGGCAAACAAGTCGTCAAAGGGGAGTTTCTTAACTTTTAAAAACTCACCCTCGTCTAAATCTTGCACTCCAGTATCAAGGATATCCTGAGCCAAGAAGATGGTGATGACTTCAGTATCATAGCCTGGCGAGGGATAGAGTACAGCCAGCTCCTGCCAAGATTTAGCAGTCAAACCGCACTCTTCTTTTAATTCCCGCTGGGCACAAGCCAAAGCCTCTTCCCCCGGCTCTAGTTTACCAGCAGGTATCTCGTAGAGTAGAGATTTAAAGGCTGCACGATGTTGTAGGACAAGTGGAACCCTAAACTCTGAGTCAATTGCTAAAACGCAGGCCCCACCATGATGCTTGACGATTTCCCGTTTGGCACGGCTCCCATCCGCAAGCTCTACATCCTGAATTTCGACTGTAAAAACGCGGCCGGAGAACTGCTCTTCAGAGGCTATAAAGCGCTCCGCTAAAGCTGCTTTTTCTGATTCAGAAATCCCGTCTTTAAAGCCTTTCATCTGCCCTACTCTCCTCTTTGTGAAGCCTTTTCCATGCCTTCACGCATAGCCTTAACCGCCAGGGCATCCACTAGATTGTTCAGCTCATCTGTAGAGTGTCCCTTAACCTTAATCCACTCAATCTCATGAATGCGACTAAGCTTCAGCAGTTGCTGCCACAAATCTGGATTAGCTACAGCCTGCTTAGCCGAATTGCGCCAACCATTCTGCTCCCATTTGAGATACCAGCGATCATTAAAGGCTCTGACTAAATAAGCCGAATCGCTATGTAAGGCCACCTTACAGGGCCGATTTAGGGCTTCAAGCGCCTTAATTGCTGCCAGCATTTCCATGCGATTATTAGTCGTATCAGGAACATAGCCCGAATCAGTTTTCTCGGTCTCACCAAATCTCAAAAGGTAAGCCCAGCCACCCGGACCAGGATTACCAGAACATGCTCCATCTGTATAAATGATTAATTCTGACGGCATTGCGCCCAAAAACCTCCACTAAAGTAAATGCAAAGCCTATTCATTTTATCACAAAATGAGTTCTCGAGTTCTATCTTGCTTTGGCGTACTTTAGCTGAAAACGCTTGAAATAATTCTAAGCAAAAATAAAAAGCCCCGATACATACTGTATCAGGGCAATTGCTGGTCGGAGTGACAAGACTTGAACTTGCGACCTCGTGCACCCCAAGCACGCACT
>JAUNVR010000003.1:0-1980 GCA_030537595.1 Eubacteriales bacterium
CCAAGAAAACTGCGAGTGTAAAAGCAGAAAAAACTGCGGAGGAAAAGTAATGAGCGAGAATCAGCTGGCCGAGAAACTTTTAGCTGAGGCTAGAAATTATCGGGAAAAGGCCTATGCGCCATATTCTAAATACCTAGTTGGAGCTGCAGTACTAGACGATCAGGGCAGAATTTTCGGCGGCTGCAATATTGAGAATTGTAGCTATGGCGCGACAGTTTGTGCTGAACGCGTGGCGATCCTGACTGCCGTTGCTGCAGGAGCCAAAGCAATCAAGGCCCTGGCCGTAGTAGTTGCCCCTGGAGACCCGGCAAAGCCTTGCGGAATCTGCCGCCAGGTGATTGCTGAATTTGCAGCTGAGGATTTTAAGGCCTATCTAGGCTGGACAGGCGATGAGTATAAGGAGTTTAGCTTCTCAGACTTATTGCCGGATGCGTTCAGGCCAGAGGATTTAAAATAGTTTAATCGAGCCTAGCTAGGCAGCAAAAGATTATAACCCTGAGCAAGGGAATTTACTAAAAGGGCAAAGTCTTGAGTCAAGATTTTGCCCTTATTTTTATGCTAAGATGTCAGCATGAAAAGGGCGGCGCTAATTAAAATTCGAGAAAAGACTATCAATTACTTGGCTCAATTGCTGGGCGCTTTTTTGCTTCTAAGATCTGTGACGGTTTTCTTTAAGGCTCAATTTGAACCCTTTCTAGCGCCGATTAGCCTCTTCTCTTTTGGCTTAGATTTTTTGCTTGTAAACTTACTAGCCTTCACCCTCATTCCGATCCTAAAACGCTGTTTTGAAAATGCAGCTTGGCTCTGGTCCTGCCTGAGTATTTTCTTTGCGAGTAATTTATTGAGCTATGTACTGCAGGCTAAGCTGGATTCTAGGCAGGATTTTCTCCTCCAATTATTCATCTTTACCTTGTTATTTGCCTATGCTCTACGCCAGAATTTTCGGGCTCTAGGGGCAAAGCCCAAAACAGCTCCTCTGAAGGCCCCAGGCTCAGCCAATTCGAATAGCCTAGTCTGGCTTCTTGCGCTGCTAATAACTGCGGTTTTATTTCATCTGATCGTGAATACTCTGTACTTTAAGTACCGGATGAATAGCCTACTAAGCCCTGCCTTTGACTATGGGATTTTCGTCCAGGCGATGGAGGGAATAATCCGAACTGCTAGGCCTTTAACAAGCATCGAGCGTGGTTATGAGCTTTCGCATTCAGCAGTTCACTTTTCGCCAATTCTCTATCTTTTGGCCCCTGTCTATGCAATCTTCAGAACAGCTTCATGCCTCAATTATCTGCAGACAATAATCGTGCTTTTGGCACTTATCCCAGCTTACTTCTTCATGAAAAACAGTGGCTTTAAGCTCAGCCTAAACTTAGTTATACTAGGCCTTCTGGCCTTTAGTCCCTTCCAGATTCTAAGCACACATTACGATTTCCATGAGAACTGTTTCTTGCCCCTAACAATTTTTACTTATCTCTGGCTTAAAAGTACTAAAGTCAATCCAGCCTGGGATTTTCTTGCGGCTTTAGCCATTCTGATGGTTAAAGAAGATGCCTTTATTTACTTGTTTTCATTGAGCCTATTTTTTCTGATTAGGGCAGTTAAAAACATGGATTTCAAGGCTGTAAAACATGAGTTTCTCTTACTTTCTTTTTCGCTTTTCTATTTCATTTTGGCAGCCCTTTATATCCGCAGCTTTGGCCTAGGCATTATGACGAATCGCTTTAATAATCTTTGCCGGTACCCGCAAGTGGGTATTTTAGACGTCTTACTAAGCTTCTGGTTTAGGCCGTCTTTAGTTTTGACTCAGATTTTACATTATGGAAAGCTGCGCTATTTGTGCATGAGCTTTATTTGTAGTGGATTCGCTTTAATTTGGAGTAAGCGCTATGAGCTATGGGTCCTGGCCATACCCTTGGTCTTTGTCAATCTTTTAAGCAGTTGGAAGTATCAGACTGATATATTCTTTCAATATCATCAGGGTAG
>JAUNVR010000003.1:2080-12505 GCA_030537595.1 Eubacteriales bacterium
GATAAAAGGTTTGCGCTGTCAGGAAAAGAGGGGGAATTCCCTGAGTATTTCTCAGTGGATTCATATGAATTAATTTCGCTAGAACCTGGGCTCTATGAAATTTACAAGAGACGATAATAGCGCTCTAACTTGTCTATTTGAACTAAAAAGCTTAAAATGCGGTTTAGATTAGGATTTAAAGGTGAATCTATGTTATCAATTAACTGCAAAAAGTTATTCTGTTATGGCTTAGTCATGCTCCTTTCATTAAGTCTATTAACAGCCTGTTTTTCAGCAAAGGATAAAAATGCTGAAGATTCTTTAGAAAAAGCGATCTCGACCTTAAAGCCCTTGACTGATCAAAGCGCAGAGCCAGCTGAAGCCAAAGTGGACACAGAAGCTGAGGCCAAAAGCGAGTCTGAGCCAGCTCAGGAGGGTGGGAGGATTGCAGAAATCGTAGCAAGCTCCTGGCCGATGGCCAATCCCCAGGTGATTGTCAACAGCTCTGCTGTTGCAGGCCTGGCCGATGCAATAGAGAGTTATCTTCAAGCTCGAGGCTTGCAAGATCAGAGGATATCTATTGTCTATGAAAATTTAATTACTAATCAGCGCTATGATTATCGCGGTGATGAACGCTACCTAGCAGCCTCAACGGTCAAAGTGCCAATGGCGATGGTTGTCTATCAGATGATGCACGAACAGGCTTTGCCTGTTGATTTAAAAATAGCCTACACGGCCTGCGATCAGTTTATCGATGATGGATACTCGCTGGCTCCTGAAGGCACAGTACTACCGATTCGCGTGATTATCGAGCAAGCTATTAGGCATAGTGGAAATACCGCAACTTCAGCTATTTTTAAGTATTTCCATGACCATGGGGAGTACATTCATAATGTTATGGACTCCAGGCTTGGCATGAAATATGGCGCAGATACTACGATGTCTGCGACGGAAGGAATCCGCCTGATGGAGGAAATCTACTACAATCCAGAAAATGTAGAAGGCTATAATGAGCTCCTCCGTTATATGAAGACTACATCCTGGAATCTCTTCTTTAATGCCCACCTCGAGGAAGCTGAAATAGCTCATAAATATGGGCTATACAATTCGAATATGCACGATATTGGAATCGTCTATGCTGAAGAACCCTATGCCTTCGCTGTTTATACAGAAAGTGGTACAGGCTACCAGACCTTGCCTGAGCTCGGTTGGATAATTGATCAGTGGCATCGTAATGGCAGCGTTAATTTGGCCGAAATTCCAGCAACTAAGATACCTGATATGGCTGAACCTGGTGTCTCTTATGACGACTATTACCAGAACACAGAATACCCCGAAGCAGGCGCCGTAGATGAAGAAGAGCCAAGTGCTGAAGAGCCAGAAGAGACTACGGCTGAGAGTGTCACAGAAACGGAAGAATCGGCTCCGATATGGGGCACAGTCGCAAGACCTACTAACTGGTGGGATCCCGAGGAGGAACCAATTTATGATCCTCCGAGCAATCCTAATTTCGACCCTGAGCCGTAAGTGGAAGAATTTAAGGAGGTCTCAGTAAAAGGGAGAGTTAGAAATCAGCAATTATCGAAGCAAAAACCTAAGATTAATCAGTGATTAAATCTTTTATGGGGCTCTTAGGAGCCCCTATTTTATTTCCTTAATACTAAAGTTGTCGCATTATTTGGACTTACTATCTGAGCAAAGGGGGTTAAAAATAATCTATGAAAAAAATAAAGATGATACTCATTCTACTCCTACTCTTTTCTCTATCGGCCTGCACGCAGCTAGAGCTATCTCCTACTGATGCTTTGAGCGAAGATATAAGCGTGTCTCAGAGTCATCAGGAGGAAGAGGCAAATCTTGATGGCAGAGAAGATATGCAGGATGAACTTGGCCAAGCTGGTCAGAGTGAAGCCATTCAAGCTGAGAATATAAAAGTCGATGAATTCTTGCTTATTGAAGAGCTTCAAAATCTTCACTCCGAGAGAGAAGGTTTCCCTTATCTGGAAGTGACGGCTGCCTATGGTGATAAGATCTGCTTTACGAAGGGGGCAATCCCGGCGGTTTCACTTTATGGGACTGTTGATGGGAGCTATCAATACAATCTAAAGACGGCTGAGCTAGTGGCAGATATAGAGGACGAGCCTACGCAGCGCGTCATGAAAATTGTGCTGCGAGATCAGCTACGTTATATCTTAAAGATAGATCTTGAGAATAAAAATTTTACAGGACGAAAAACCCTGCATTAGAATGGCAGACATAGAGTCTAGAATTCAAACTGTTTCTTTTGACATAGGCTTTATGCATCCCTTAGGAAATGGGGCCTATCTGGGCTTCAAAGCTTCAGGAGAAAAATTTGCGCTCAGCCTGATTAAGCTCAATGCGAAGCATGAAGTGGAGCTAGATCCAGTCCAAGAATTCGAAGGCAGAGGCAAATTCATTCCACTCAACGAGCATGAAGCTTTGCTCCATATTGCTTCTTATAAAGAGGAATACTCGCACAATGCTTTGTATCGCATTAGTTGGAAATAAGAGCATATAATTCTAGCAACTGCATGAGCGCAGCGATTATGTCGACTAAAAACGACATAATCGCTGCTTAGTTTGAAGTGACAAAATCGTCAATTACTCACAGTCGGTAAAAGTGAGTTGACAGCTAAAAAAATCCCTGCTATTATTCAATAGCACTCACCGAGACGCGTATGCGGGATTAACTCAGTGGTAGAGTGTCACCTTGCCAAGGTGAAAGTCGCGAGTTCGAATCTCGTATCCCGCTCCAAAACGGGTCGCCTGGGGCGACCCATTTTTTTGGCACCATAGCCAAGTGGTAAGGCAGAGGTCTGCAAAACCTTTATTCTCCGGTTCAAATCCGGATGGTGCCTCCATCAGGAGACTCCGCTACGAATACAAGCGTAGCGGAGTTTGTTTTTATTCTGAAATACTTGATGGCAAGCTCTCTATTGTTCACATTCTGAAATTTCAAAACTTGCCATTATTTTCTCTCTGACTTCATGTAAAGAATCTACTCAGGAGGAAACAAGCTAGCTCAATGAAGCCGGGATACGCTGGACTTAGACTTTTTAAGAGAGATTTAATCTTAAACACTGGAGCTTGAAATCTTGAAGATCCTTGCTAAGAGCTTTTTGACTGCCTGACTATGTTTGAAGAATTAAGTCATGGCCCTTTAATAAGCTTAGTTAAGATTCTTTAGATTTAGGCTAAAAGCGTTAACTTGCGCTGCTTTTCTTTAGGAAATTGATTTCACGAAAAGAAAATTCTACTATCGCCTTATAAATTACATTAGTATTCGGCTGGCTTTTAATGCGGCAGCTGAAGCGGAGGATATTATGGCAAAACTAACGCAAGAAATGAAAGAGTTCATGGCAGAAAATTTGGCATATGTTGCAACCGTAGATCAGGATGGTAATCCGAACATCGGGCCAAAGCGGACAGCGAGAATTCTCGATGATGAACACATAATTTATAATGAAAACACGGGCGGACAGACGATGCGTAATTTACAGGATAACGGTAAAATTGCAATCGCTTATGTCAATTATGAGAAATTAGATGGTTATCGTTTTGTCGGTCATGCCGAGGTTTATCCTGATGGCCCCTATATGGAGCAAGCTCAAGCCTGGACTGCGGAGCATAAAAAGGGTACACCGAAGGCGGCAGTTGTGATGAAAATTGAACGAATTTTCACTCTGCGAATTGGTAAGTATGCTGGGACAGAGATAACTGATGCCGAGTAGAGCTCGACTTGATTAGCGTCTTTAAAGGATCTAGTGAATTCACTAGATCCTTTTTATGATTTTTTTATGTTCATCCGAACGGAATTAAGGGCATAAAAAAGCTCAGCCTTGCCACCAGTCGGTGCTGTCTAGATGCTTTAAAAATTCTACTCGTCGATCCAATTGTCGAGCTCAAGCAGGATAATTCTGGCTTGAAGATTCTAGACCTGACTTTTGACTATGCGGACGAGGCTGAGCAAGCAATCCGGATTTGAAGGCTAGCTTATAAAAGTTCGCTTTCAAGGCAGAGTAGAAGTCTTTCTAAGAGGTCTAAAAACTCTGCTCTCTCTTCCGAACCCAATTTCATCAGAGATTTTTTCTCGGCTCGGAGCACGCTGCGGATTTTAGCTTGGCAAAATTCTTCGCCACTTGCGGTCAGTTTTATACTCTTATGCTTGCGTGAGCCCGGAGTAAATTCGAGCTTGATCAGACCCTCTTTTTCTAAATCGGAAACAGCCGTATTAATTGTTTGCTTTGAAAAGCACCAGTCCTCGCAGAAATTATACTGAGTGAACTCCGATTCTGACTTAGAATCATTACTTGCACAAAGGGCATACAATAACCAGAACTTACTTTCTGTTATACCTGCATTCTTTGCACACTCGCGATAAATTTCGTTTTGTTTTTTAAAAAGTCGATTTAATTTGGCCAAGGCCTGATCCATAACTTTACCTCTGTCTTTTAACCTGCTTACTAGCTTAGCTGATGCTTAAATAACACTGACTACTTCAGATTTGTCCTTGCGATCGAAGTGCCTCGTGGAGGGGCCTCCATCAGCGGCAGGGTAGCCGATTGGAAAGACAGCAATTAAATCGTAGTCTTTCATCTCAGGGCAGAGTTCGCGCAGTTTTATTGCGTCAAAGTGGCCCACCCAGGTGCTTGCTAAACCATTGGCGTAGATTGCCAGCATCAGATGTGTTGCGACAATACTCGCATCGACATCCGCAAAGTTTCTTTGGTCAAATTCTCGCGTCCAAGCCTCGCTTTTTTTGCCCCCGACGACGAGGAAAGTTTCTGCACCGAAGATACAGGGGGTGGAAGCCTTGATTGCTTCCTTAGCGGCCTCAGATTCTAAATGAAAAATCTTATATGGCTGCTTATTGACTGCGGTTGGTGCCTTAATTGCACTGGCAATAATTTCATCAAGCTTACTTTGCTCGACGGGCTGGGGACTAAAGCTCCTACAAGAATAACGTTTTTCTGCTAATTCTTTAAAATTCATTTTTTGCTCCTTTAATTTTCTAATAATTTATGCTTTTTGCCGACCTAGCTCTTTTAAGAGATAGGGGCCTGTGACTGATTTTGGACACTCGGGCATGCCTTCTGGTATCCCGGCATAGAGTAGTTCGCCACCCTTTTTACCGCCATATGGGCCGATTTCAATAGTGAAGTCGGCGGCCTTTAGGACCTCGAGATCGTGTTCGATTAAAATCACGGTATTTCCAGCGTCAACCATCTCGTCGAAGAGCTTAATCATGCGTGAGACATCGGCTAGGTGGAGACCGTTTGTTGGTTCATCGATGATGAATATCTTTTTTGCATCTCTTTTTTCTGAGGCTAACTTCATCCTTTGTAGTTCTCCGCCAGAGAGTGTGGAGAGGGCCTGATTTAAGTGCAAATACTCTAGTCCGGTGGCGGCTAGTGGCTTTAATTTTTCGCTAATTTTAAGCCTTGAATCTGCTTCAGCAAAGTGCTGAATTGCTTGCCGGACAGTGAGATCCATGGTCTCTGCGATGTTGAGGCCCTGGTACTTGTAGGCTAGAGCTTCTTCGTTATAACGTAAGCCGTGACACTTTTCACATTCGCTTTCAATCTTATCCATAAAGGACATTTCTGATACGACTATTCCCTTACCACCACAGACTGGACAGGCTCCCTCAGCATTGAATGAAAAGAGGCCTACTGAGCGGCCGCTTGCGCGGGCGAAAAGCTTTCGAATATCTCCGGCAACATTCATGTAGGTTGCAGGTGTAGAGCGGAGTGATGCTCCGATATCGCCTTGCTCTATCAGCGTCAGCTCACCGGGATATTGGCGGACAAATTCCTGCATCAATGAACTTTTGCCAGAACCAGCGACGCCTGAAATAACTGTTAGGACACCCAGCGGTACCGCAATTGTAATGTCTTTTAAATTATGCTTGCTCGCATTCTTTATTGTGAACCATGACTTGGCAGCTCTGATTTCTCGTTTATAGCCGCTTCTTTCCTTTAAGAGTTTTGCGGTTAATGTCGAGGCCTCAAGAAATTCTTTCGCGCTGCCTTCAAATTGAATCTCACCACCGGAATTTCCAGCGCCAGGGCCGAGGTCGATAATATGGTCAGCGATTGCGATCATTGCTGGATTATGTTCAACCATCAGCACAGTATTGCCCTTATCTCGTAAAGCTACGACAGCTTCACTGAGTAGATGGATATCGTGACTATGTAGACCGCTGCTCGGCTCGTCTAGGACATAGAGCAGGTCGGAGAGTGAGGTGTTATTAAATTTAGCAATTTTACAACGCTGAGCCTCACCACCAGAGAGACTGCCCATTGAGCGATCGAGCGAGAGGTAGGGCAGGCCGATATCAATCATTGCCTGAATCCTGGAAAGCAGGGCAGCTTTAATATCTCTAGCAATAGGATTATGGATCGCCTTGATCCACTCAAGCAAATCGCTGAGGGAAAGCTGAGCAACTTCGGCAATATTTAGTCCGTCAATTTTACAAGATAAGATTTTCTGATTTAATCTAGCCCCGTGGCAGAGCGGACAAATATCTTGATTGACTAAGGGTTCTAAGCGTTTCCAATGGACCTTAGCATCATCACGTTTAAGCATTCTGTTCATCCGATACATCAGGCCTTCGTAATTCCCATTTTTATAATACTCAGGAGGTGGGTTCTTTAGCTTCATCGGCTCCTGATAGAGAAATAAATGGAGTTCTTCAGGCGTGAAATCCTTAATCTTCTTATTCGGATCATACAGTCCACAAGCCCCATAATACAGCCAGCGCCACTGCCCAGGCTCGTAGGCCACATAGTTGATGACACCAGGCTCATTTAGGCTCTTATCAAAGTCGACCAGCTTATGCACGTCTAATTCCATAATCTCACCCAATCCATCGCAGCGCGGACATTTACCGTTAGGATGGTTAAAGGAGAAGGAATCTGAATAGCCAACAAAAGGTTCACCGACTCTAGAAAAGAGCAGGCGCAAGAGCGTATAGGTATCAGTGAAGGTCCCTACAGTAGAACGCACGTTCTTTGATGGTTTCTTCTGGTCGACCACAATGGCCACTGGCAAGTTTTCAATCTCAGCCACGTGAGGTCTGCTGTATTGGGGTAAGTACCTTTGGGCAAAAGCAGGGAAGCTGTCGTTTAGCTCCCGCCTGGATTGAGCGGCTATCGTGTCGAGCACGAGCGAGCTTTTACCAGAGCCTGAGAGACCCGTGACAACCGTGATTTGATGCTTCGGAATCTGTAATGAAATGTTTTTTAAGTTATTCTCCCTTGCACCGTGGATAACTATGCTGTCGTGCTTCAATTGTCACCTCCTAGGATCAGTACATTTAACTTTGCAAAACTTTAGCAAAGTCAAGCTAAATTTAGTCCGAAATAGGACTAAACAAGAATAGTCCGGTTTCGGACTATTGTCAATCTAAAGTTTTTCCAGGTAGCCTAGGGAACAAAAGTAAGCTAAAAACTACTGCAAAACTAAGCTGAATCTATTTTTCCTGATCATCGTCCCAGATATATTCGAAGTCACAGCGCGAGTCTCCGCGGCCCAGGGTTTCACTCCGATTAAAATGTACGCGAGGGTGCAGATCATTGAAGAACTCATCAGAAGTACAGAAAACATCAGTGAGCTCAGGCATCCCTTCCAAGCTACAGACCTCAAAGTAGGGACAGGCCACAACATCAAAGCGGGCACGCCGCTTAGACCACTCAGTACCCTCAATTTTAAAGCCGTTCTTCGGGCCATAGGTGCTTGTAGTTACTTCTTGGACTTTTTTAACAAAGATATGTTTGACCCCAGGTAGTCGCAAGAGATAAGCCATGATACGCATTGGCGGCAGCACCTCTAAGGCGTAGTATGCCTCTTGGACGATGGGTATAATTAGAGAAGAGTCCTCCTGGTAATCTTGCATCGCTTGCCGGACTAAGGCGAGGAGCGGGACTACACGTTTGGATAGATGTGTGGCAAAGGCCGGATGATCCTGATACCGCAGACATAGCTCATCAATCTCAGAATCCAGAGCATCTAAGTCGATTGCCCGATATTTTGCCGGCAGCTTATGTATAATCTTGCGGCAGAGCTTTTTCGCAGCTCTAGCTGCCTTATCTTCCTTCCTTGACTTAGCCATAGCGCTACCTCCTTCTTATTATTTTATACCAAGCTTAAGTAGCATGCTATCTTTGATACTTTATTTGACTATGAAAATTATTAATAAGACTTCTGCCCAGGAAAGATAAGAGCTCAGGGCATAATTGAAACCATGATAGAGCATTATAACTACTATCTTTGCATAAAAATCATCTTAGTAGTAAGATAGCCTTAACGGATACATTAAGACTTTTTTATAGGAGCTGCTTAGCAGTAGAAAGGAGCAGCTATGTCAGACTTTAGTTTTTCAGAGAGAATGAAAGCTCGCGCCATCAAGCCCGTGATTAAGAAGGTGTTAGCCGATCCCGAGAGGAATATCCCTCGCGCTTTGGATTGGGTCGAACGGCTTGATTGGAAGCAAAGCTTGCAAAGCCAGATTAATCAAGTTCGCAGAGCCATGAATCAGAAAAGCAATTGGTACGATTTGGCCATGTCGACGGTTCACGACCTCGACGAGGATCAGGTGACAAAGCTTTTCATCAATTTTGTGATCAACGGCAATATCATTGCGAACAAGCGTTCTGAGGCTGTTCGAGAGCGTTACGACTGTAATGTCCCCTGGGCGATTTTAATGGATCCCACCTCAGCTTGTAATCTCAAATGCATTGGTTGTTGGGCGGCCGATTACGGTCACAATATGCAGATGACTTTAGAGGAGCTGGATGACATCATCGAGCAGGGTAAGGAGATGGGGGTTTTCGTCTATCTTTATACTGGCGGTGAGCCCTTAATTCGCAAAAAAGACATTATTACGCTCTGTGAAAAGCACGATGACTGTGTCTTCTCATCTTTCACTAATGGAACCTTGATCGACGAAGCCTTCTGTAAGGAAATGAAGCGAGTCGGAAACTTTGTTCCAGCAGTTAGTGTTGAAGGCTTTGAGGAGGCGACTGACTCCAGGCGTGGCAAGGGCACCTTTAAGAAAATTTGTCGGGCGATGGAGTTAATGCGGGAGTATAAATTAGCCTTTGGCCTATCCTGCTGCTATACTTCAGCAAATTACCGGGATATCGGCAGTGAGAAGTACTTCGACTGGATGGTTGAGCAGGGTGCGAAATTTGCCTGGTTCTTTACCTATATGCCAGTTGGTGTGAATGCGACGACAGACCTAATGGTGACGCCTGAACAGCGCGCCTTTATGTATGACAGAATTCGCTCATTCAGGCATAGTAAGCCGATTTTCACAGTCGATTTCTGGAATGATGGAGAATACGTCAATGGCTGCATTGCCGGAGGTCGTTGCTACCTTCACATTAATGCAAATGGCGATGTGGAGCCCTGTGCTTTTATCCATTACTCGGATTCGAATATCCGCGAAGTCGGTCTCTTAGAGGCCTTGCAGCGTCCGCTGTTTAAGGCGTATAAGGAAGGGCAGCCATTTAGTCACAATCTGCTCAGACCTTGCCCTCTACTAGATAATAAGGACCGCTTGGCTGAAATGGTCGAAGCCTCAGGTGCGAAGTCGACGGATCTCGAGCATCCGGAGGACGTCCGTAGCCTCTGCGCAAAATGTCACTGTGCGGCAGACATGTGGCGACCAAAAGCTGATGAGCTGTGGGCAGAAGGCCATTGGGAGGCTTGTAATCCCAGAGGCTTCAAGAAGCGTGCCTAAGTGCTTATTAACTAAGTTCATCTTTACTTTTTAGCTAGGCTAGGCCTCGAATTTACGCCTACTTCTAGCCTTATTTCGAGAGCTTTAAAAGCCAGTAAATGAGGCGAAGCAAGTGAGCTTAAAGTGCTATAATTTTAACAAAAGTGATTTTTGAAAGGAATTTAGAATTTATGAAGATCGCGATTGTATTTGAAAGTCATAGCGGAAACACTAAGTTACTTGCCGAGGCAATTAAGGACTGTATTAAGCCCGAAGATCTGCTCTATTTTGCAGGGGTTGAGGAAGGCATCGAAGCCGACTTTTACTTTGTCGGCTCCTGGACCCAAAAGGGCATGTGTACGCCAAAGATTGCCGAATTTTTGCAGAGCTTAAAGGGGCAGAAAATAGCCTTCTTTGGGACTGCCGGATATGGTGGCTCCGTAGATTATTATAAAGCTCTGGTCGAGAGAATTAAGAGCAATCTGGATTCGACTAACGAATTTGTAGACTGGTTCTACTGCCAAGGCAAAATGCCTCAGTCAGTACGTGACCGATATGAGAAGATGATTACTGAGCATCCTGAAGATAAGAATTTGAAGGTATCTTTAGAAAACTTTGATGCCGCTTTAACTCACCCTGATGAAGCGGATTTAAAAGCGGTCAAAGCCTGGGCAGAGAAGATAGTCTCTGAATTATAAAAA
>JAUNVR010000003.1:12605-25779 GCA_030537595.1 Eubacteriales bacterium
GGATGCGCAGCGCCTCGAGGCTTAGATTATTCGACTTAGAGCCAACTATTGTGGCGCTTGATGTAGTAATGTTTGACCACTGAAACCAGGAACATATAACCTAAAACAACTGCAAAGAGCAGGGCAAAGAATGGCCAGCTCAAGGGAGCCAAGTTTAGGAGATTAGCCAGTGGCGAGAAGGGGAGGTAGGTCAGAACGGCAATACCGAGTGTAGTTAAGAACATGACCGGTAGTGAAGAGCGCGATTCGATGAATGGCAGCTTCGGAGTTCTAATCATGTGAATAACTAGGGTCTGAGTCCACATTGAAGTGACGAACCAGCCAGCCTGGAAAATTGCAATAAAGAGGGCAATCTGGGCCGGGCTTTGCAAGTTGTGGAAGGAGGCACCAACCATGGCGGGACAGATAAAGAAATAAAGTGCCGCATAGGTAATGATGTCAAAGACCGAAGAAGTTGGCCCAATCCAAACCATAAAGCGACTGATTGAATCGGCATCCCAGGTCCGAGGTTTCATAATGTACTCTGGGTCGACATTGTCCCAGGGCAGGGCCGAACAGGTGATGTCATAAATCAGGTTCAGCACTAAAATCTGAATTGCCGTCATCGGTAGGAAGGGCAGGAAGGCTGCCGCTACCAGCATTGAGAAAACGTTACCGAAGTTTGAAGATGCAGTCATCTTAATGTACTTAATCATATTGGCGTAGGTTTTACGACCCTCAATGATACCCCGCTCTAAGACCATCAAGTCTTTTTCGAGGAGGATTACATCCGAAGATTCCTTCGCAATATCGACCGCGGTATCGACTGAGATGCCGACGTCGGAGTCTTTAAGAGCTGGGACGTCATTAATTCCGTCACCCATATAACCGACACTGTGACCATCGGCCTTCATGAGCTTCACAATTCGCGATTTTTGGAGCGGTGAGAGGCGGGCGAAAACCGTGGTGCGCTGAGCTTCACGAGTTAAGGTCGCATCATCCATCTCCTCAATATCATCACCGGTCAGGATTTGACTGACATCGAGTCCGACCATCTTACAAATGGCCCTGGAAACTCTCTCATTATCACCGGTCAAAACCTTGACCTCGACTCCGTGCTCATGGAGTGCGGTAATCGCATCTGCGGTAGTGGTTTTTGGCGGATCGAGGAAGGCCAAGTAACCAATTAAGACCATTTCGGCCTCGTCTTTCACTGAAAAGACGCCGACCGGAGATGGATTGGTTTTTTGGGCGACGAGGAGTACGCGTAAACCCTTGTCATTGTAGCGATCGACGTCGGCTCGGACTCTTTTATCCATGGCTGCGTCGAGGGGTAAAACTTCATCACCAATCTGCACAAAAGAGCAGATTCTCAGCATTTCCTCTAAGGCACCCTTAGTAATCATCTGGGTCTTGCCATCGAGGTCCTTAACCACGACACTCATCCTGCGGCGCTCGAAGTCAAAGGGTACTTCGTCCACCTTGATATAGCGTTCACGTAGATTCTCGAGTGAGGACTCGATTTCGGCTTCTTCGTGGGTTCTTTCAATAATTGCCCGGTCCATCAGGTTTTTCAAACCGGTCTGGAAGAAGGAGTTCAGATAAGCGTGCTTCAAGACTGCAGCATTTTCCTTGCCGTTCAGGTCTAAGTGATACTCTAAGGCAACCTTATCTTGGGTAATGGTTCCTGTTTTGTCTGTACATAAGATATCAATTGACCCGAGGTTTTGGATTGAGTTTAGGTTCTTGATGATGACCTTTTCCTTAGACATGTGGACGGCACCTTTGGCCAAGCTGGTGGTCACAATCATCGGCAGCATCTCGGGGGTTAAGCCGACCGCAATCGAAATTGCGAAAAGTCCGGCCTGCAGCCAATTGCCTTTGGTGATACCGGTTAAGAGAAAGACGATGGGCACCATAATCAGCATAAAGCGGATTAGGACTCGCGAGACATGGTTGACCCCACGCTCGAAAGAGGTGGGCTCGGGTTTTTTATTTATGGATTCTGCGATTTGCCCGAAAATTGTATCCTGCCCTGTGGCGAGGACTAAGCCGATTGCACTTCCAGAGATTACGTTGGTCCCCATAAAGGCCAGGTTCTCGTAGTCGAGTACGTTTTTTGAATCGAGTTCAGAAACTGCCCCGAATTTCTCGACGTGGTCGGATTCCCCGGTTAAGGCGCTTTGGCTAATGAAGAGGTCTTTGGCAGAGATAATTCTTAAGTCAGCGGGGATCATATCTCCGGCAGCCAGGCGGATAATATCACCGACCACGGCCTCTTCCATGATTCTTTCTTCTTCACCATCTTCCTGGCGGATAATGGCTGAGGTGTTGACGATCATATTGGTTAATCGATCAGCGGCATTACCGGAACGTAATTCCTGAATAAAGCGCAAGATTCCTGACATCAAAACCATTGCAGAAATGAGGATAACCGTAATATATGACTGCTCTTCTGGTGCGGCAAAAATAATATCAGTCAAAGCTGAGACTATTGCCAAAACTATTAAAATTAAGGTGAAGGGGTTGATAAATGCTGCATATAAACGTTCGGCGATGCTTTGTTTTTTACCTTGGATAACTACGTTATCGCCGTATTTTTTACGCATTTCATCAACCTGATCGTTGCTCAGGCCGTTGATTGTTGTGCCGAGCTTTGCCATCACATCATCAGCTTCGTGCTGAGCTGCGTGGATTAAGCGCTCTTGCACGACTTTCGGAGCTTCAGCTGGACGATGTAAGGCAGAACGGGTTAATTCGTCCTTGGTGATTTGGTGTTTCTCTAAAGCCATATCTACCTCTCCTAGCGACTATTTACACCTGCTTAATTACGATTTTTCGGACAATTAAAAAGGCCGAAAGGCCTCGTAGTTTAAGTTGGTGAAAAATTATTATAGCATTTTCCTGAAGCTTTTATTTTTTTGCCTTAAAGGGCTAGATGGGAGCTTAGAATTTGGCTTAGCAAAGCTTTTGTCCAGCTTAAAAGAGGGGGTTGATGAAGCCATTAGCTAGCATGTAAAAAGCTAGCTCAACCGTGGTTTCAAAACCGGTCTTAGCTAGCATTTTAGATTTATGATATTTAACTGTGTTCTCGCTAATGAATAATTCAGCGCCGATTTCTTTATTGGTCATATGCTTGCAGACTAGGCGCAGGATTTCCAATTCTCTTTCCGTCAGAGGGATCTCACCAGAAGGCAAGGCGACCTTCATAGGTTCAGGGAAGTACTTTTCACCGGCCATCACATCTTCAACAACCTTGGCAAAGAATTCCAGACTCCTCTGCTTATACAGAAAAGCATGGGCTCCTGCTTCCTTAGCTCGCGGTAAGTAGGTGATTTCATTAAAGGCGGTCATCAGGATTATTTTTACATCTGGGCAGCTCTCGCGGATTTCCTTAGCTGCTGTTAGACCGGAGGCATTGCCCTCGGTGCAAATATCTAGAAGCAATAAGTCGGCATTGAATTTTTTACAAAAGAGTGGAGCCAGTGCAGCGCTGGGTATATCTGCCACGACGGTATAGCCTTCCATCTTGGCAAACATATCGCATAGCGATTCGCGCATTGATTGGTGATCATCGACGATTATAACCCGAGTCATTAACTGCCTCCCTTAAATGCTCCAGGAAGTTCCAAGTGCAAGGTGAACTGTGGAGTACCGACTATATTCATTATACCGTTATAACTCAGAGTTTTCAGCTCTATCCTTCGAAGTCCGCTGCCGTAGTTAATTGTGCCCTCCTGGGTTTGTCCGTTATTGACCACCGTTAGGCTTAGCCCATGGTCTAGATAATCAATTTCTACAGTAATTAGACTGGCAAAGCCATGGCGAATCGCATTGGTCGAGCTTTCGATGATTGCTTCGCCGAGGAAGTTTGCTAATTCCTCATCTGCCGGGAGCTGGCCCCGGATTTCCAGCTTTACACCAACGTCACTTAACATTTTCTGGTGCCGCTTTAGACGCAGGCGAATATCCGGGATTGAGTAGCTTTTTTCGAGCTGACTACGCAGATTATTAAAGAGGGTTTTTAGACTCTCTTCATCCGGCATAATTCCGGCCTCGACGTTGCGCATTAAAAGTGCAATTCTTTGGCCTAGAACATCATGCAGGCGGTTTTTTACATCTAAGGTGGCCTCGACCTTTGACCAGTAGCGGATGTCATTTAAGGCCTCTTGTAGTTGTTGGCGGTGCTCTTCTAGCCGTCTTTCTTGTTCTTTTAGTTTCTGGTTAATTTGCCAAATTTCTGTAATATCACTTGCACTGAGCTGGTAGTAGCTCTTAGCTTTAATCTTTAATTCGGTAATCGTAAAGAGCCAGATTTTGCCGTCGGCTAAGGTGTAGGCGAGGTAATCTGGGGTCTCAATCCGCTGACAGTCAGGCTTGCAATTATCGATGGCCAAATACTCACTATAAAACTTGATCGCATCACGGTGTAGTTTTCCGGTCATGGTATACATCAACTGTTCCATAGTCTGATTAAAGAGGAGGATTAGGCCGTTTTCCTTGAAGAATAAAATTCCAGTATCGAGGGCGTTGATTGCCTCCTTCACAGAGTTACTGGACAAAATATAGTTCTGCTGTGAGCTAAAGTGTAAAATCAATAAAATTGAGCGGATGCCAATTAAAATATGGAGGGCAGCAAAAAGATAAATATAATAATCGCCACAGACTTGCTCGGTAAAATCCAGAAAAGCAAGTGAGAGCAGGGGATAAACGATTAGCTTGTAGTTTTTCTCTTCGTGTAAAAGGACTAAATTGCTGATGCTGAGTGCAAGAATAAGTAGAGTGCGCAGGTTTTTCGCCACTGTCCAGGGGATTAATTCGGCATTCGGGCCGAGTTGGATAATCCCAACGCGGTAGATATTAAAGATGACCAAAAGTAAAAGTAGACCTTCAAAGCAGAGGCGGGGAGTAATTGCCTGGCCTTTAGCTTTGCGCCTTAAGGAATAGATGATTAATGAGGCGGTCTGAAAACCGACAGCTAGGAAAACTAAAAAACTAACTAACAGGCGGCAGACTTCAGATTGGAGATAGAAATTATACATCTCGACCTCCTCTGGGTAAGCTCAAACTGATCCCGATACTCTCGTCAAAGTGCTTTAACTGGACCTCTCCATTAAATCCCTTGATAGCAGTCAAGAGTGTTTCTGAAAATAGTTCACGGGCTGTGGTTCGCCCACTCGGGCTATCAAATATATCTGGCTTTATTGAGGGCGTAAAGCGGAGCAAGAAATCATCTTGCTTGACTTCAAATTGGGTAATCATAGTTGCCCCGCCGAGGCGCGAGCAGAGTGCAAGGATGGCAAAGAAGAAGTCGTAGAGTAGTGTAAAGTAGTCAATTCTCAGGGCGCCTTGATAATTGCAGATATTTAAAACTCGCACATTAACATATTGGGCGAAGTCTGCGAGCTCATCAAAGAGCGTGGACAAGTCTTGGACATCGAGACTTTCAATTTGCTGATCATCGCTTTGCGGGTTGAGGTGCAGTTCTTTTAGGTAAAAGCTGCTCCGCCTCTTAATAAAGCAAAGCAAGGTCAAAATCTGACCGAGGGCGAGGTTTTGATCCTCAGCATCGGGGTAGGCTAGGATTAACTCGTTCAGCTTATCTAAGTTTTCACTCAGCAGGGTGTCAAGGTTGTCAAAGATACTGAGTCTTTCAGTTTCGAGCAGGGTCTTAGCCTCAGTCTTATGTTTTTTGGCCAAGAGCCGATTAGCACGTAGCAAGTTGCGGGTGCTTTGCCGGAGGTCTTCACGTAGGCTTTTCAGCTCTCTAATGTCCTCTTGCCAGACGATGATTCCGCCTCTAATTTTTGCGGCATGGACGAGATTGTCGACTAGCTCACAGGGCTTGTTCAGCTTTAAGCAATGCTCGATAAATTCGGGCGTGAATTCCTGAGCGTGCTTTGAGGCGAGGTAGACCGAGCCATCCGGATCAATAATCTGCATCGGTACAGAGGAGTTTTCGAAAATTGCCTTATAGCCGCGATTGATAGGAATTAAATTTGCTCGCATGCCAAATTCATAAAAGAGCAGGTAGAGGCTACAGGCCATAACCACAAGCTCATTATTGTGTAAAAAACTGCGGCCGAGGATATAGTGGGTTAAAGCGATTAAAACGAGGCCAAAGGCGGCAAAGAAGATGATGATTTGCGCGCGGTTAGGATTGGCCAGACCTTTAATTAAAATGATGGCAAGGCCGCAAGTTAAGACAGCTAGAATCAGGAAGTTAAAAGGATAAAAGGCTATCCCATAAGTAAAGACAAGCTGATTATGGGGGCCAATCTCACTCTCCAGAATTAATTGATGATAGTCATTGCTTAAAACTAAGAGAATTTGGCCAAGGTAGAGGGTCAAAAGTCCATAGCGCAGGACCTTATACCTTGCTGTTCTTTTCGTCTGCTTATTTTCTACCTGGTCGAGCTTGAGGGCCAGGCGTAAATTAGCGTAAGGAATAGTGATAAAGGGGACAAAGTAGCCGTAGCAGAGGTAGCGGTCCAGCCAGTGCACGTGGACCAGTTGCAGCCTAATGTAGTGCAGGCCGACGAGGGTGATTAAAGAGACTCCAATGCTTAGAACAATGGCTCTCAAGGCGCGATTTAAAATCCTGTAGCGGCGTAAGCTCAGTCAAATTACGAGGATGACCTCGAAGAGGCTAGCAGCGAGCATATGCAGGACTTGTGCTTGCGCCAGATTCATTGCTAGCTCCTAGGCCTCGCTTTCGTCCTGTTCGGCCGAGGCGCTCGCATCAGCTTCGGCAGCCCCTTCAATCTTCTCACTTAGATTCTGGCGCCGACTTGCATAGCCGAGTTGCCGGTCATAGTTTTGGGCTTGGGTCCAAATCTTCTCACCGAGTGCAGCCTTGCCCTCCTCGCTTGCGAGGGAGAAGGGGGAGAAGCTAAAGGCGAGTTTAATCCGGTCTTCTGGATGAGTGAAATTCTCAGCGACATGCTCTAGAGCATAGCTGGCAAAGTTATCGATAATCTTCCGATTGTCCTCAGCTGCAACCCTGCGGGCAGAGGCCAGGGAGGCAAAGATTGCCAGTACCACGGTTAAGTCACTGCCACCATAGTGGACGATCGGGGCGTAGAAGTAGTGTAAGTCCTCACCGAGCTGGAAATCAGGATAGACGAGCTTGAAGTTGCCGCTATCCACACCGTAATCCTCCGCTGCACAGGCCTCGCCCTCGGCATTTGCTTCCAAGAGGGTGAAACTCTCTGCGACTGAGGCTAAGCGACCGACTAAAACACCCATGTAGCGCAGGCAGTCGACGGCAGTATTGGGATCATTAATGCCCGGAGAAACTGCTCGCAAGGCGATTTCAGTCAGCTTTTCAATTGAGAAGCGGTAATCATTTTCGATTACTTTTTCCGTTCCTACATGTA
Organism: Eubacteriales bacterium; assembly: GCA_030537595.1. Lineage (GTDB taxonomy): Bacteria > Bacillota > Clostridia > Saccharofermentanales > DTU023 > JAFAAL01. The sequence goes on from JAUNVR010000003.1 coordinate 19,964, forward strand.
AATTCCGATTGATCGCGGCTGAGATTTCTTCCTTCTCCTCATCAGTCAGTTCGCCATTGTAAAGATACCTTGCGATAACTTCATTCTCGCTTAGGAAGTCCCCCTCAATTGGTAAGAGCATCAACATTGCATCCTGCCCCTTGAACTCCTGTAGCAATTCTTTAGTCGAAATTAATTCGAGGTAGCCGTTATCTTTAAAGCGCAAGCTAAGACTTTCCTGATAGCGGTCTGTGTTTACACTGCTAAGTCTGACCTTGCCCGAGTAATCCTTAATACAGCGGGTGATAACTTGATTAGAGTCTCCGACCACGTCTTTAATCAGCTCACTTTCCTGGAGCGACTTGGAGACCGAGAAAATAAAGAGGACAAAGTTGCCGATTGCCATGACCGAGTAAAAGACGATTACCGTGGAGGCAATAACCATGGCTTCTGAGTCTGTGCTCTTCATAAAGAAGAGGCTAACAATAGAGTAGAAGAAGCCGCCGACAAACATGCCTAAAACCTTCATCGTAATGTCATTGGACAAGAAGTTTTCAATCACGCGAGGTGAGTAGTTCGAGGAGTAGGTCGAAAGTACAGTTAAAATGGTCGAGAAGGTAAAGGTCGTGATAGTTAAATAAGTCCCACCCAGTGAAGAAAGAATACTTCTCGCAACGTCAATTTTAGTCAAGAAGAAATCCGGGATATAGCTGGCGAAGACTCCATAATAGTCGATCAGCACAACCATTAAGGTCAAAAATATAGCAATCAAAATATTGCGCCAGAAGGCGAGCGAGGATTTGCTGCGCGAAATAAATAGTTTAAACTTGTCCATCACAAACTCCTAAGCCTCAGCTAAGATTGATTTAATTACTTCAGCAACGCCATCCTCACTATTCTTTAGGCAGACATAGTCGGCAGCTGCTTTTAACTCTGCGGTGGCATTACCCATGGCCACGCCCAGGCCGCTGGCGGCCAAGAGATCGAGGTCATTATGGGAGTCCCCAAAAGCAATTGAGGCAGCACGGGGAATGCCAAAATAAGCGAGAGCCTCACTCAGGGCGACCCCCTTATTGCGGTCGTGTCTGACCACTTCGCAACCCCCAAAGCCCCCGTCAGTGATTGTAAATTCTGGGCAGCTTTCGAGCGCCTTGCGGAGCTCTAGAACTTGACTATAATCACGCCCAAAGTAAATCGTCTTTAAAATCTCCTGATTTAAGGCGAGGTGGGGGTCCTTGAGCTCCACATTTTGCATAATCTCTTTTGGATAGAGGCCAATCCCACTCGGGGCATTGTAGGCGTAAACTGTGTCTATAGATTTTAGATAACACTCTAGATCGAAGTTTTCAGAGATTTCCAACATCTGCTCGATTTGAGCTTTGCTCATGGGATAGGCCCGATTTTCAGACTCAGAATCTAAATCTAAGTAGGCTCCCACATAGGAGATAATCCCGATTCTCGGATCGAGCGAGTCGCGCAGAGTCTTTGCGAATCTGTAAGGTCGACCTGTGACCAGGAGAACTTTGATTCCCTGATCTAGGCAGTCAATTAAAACTTTCTGATTCTCTGGGCTAACTTCTGAATTCTCGTTCAATAAAGTCCCATCTAAATCACAAGCGACAAGAGCCAAAGGCCGCTCTAGCTGAGCTAATGGCTTTTGCAGAGCATTTTTCATAGCTTAAAATAAACTCCCCCCGTTAAAGACTAGTAGCATTTTTATTAACTATACCATTTTCAGTTATAATGAGATAAGTCAAAGTTATTTAACTGAAAATTCTACTTAAGAGTATCTGGTGGCAAAGGAGGCCTAGCAGGATGGGATCAATCGCCCTTAAAACCATACTTGAAGCTTTGGACCTGAAGGTTCTGATTAATGAAGAAGAGGTTCTGGCTCGCTGGGTTACTGTGCCTGACGTGACTAGGCCCGGTCTACAGCTGGCTGGGAATTTCGAGCACTTTGGTCCAGATCGCATTCAAATTATCGGGAACATGGAACGGGCCTACCTGGCCAAATTACCGGAGGCTGAGCGTGCGCACAAACTAGCGGCACTCTTTGCCACAGGAATTCCTTGCTTAATTTTGTCGCGTGGCCATGAGGCAGACCAGACCATGTTGAGATTAGCGCGCGAGTTTAAGGTGCCAATTATTGTTTCGGAAGAGTCGACCGGCAATTTAATCTCAGCCTTAGTTGAGTTTCTCCGGCATGAATTAGCGGCTAAGATTTCGCTTCATGGGGTGCTGGTTGAAGTTTACGGTGAAGGTATTTTAATCCTCGGCGAGTCCGGGGTCGGAAAGTCTGAGACCGCCCTAGAAATTGTGAAGCGAGGCCATCGCCTGATTGCTGATGATATGGTCGAGGTCAGACGAGTTTCAGATACCACCCTAATTGGGCGAGCCCCGAAGATGATTCGCCATCTCATTGAAATACGTGGCCTGGGCATCCTAGATGTCAAAGAGCTCTACGGAGTTTCTTCTGTGAAGCCAGAAGAGAATATTCATTTTGTCATTAATTTAGAGAACTGGGATGAAAGTAAGGTCTATGACCGGACCGGGCTTTTAGAAGAGAGTACAGATATATTAGGCATTGATGTGCCTTCGATTACAATTCCTGTGCGCCCAGGGCGGAACCTGGCCGTCATTGTCGAAGTTGCGGCGATTAATTTCCGCCAGAAGTCCATGGGCTATAATGCTGCTGAAGCCTTAGACAGTCGGGTCAGAAGCAAGATCGAGCGGGCGAAGTACAGTCATCCAGGCCAGGATTACAATAATTTCCCCGGCTATGGGCGCTATGATTTAGGCGATCCGGCTGGATCTTAAAGCCAGGGAGAGCTGACTCTTGAAATTAGGCAAAGGATAGAAATGAGTACTTTAATGGAGCATACGCGTGAATCTAAAAAGCAAGCTGAGACTAAGGATTTTGCAGTCTCGGACTTAAATCAGGCCTACTCTCTGACCGAGCTTTGGCCGGACTTGGAAGCTGAGCCAGACTGCCTTGAGAGTTTAATTAAAGAGGCAGTGCCCCTAGCTCCTTTAAGCTATTACAGGGCTGGTGGTGTAGCTCAATATTTCGCCAAACCTGAGACTCTGGCCGAATTTACGGCAGTCCTAAAAGCTGCAAAGGAGCGTAATTTAGAGACAGTGGTGCTCGGCTTAGGCAGCAATGTGCTTTTCGCAGAAGAGGGGATAGATGGTCTTGTCATAATGACAACAGGTCTAGACCGTATTTTTACTTCAGAAGATTTAATTTGGGCCGAGGCCGGAGTGCTTTTGGCCGACTTTGTGGCCTACACGGTCGACCGCTCCTTAGGCGATTACAGTAGCCTGGTAGGTATCCCCGGGACCATAGGGGGTGCGCTCTTTATGAATGCTGGGGCTTATGATTGTGAGATTTCAAAGTACCTGGATGCCGTCCTCCTCTATGCAAAGGAAAGCTCAGACTGCTTTATTTACCGGCCAAAGCCGGGAGATTTCAGCTACCGCATGTCCTTTTTACAAAATTCAGACTACCTGGCTCTGGCAGCAGCCTTTAAATTAGAGCCGCAAAAGCAGTCTGAATTAATGGAGAAATTGGCTGAAGTTCAAATGAAGAGACGGAATGCGCAGCCCTTACTTTTGCCCTCCTGCGGCTCGGCTTTTAAGCGGCCGCCCGGGCACTATGTTGGCAAGTTAATTTCAGACTTGGGCTTAAAGGGAGTCCGCCATGGGCAGGTAGGAGTTTCAGCTAAGCATGCGGGCTTTATTGTGAACTACGGTGGAGCCACTGCAAGTGAAATTAGAGCCTTCTTCAATTGGGTACGCAAGGAAGTGAAAGAAGCCTATGAGATCGATCTGGTTCCAGAGGTGCGCTACTTAGGCAAGTGGCCAGAGGAGTTTTCCAAAGCTAGAGTTGAGCTCGCAAAGGCGGAGTCAAAAGAGCAGCATTAAAGTAGGTTTAGATGAGCAGCAGTTTAGTTCAGAAATTACAAGCAGAAGCCGTCGAGGTGCTACGGGGAATGCCAGATTACTGGCCTCTCGCCCTGGAACTCTTTAAGAGTACTGCACTTCGCGTTTCTGGGCGGAGCATGAGCTTTACCAGTCGGAGAAAGGATTTTTTTGACCTCCTCTTGGATATTCTAAAACTCTGTGGAGAGCAGGGTTTTACAGTCGTCAAACAGCGCCAAGTCATGCGCATAAGCTGGCGCGAGAGTCGAGAGCTAGAGCAGATTAGAGAAACTATACGGGTCTTTCTAGTCGAGTTGGAGACTATAGAGCCGACAGAGTTTCGAGCTCTTGCCAAGCTCTCTGAGACGGAGAATACGCCCGCTTCGATCAGGCAGTGTATTTTGTGCATGCTCTACCTAAGTATTGGTGCCTTGAGTGAACCTGCTGACGCCTACCATTTAGAACTGGCCTTTCCGCGCATTTTGCCCGGCCGTATCATGCAGGACTTTCTCCAATCCTATGCTTTGAATTTTAAGGTCCTAGACCGCCAGTCTGCACGAATCCTCTACTTAAAAGATGGTGAGGAGCTGGGGAACTTTTTACTTTCTGCAGGCTGTAGCAACACTTATCTCGATTATTCGCAGCTTCGAGTCGAAAAAGAAGTTAAAAATCAGGTTAATCGGGTGGTCAACTGCGATTCGGCCAATGCCTCGCGCCTGGCTGAGGCCTCGGCCCGGCAATATCAGGCGATCAGGCTGATTGAAGCTAAACGAGGTTTAAAGACCTTACCCCTAAAGCTTAGGGAGGCAGCAGAGCTGCGTTTAGCCCACCCCGGTCTCTCGTTGGAGGAGCTCGGGGCCAAACTAAGTCCACCCCTCGGGAAGTCTGGAATTAATCATCGGCTGAAGAAAATTGAAAGTATAGCTCTGGAGCTAAGTTTGAATCCCAATACGAGCCCAGAAGAGCAGCTTTAAGCAGCTGAACTGGGTCAGCAGTAGCATTTTTATTTTTTGTGGTAAAATGCAAGATGTGAGTCGTTTTTTCTAACGGCTTAAATTATTTTACTTAATTTAGGAGGACGGCATGGCCCGAGCTATCGAATGGGCAGAATGTGAATTATCAGTTTATCAGCGTGGCTTTCTTTTAGTCCGCTTTGACTTTGCTCACAACGTCCTCATCTGGAAGGATAGTAATCGTTGGTTCAATAATTTCGTGCGTGGTTTGCCCCGCGAAACAATGGAGCTTTATAAGGCTGCTGTGCTGAAATTTATTCTTGAGCGCAGTCAAGAGGAGCCCAAGCTCGCAAGTGGAACTAACGAAAGTATTTGGACTTTGCGCTACGGCTATAGTGATTCGGAAGCTGAACATTCATTAAGTGGTACGGACATTGAGGCTCCGGCCTGGCTGGAGCTCAAAGCGAATATTGAAGAAGCCGGAGGAAGAAGCTTCAAGCTCTAGTTCATGGATTATTGGGAAGGCATACTCTTAGGTCCGGTATGGACAGATAGTGATGTGCGGCCGCGGCATAAGCGCTCGCTGCTTTATTTACTGAGCTTGATTTGGCTTGCTGCCGGAGCCTTCCTCCTAGTCTTTCCGAACTTTGCTAAGTACTTGCCGCTCGGAGCTTTGAGCTCAGGCTTACTTGCCGGCCTTTTATTTTTCCTGATGCCAGTTGCTGGCGCCTATTATTACCGCATTAAAAGCTACTTTCGCCCCCTGATTTTACTGGGCTATGCAGCGGCATATTTACTGCTTATGAATACCGGCTTGAAGCTACTTTTAGCTAAGTTGGAAATCGATTTTTACACCCTGCCGGAAAAGTTTCTCGAATTTGTGAACCTGAGAATTGAAGAAGTTTCACGCTACCTCCAATCTCTGGAGGGGATTGAGGGCACAATTATTTCTATCGTCCTCGG
>JAUNVR010000003.1:25879-43039 GCA_030537595.1 Eubacteriales bacterium
GCTATTATATCGATGTAGCTAAATATCCTGAGAAAGGTGAAGTTTTATCATATGTCTGAAAAGCAAAGATTTGGTACACCGCAAAACTCTGATCAGCATCCGGCAAATTATCCGCCGAGCTCTGCTGAGGAGCGCGTACAGTATGATTTACAGCGCAGCGGTGAGCAGTATCGTTATCAAACAGCAGCTCCGGAAATAGAAGATAATCACAAAACCTCGGCTTGGCTAGTTGCCACGGCGCTAATCTTGCTCGGGATTTTCATTTTCTCCATTGTGGGAATGCATCTCTTATTTAATCGTAGTGCAGAGCAGGCGAAAAAACGCATTTTAAATCATGAATTGATCTGGGATGCAATCGATGATGAAGCAGAGGGCGACTCTGAACAAGCCGCTAAGGCTCCTAGTGAAACAGAGCTTGACAGAGCAAATGAAGGAGCTAATGAGACTCCTGATGCTCCACTTGCAGCAAGCCTGAGTCCGGAAAAGTTAAGACAGCTTCACTTCAGTTTAGAAGAGGCAAGTAAACAGTATCGTAACGGTCAACAGAGCTTGAGCATTGCGGAAATTGCAGCCCTCGGTAAAGCCAGCGTGGTTGCCATTTCCACCGAGGCCTCCGTGGTCGATTTATTTGGCGACGTCCGCCAGGCTTCTTTCGCCGGTTCCGGATTTATTATTTCCCCAGATGGTTATATTGCGACTAATAGCCACGTGATTAAGGCTAGTGAGAAGATATTTGTCAAGCTAGATAATGGTGTAGTCTACCAGGCGCAAGTAGTCGGAGCTGACCAGGCCACAGACTTGGCCGTGATCAAATTACTCGATTACGATGGCAAGAATGAACTGCCGCCAGCAATTCTCGGCAGTTCCGAGGACCTCGTGGTAGGTGAGCTGGCAGTCGCAATTGGTAACCCCACTGGGCAGTTAGAAGGCACCGTGACAAACGGCATCATCTCAGCCTTAAATCGTGAGATTAATATCCAGGGTCTGGACATGACCATGATTCAAACTAACGCCTCTGTAAACTCCGGAAATTCGGGTGGTGCTTTATTTAACTCCTTTGGTGAGGTCGTTGGCGTGATTACCGGGAAAATTTCTTCCCAGGGCCGCGGCCAATCCTTTGAGGGCTTAGGTTTTGCCATTCCAATCGATTTGGCAAAACCCGTTCTGGAGGATCTAATTCGCTATGGTTATGTACGGGGCAGAGTTTCAATTGGTATCTACCCTGAGAGCGTCAGCCGGGAAATGGCCAATTACTACGGCATCGCTGATCGTGCCGGTGTCCTCATCGTCCAAGTTCTTGCAGATTCACCAGCCGCCGAAGCAGGCCTAGAAAAAGGTGATTTACTGATTTCGATGAACGGGCAAAATGTCGAGAATATTAATGACATTAACCGCTATAAGCGCGATTTGAAACCGGGTGATCGGGTCAAGATTGAATTCTACCGGGACGGGAAGCTTCACGAAAGTGAACTGACTTTGGTCGAATTTACACCAGATAATTAGCATTAAAAGAGTGGCTCCAGCGAGAAAACTTAAGGCTCCTCAGCTTTGGCCCAGGAACTTTCTCGATGGAGTCATTTTTTGGCCAAAATATCCTATCTAAAATTGCTATACCTAGTTATTTTGTGTATATTATATGAGCATATAGCGATGTGATTGCATATGCGAGGAGGGATTATTTTGCAAAGAGAGTTTGACGTTGCAGAGCTGATTCCGGTAATCAGGGAGATGTGCATTAAGGTCAACAGAATTCTGCCGCCTGATGTCCGGGAAGCAATCGAAGAGCAGCGTAAAGGTGAGTCGTTTGAAACCGCTAAAACTGTCTTGGATGACATCATTGAAAATTACCATATTGCTGATGAAACGCAGGTACCCATCTGTCAAGATACCGGGTTAGCCTGCGTTTTTTTAGATGTCGGCCAAGATGTGCACTTGATCGGTGACCTAGAAGCAGCAATTAATGAAGGCGTACGCCAGGGTTATCGTGATGGCTATTTGCGTAAGTCTGTGGTCAAGGACCCTTTGCGTCGGGTCAATACCGGGGATAATACGCCGGCGGTGATTTATTACCGAATCGTGCCTGGTCGCCAGATTAAGCTAAGTCTTGCGACCAAGGGTTTTGGTTCGGAAAACATGTCGCAGTTGAAAATGCTGCGCCCGGCAGATGGCATCGAAGGTGTCAAGGACTTTGTTCTGAAAGTAGTCCAGGATGCTGGTCCGAACGCCTGTCCACCAATCATTGTCGGAGTTGGCATCGGGGGCAACTTTGATCGCGCAGCAGAAATGGCCAAGCGCTGTCTACTGCGCCCAACTGGGACCCCAAATCCGGACCCCTTTTATGCAGACTTGGAGGCTGAGCTCTTAAATAAGATCAATCAATTAGGCATTGGGCCGATGGGATTTGGAGGGCGAACCAGCTGCTTGGCAGTTGCAATCGATAGTTTCCCCACCCATATCGCAGGCCTGCCAGTAGCAGTCAACATCCAATGTCACGTGGCTCGTCACATTGAGGAGGTAATCTAATGAGTAGAAAGATTACAGCGCCCTTAGATCCAGAGCTGGCCCGCAGTTTACGGGCAGGTGAGAGAGTGCTTTTATCAGGCACCATTTATACCTCGCGTGATGCCGGGCATTTACGCTTCATTGAAGCGATGGATCGAGGTGAGGAACTGCCTTTTCCAGTCAAAGGCGCAGTGATTTACTATGTCGGCCCAACTCCGGCTGCTCCGGGTCAGATTATCGGCTCTGCCGGCCCGACCACGGCCTATCGTATGGACCCTTATTCGCCGCGCTTGATTCGCGCTGGACAATTGGGGATGATTGGCAAAGGCAGGCGTTCACCGGAGGTTATTGAAGCGATGCGCGAAGTCGGCGCAGTGTACTTCGGGGCAATCGGTGGGGCGGGAGCTTTACTAGCCCGCTCGATTAAATCTTCGGAAATTATTGCCTATGAGGATTTAGGCGCAGAAGCCCTGCGCAAATTAGAAGTTGAGGACATGCCTTTACTAGTAGTAATCGATAGTCTAGGCAATAATCTCTACGAGATGGGACCAGAATCCTATCTCAAAGAGGAAAAATAGTTGCAGAGTAAAGCTCTGTAAAAACTGAGAGGAAAGCAAAATGAGCAATGGTAAGCATCTCGTAATCGGAGTAATCGGAGCTGATGTTCATGCTGTCGGCATTAGAATCCTCGACTTTGCCTTTCGCGAAGCCGGCTTCGAGGTGACCAATCTGGGTGTCATGGTCGCTCAGGAAGAATACATTCGGGCAGCGATTGAAACTGACGCCGATGCGATAATTATCTCCTCACTCTATGGGCACGGAGAACTCGACTGTCGTGGCATGCGCCAGAAATGCGAGGAAGCCGGTATCGGCGATATTCTGCTCTATGTTGGCGGCAATATCGTGGTCGGTAAACAGCCCTTTGATGAGGTCGAAAAGCGATTCTTAGATATGGGCTTCAACCGGGCCTTCCCGCCTGGCACCGACCCCCAGGTCACAATTGACTTTTTGAAACAGGATTTAGGAGTCTAGTTGAGCCCATGAGTGAACTTTATCTATTAGCAGATTTTGGTTCAACCTGGACAAAGCTGACCCTTGTTGACTGTGAGCGTGAAGAGATTTTAGCCACCTCTGCAGCCTACACGACTATCCGTGAGGGCATTGAATGTGGCTTTGCCAAGGCAAAGGCCGAGCTCGAGCAGCAAGTCCCGAATTTGGAGCAGGCAAAGATTAAGGCCTGCTCTTCGGCTGCCGGGGGCTTACGGATGATGGTCGCCGGCTTAGTTCCGGAATTAACGACCGAAGCAGCTAGACTGGCAGCATTAGGTGCTGGGGCAAAGGTAATCCGGGTCTTTAATCATGATTTGACCGATGACGATTTAGCCATTATTGAAGCGGAAAAGCCCGAGATTTTCTTGCTCACTGGAGGTACTGACGGGGGTAATAAGGACTGCATTATCAATAATGCAGAGGCCCTGAGCGAATTAAAGGCAAAATTCCCCATCGTGGTTGCCGGCAATCGCTCTGCCTCACGCCAAGTGAAAAAGCATCTGGAGGGTTTGGACTACTATATTTGCGCCAATGTCATGCCACGCCTAGGTGAGGTCAATATTGAAGAGGTCCAAGATAAAATCCGTGAAATCTTCCTCGCTGAAATTGTCCAGGCCAAAGGCTTAAGCCAGATTCAGGCAATGTTGTCGAATATTCTCTTGCCAACCCCTTCGGCGATTTTGAAAGCGATGGAGCTACTTGCCAAGGGTACCGAGGAGCAAAGAGGAATCGGCGAACTACTGGCAGTCGACCTCGGCGGCGCAACGACAGATGTCTACTCCCTAGCTGAAGGCTTGCCCAGGGGGATGAATACAATTCTGAAAGGGATTCCTGAGCCCTTTGCCAAACGCACGGTTGAAGGAGACCTCGGGATGCGCTACAGCTTACAGGGTATTCTTGATGCAGCAGGCCTTAAAAAAGTCGCAGAACTAGCTGGTCTGAGCGAAGAGCGAGTTAGTGAATTAAGTCACGAACTACAAGAGCATACAGACAGCTTACCGAATACAGCTGAGTTACTGGCCCTCGACGAAGCGCTCGCCAAATCCGCAATCGAAATTGCAGTCAGCCGCCATGCGGGTGAACTCGAAGAGGTCTATACCCCGGTGGGTCAGGTCTTTGCCCAAAGCGGCAAAGATTTGCGCAATGTCACTAAGGTCGTCGTCACAGGTGGGGCTATCGTACGCGTAGAAAAGGCTGCAGAAATTGCCCGCCACAGCTTCTTTAACCCTGCTGAACCGAATTCCTTGCGGCCCCGCGAAGCGGAAATTTTAATTGATCGTAAATATATCCTCTCGGCGATGGGAGTACTCGCACAAAGTGAGCCCGACATCGCCTTAAGCATTATGAAGAAGGAGTTAGTCCATGAGTGAAATCAGAAACAAAAAGCTGAGTAATGACGAGTTTTTCGCCCTGCGCGAAGAAATTATAACTCAGTGGCCTACGGGTAAGGATGTCGAGAAGCTCGAGGACGGGATTGCCTACCAGAAAACAATTCCGCCCGAGCGAGTTTTCACAACTGCTTTGAATCAGGCGAAGGCTGAGGGACGCACCCTGGTTCAACCTCGAGCCGGGGTCGCTCTGATTGATAAGCAGATTGAGCTGCTCAATTTCCTGGCCAAAGAAGGCGAGGCCGATTTACTGCCCTCAACCATTGATTCTTACACCAGACAGAATCGCTACGAGGAAGCAAAAATCGGCATTGAGGAGAGCATCAAATCAGGAAAATCTATGCTCAATGGTTTTCCAGCTGTTAATCACGGGGTTCATGGTTGCCGCGAGCTGACGGAAAATCTGACCAAGCCGGTGCAAGTCAGACACGGTACTCCTGATGCTAGACTGCTGACCGAGATCACCTATGCCGGAGGTTTTACCTCCTACGAAGGTGGCGGTATTTCCTACAATATCCCTTATGCCAAGAACGTTCCGATGGAGCGGACAATCCAGGACTGGCAGTATATCGACCGCCTAACTGGAATTTATGAGGAGGCTGGTGTCGCGATCAATCGTGAGCCCTACGGACCTTTGACCGGGACCTTGGTGCCTCCTTTTGTCAGCCATTCAGTCGCCATTCTCGAAGCACTCTTAGCTGCTGAGCAAGGGGTCAAGAATATTACAGTCGGCTATGGTCAGTGCGGGAATCTGGTCCAGGACGTTGCCGCACTCCAGACCTTACAGGACCTGACTGATGAGTATTTAAGACGCTACGGCTACGGCGATGTGACTGTAACCACAGTCCTGCACCAGTGGATGGGTGGCTTCCCCCAAGACGAGGCCAAAGCCTTTGCTGTAATCTCCTGGGGCTCCGTCGTTGCAGCGCTCTCCCATGCGACAAAGGTAATTGTCAAAACACCACACGAAGCGATGGGCGTACCGACTAAAGAGGCGAATGCCGAGGGCCTGCGCTGCACGAAGCAGATTATTAATATGCTGGGTGACCAGAGCCTCGATGTGAATAGCCTGATGGATGAAAAGCACATTATCTCCGAGGAGACTCGCTGTGTAGTAGACAAGTGTTTTGAACTAGGTGAAGGCGATATCGCCTTGGGCTCAATTCGCGCAGTCCAGGCCGGCGTCTTAGATATCCCCTGGGCACCCTCGCGTTACAATGCCGGCCGGATGCTCCCGGCCCGCGATAATGACGGGGCAATCCGAATCTTTAATATCGGCTCAGTGCCATTTAGTCAAAACCTGCTCGACTTCCACAAGCAGAAGATGGAAGAACGGGCAAAGTATGAGAATCGTAAAGCATCATTCCAGATGGTTATTGATGATGTTTATGCAATTTCCAAAGGCCGCTTAGTCGGACGTCCCGGCAACTAGTCGGAAAACTATTGAGAAAGAGGAAGTTTATGAAAATTAAAAAAGCGATTTTATCACCCGGTCGGACTGGCTTTTACTTCGACGACCAAAAAGCAATCAAGGCAGGGGCCGAAACTGATGGTTTCAACTACCTCGGTGAAGCCCAAACTCCGGGCTTTACTGCCGTCCGTCAGCCAGGTGAATCAATCTCAATTCAGCTGCTCTTAGAGGATGGGCAGATTGCGCTGGGTGACTGCGCAGCCGTCCAGTATTCTGGAGCAGGTGGGAGAGACCCCCTCTTTTTAGCAGAGGATTTTATCCCCATTCTAGAAAGCGTCTTAAATCAAGAGATTGTCGGGCGTGAACTGTCGAACTTTAGATCAACGATGGCTGAGTTTGAGGCTTTAGAATACGAGGGCAAAGCCTTGCATACAGCAATCCGCTACGGCTTTAGCCAGGCCTTGCTAGATGCCTTTGCAAAGAGCAAGAACTGCCTGCCCTGTGAGATTATTGCAGCAGAATATGAGCTAGATCTCGAGCCAAAAGCAATCCCGATCTTTACTCAGTCCGGGGATAATCGCTACGACAATGTTGACAAGATGATTATCAAGCATGTTGACGTATTGCCGCATGCCTTAATCAATAATGTGCCAAAGAAATTGGGCGAGAAGGGCGAGATTCTCAAAGATTATCTGAAGTGGCTGGTCGAGCGCATCGAGAGCCATAAGGTAGAAGAAAATTACCAACCAATCCTGCATATCGACGTTTATGGCACAATTGGACAAATCTTTGGCCCCGATAACAGTGCAGGCATGGCAGCCTACTTGAAAGAGCTTGCAGACTTGGCAAAACCCTTTAAGCTGCGGATTGAAGGCCCCATGGATGCGGGCTCCAAGGAAGCACAGATTAGCTGCCTGGCAGCTTTAACCGAGCGCTTAGATCAGGAGAATATCCCGGTCGAACTCGTGGCTGATGAGTGGTGTAATACGCTGCAGGACATCAAGGACTTTGCCGATGCTGGCGCTGGTCATATGATCCAAATTAAGACACCGGACCTCGGCGGGATCCAAAACTCAGTCGAGGCTGTACTCTACTGTCGCGAAAAGGGCCTCGGCGCATACCAGGGTGGTACCTGTAATGAAACTGACCGCTCAGCCCAGATTTGCGTGCAAATTGCGATGGCTTCAAGACCAGATCAGATTCTGGCCAAGCCCGGGATGGGAGTCGATGAAGGCTTCATGATTTGTTACAACGAGATGCAGCGGACCATCGCATACTTAGAGGCGAAAGCAGAATTATAATTAGGAAGCTGAATTAATCAAGCTAAATAAAGGGACTCAAGTTGTGGCTTGAGTCCCTTTTCAATTACTAGACTAGTCTAGATTGGTCTAGATTTCCGCATCATCGAGGGCAGTTAAGACATCCCCTCTGCTGAGCTCTGGATTGGCCTCACCATGCTTTACCCCAAGCATTAATAAGAGAGCGATAAAGAAGGCAATCAGGGCGTAGACAAAAAGCGAGCTGTAGTCTTTACTGAGGTCGCGAATCCAACCAAAGAGGATAGGGCTGACAATCGAGGCTGAGAAGGAGGCAAAGTAGTAAAAGCCTGTGAATTCTCCTAATTTATCCTTGCTGGCTAATTCGACCACCATGGGTAAAGAGTTAATGTTGATAAAGGCCCAGCCCACGCCGCCAATTAGGAGCAGAATTAAAATTAATTTGACCTCTTCGAGGAAGAGAATTGGTAGGAAGCAGACGAGTAGGATTACGAGTCCGGCGAGAATGGTTTTCTTGCGGCCGAGCTTACCTGCGACCAGGGCTGCGGGGAAGGCGAAGACAACAAAAGAGAGTGAGAAGGCAGTCAGCATCATGGTTGCTGTTCCACTTGCGACTCCAAGCTTATTTACGGCATAGAGGGTGAAGAAGGTCTCAATCGCATTATAGGCGGCAAACCAGAAGAAAATTGCGGCGAGGATTTTAACTAGTGAATTGAGTTCTGAGCGCGATAAGCTGATTTTATTTTTACTCTTACTTTTGACCTCGCGCTTTAATTCCAGGCTGGATGGCTCTTTGACGAAAAGCATCAGCATTAGGAGGGAGAGCAGCATGGTAATCGAACCCATCAGGAAGGACAAGCGATTACTCGAGTCATGGAGGGCCAATCTCCCGCCGATAAAGAAGGCGATAATTGCCCCGATTCCTCCCATTAGATTGATTAAACCATTGGCCTTTGAACGCAAGGCTGGGGGAGTTAAGTCAGGCATTAAGGCGATGACCGGAGAGCGCCAGAGGGACATGAAGAAGTTGAAGGCGATAATCATCGTCATCATTTTGACCAGTGTATTGGCCCCGGGAATCAGATAAAAGAAGAGGGCTGAGCAGGGCAGGGCTAAAATAATCCACGGCATTCGTTTGCCGTAGCGACTCCGCGTTCGATCCGAGAGGCTGCCGACCAGGGGTTGGAAAACTACGCCGAAAATATTGTCAATCGTCATAATTACACCAATCGTGCCGGTGCTTAGGAGGAAGCGGGACTCGAGCATCGGGGGAACTAATGCGTTGTACAAACTCCAAGCTAGACTGGAGGCTAAAAAGCCAAAGCCCAGCAATAAAGTTCTCCGATAATTCAATTTCTCTTTTGTGTTCATAGTACTCCTCAGAAAAAATATTTTATCCTAATATGGTAATATTCATGGTACTTGCCAATTATTGCAAGTCTATTAACTTCATTCTGAACAAGGAGAGGGTTAAGCATGGCAAAACTTAAAGCACAGTTAGAAATCACCGCTGATGAGTTGGCGGAAGCAATCACAATCTCGGAGTACCCTGAGTTGGCAGCAGCCTGCGAGGAGTATTATTCGCGGCAGCTTGATGACTTGGTGGAGGAAATTGTCGCGCATCGGAAAATCCGAGCAGTTTTCATCTCGGGACCGACTAACTCGGGCAAGACCACGACCACCGATCGCTTAAAAACTGAGCTCAGTAAAGCAGGTCGGGAAGCGAGGATGATTTCACTCGACGACTATTACGTCGAGGGTGCCGTACGTTACGACGAGGATGGCAGGCCGGATTATGAGTCTGTCGATACAATTTCCCTCGAACTTTTATCTGAAGATTTGCGCCTCCTAATGGAGGGTAAAGCAGCCTGGGTCCCGCATTTTAACTTTAAGGAGCGTAAGCGCATCTATGAGCGTGAGCAAAAATTAAAGTTAAAAGACAATGAGCTAGTTCTAGTCGAGGGCCTTCACGCCTTATCTCCAGTCATTAAGGATCAGCTCGACCCAGAAATTAGCTTCGGAATTTTTCTGATGCCAAATGTGGAATTGGAAACTCGCAACGGGATCTTAGGTTCCGAGACGACGCGGAAGCTGCGCAGAATCCACCGCGATAATAGCAGCCGTGATACTAGAGCCCTGGAAACGATTGACTTTTGGCCGATGGTCAGATCTGCTGAGCAGATTTTTATCCCCCGTTATATCGAGGCTGCAGATGTTCATATAAACACTGCCTTGCCCTACGAGTATGCGATTTTAGGACCGCGGGTGCGCGAGCTTTTAGCCGAGGACTTAGCAGCCTACGAGGCGCGTAGTCTAAGACCTTCACCAAATGTGCGAGAGGGCCTCTTTTATGCCAATCTTGAAGCGGCGGTAGAGGAGGCTAGGCAGCTTTACGATATCTTAGGTGGCTTACCGAGCGGCGATGTCCGGGTGGTTCCGAACGACTCGGTCTTGAAGGAGTTTATCTAGTTTTGACTCGCTTTTAGCAATTTGGGCAAATGTGGCCTTAGTTACTGCAAAGCTTTGCTGAAAGCCCTAAACTCAAAACAAGATATCTGAAGTGGCACTACTTCTAAAACGCTTATTAGCCACTTCTTTCCACAGGAGGAATTTATGGTTATCGAACTTAAGCAAGATACTTATGAGCAGGAAGTAGTCAAATCTGACATCCCCGTATTGGTAGATTTCTGGGCACCTTGGTGTGGCCCGTGCCAAATGCTCGGCCCCGTGATTGAAAAACTGTCCGAGGACTATGCAGGCAAGTTGAAAGTCTGTAAAGTAAACGTAGACGAAGAGATGAAACTCGCCCAGCAGTTCCGCGTGATGTCAATTCCCACAGTCTATCTTTATAAAGATGGCGAAATTAAGGAAAAAATCATCGGCTCAAGAACTTACGAAGATATGGTAGAGTCCTTAAAGAAAGTTCTTTAATTAGACCCCCTACCGATTCTGTAAGTACTTAATAAATGATCAGGAGTGACCTTCTCTTTGCGAGTAGGTCACTTTTATTTGGAGGCTTCTATGAGCTTTTTAGAGACTGCAGAAGAACGTGCACTCAGCCCGGAGGAACAGGCAGCAATCGACTCAGCCTGGGTCCGCGATACAGGCTTAGACTCGCTGATCCTTATGGAGACGGCGGCCAATGCCTTATACCGGGAGATTCTTGCTCGACCCTTGCTAAAGCGCATAGTCATCCTTTTGGGCTTTGGCAATAACAGTGGAGATGGCTGGGCCTTAGCCAGACTCTTGGCCAATTCTCAATTTTCACTTGAACTGGTTGAAATATACCCCGAGAAGCCCCTGAGCCGTGACTGCCAGGCCATGCGTGAGGCCGCTTTAAAGCTCGGCTTAAAAAGTCAAAGCCTAGCTGATTTTCTCGTTGCAGAAAGCGAAAGACAAAAGCTCGGTCTGGATTATCAGGCATGCCTATTCGTAGATGCAATTTTTGGTAGTGGCTTTAAGATTTCTCGCCCCCTGGGCCCAGAATTTAAGCCCCTGCGCGATTTATTATTAAAGGCCAGGGAGGCTGGGGCCGAGCTTTTAGCCGTGGATAGCCCGAGTGGTCTAGACTCGACTTCTGGTCTTGCAGATCCACTGAGTTTAAAGGCTGATTGCACAGTGAGCTTTTTAGCACCCAAGCGTGCTCTACTTACGGATGCTGGAAGTCCCTATGCTGGGGAGATTGCAGTCGCCGATTTAGGGATGCCAAGAGCCTGGTATCTAGCTTGCCTCGAGGACTTCAAGAGCGAGTATAAGTCATATTACAGTAGCCCGCGTTTAGCAGCGGAATTATTGCCGCGAGCCGAGCCCAATATCCACAAGGGAAGTAGTAAGAAGTTGATGATTACTGCTGGCGCGCCAGGTCTGGCAGGGGCGGCTCTTCTAGCGGCTCGAGCAGCCTTGGCGGCCGGCTCTGCTTACACTTATTTACAGGCTGCAGACGAGCATTTAGCTGAGGCCTTAGAGAGCTATCCCGAGCTCCTTTTAAAGCCCCTAAATCCTGGAAATTTAACTGAGTGGGAAGAGGCCTTGGCCGAGATTCCGGTCCATTTAATTGGGCCTGGGGTCGGGACAAGCCTGACTAGAGAATTCCTCTTAAGAGCAATTCAGCAGGCCGAAGACCTGCTTTTAGATGCTGATGCTTTAAACTTAATTGCCCGGGAACCGGAGCTGAAAAAAGCCCTTGCTGCACGCCAGAATAGGCAAAGTTCTAGGTCAAAGTCTGGGGCGAAACTGAGACCGGCAGTCTTAACCCCACACCCGGGAGAGTTCAAGCGCCTCTTCCCAGACTTAGCAGAGCGCTGGCCTTGGCTTGCCGCAGCTCAAGCTGCAGAGGAGTTAAAGAGCATCATTGTCTACAAATCGCATCGCACAATTGTCGCCTTGCCGGACCGGCGTATAATCTTTAATCAAAGTGGCAATAAAGCCTTGGCCAAAGCAGGCAGTGGTGATAGCTTGGCCGGTATCTTAGCGGCATTTTTAGCCCGTGGCTTAGAGCCTGCAGAGGCTGCTGTGCTCGCTGTCTATTGCCATGGTAGAGCTGCTGATCTTGCGGCTCTGGAAGAGCACTGGCTGGGTCTACGGATTCCGCTTTTAATTACGGACTATCTCGATCCAGTCTTCCGGGAACTCGAGGAAATTAGCAAAAGCTAACTTTAGCTTCCCTTTTTGGATCAGGCATTGCAATTCTCGCTTTTCAATGCTAGTGTACAAGCGAAATAAAATAGTTTCCGGGGCCGGGTGTAATTCCCGACCGGCGGTAAAGCCCGCGAAGCCTTTGGCTTGATCAGGTGCAATTCCTGAGCCGACAGTAAAGTCTGGATGAGAGGAACGATTCTTCTAGCTTTTGACAGGCCCCCGTTTTTATGGGGGCTTGTTTTATTCCCGGAAGGGGAGGAACTAATGAACAATCAGGATGCTAATCTAAAGCTCAGCAGCAAAGGGCAGACGAAGCTCGTCAGCTCTAGAGATCGTACGGCGTGGATTGCGAAGACGGCAATTCTTTCTGCGCTCTCGATCATTCTCATGTATTTGGAATTTCCGATACCCTTAATGCCCGTCTTTTTGAAATTTGACTTCGCTGATTTACCGGCCTTATTGGCCGCCTTCAGCATCGGTCCTGGGACAGGTGTTTTGGTCCAGCTAATTCGAAATATTGCTCACTTGCCAGCCTCGCATACTTTCTACACAGGTGAATTAGCGAATTTCCTAGTCGGTGGCAGTTTCGTCTTCGTGGCTGGAATGATCTATCGGAGGAAAAAAACTAAAAGAATGGCAATTATCGGCTTGACTTGTGGTGGCTTGGTGATGACCATTGTGGCTGTTGCTTTTAACTACTACGTGAATATTCCCTTCTACAGTAAGGTCATGAACTTACCCTTGGAGGGGATTATTTCGATGGTCAATGCGGTCGGTAATACCCTAGTGCATGACTTATGGACTTTACTACTTTTTGTCTTTGTGCCTTTCAATATTCTGAAGTCACTAGTCATCAGTATCTTCATGCTTTTGATTTACAAGAAACTAAGTCCCTTGCTTCATCGCTAGATTAGTTCGAGGAATAACAATTTTTCCTCCCATACTGTATAATTGACTCACAGCCTGACGGGAGGAAAGATTCTTGTTCCTTAATTCGGATTTTTTTGCTAGATTTGCTCAGTTTTTTCGCAATCTTTTTACGAACATAAAAGATGGCTTCTTATTCATTGGCGGACCTTTGGATATTATGGTTGCGCTTCTGGATATAGCGGTTACTTCATTTATTCTTTACTATCTTTTGCGGCTCTTGCGAGACTCTCGAGCCTGGCAACTTTTGAAGGGGATTTTGCTAATTTTCTTTTTGGCAATCTCCTCTTCCTTATTGGGTCTTTCTTCGCTCGGCTTCGTCTTAAATAAGACAATTTCGGTCTTTGCAATTGCGATTGTAGTAATCTTCCAGCCTGAGCTTAGACGAGCTTTAGAAACAGTCGGGCGTTCCAGTTTCAATGTGCTTTCCCAGGTTGCTGAGGGTGAGCATCAGGATGGCCATGGCTACCAGTTAATTGAAAGTATTGTCAAAGCTTGTGAGGACATGGCTGAAACTAGAACTGGTGCGCTGATTGTAATTGAGCGCAGCACCCCCCTCGGTGATTTAAAAAGCCAGGAGAACGCTGTGACCTTAGATGCGGTTTTATCGGCGACGGCTTTAAAGCAGATTTTCTACCTCGGCTCCCCCTTGCATGACGGTGCAGTGGTCATTAGAAATGGCAAGATTGCTGCGGCTAGAGTCCACATTCCGCTTTCAGATAACTACCATCTGAGGCGTGACCTAGGGACCCGCCACCGGGCAGCGATTGGAGCCTCGGAGATGGGTGATACCATCGCCATAGTCTGCTCCGAAGAGCGTGGCACAATCAGTATCGCCGTGGATGGGCGCCTCTATGTGCTCGATAATTCTGATGCCTTGCGCACACAGCTACACCGACTCTTACTGAGGGAGAAGGATGGTCAGCGTTTTTCCTTCTTCCGGCGTAGTGGCCAGGCGATTGGCCCGACAATGCAAGAAAAAACTCCGAAGCGGGTGCACCTAACCTTAGTTTTTGCTTCGATTTTCCTATCCCTGATTCTCTGGTTCTTTGTCCAAGTGCAGGTCAATCCCCTGCAGAATAAGACCTTCCAAGTTCCGCTACAATATGAGGGGCTCGTGGATATGCGGGAGAAGGGCTTTGAGATTCAATATCCAATGCGCAATATTCAAGTTACCTTAAAGGCTCGGAAGAATGTTTTGGATAAGCTCAGCATTCGTGATATAACGGCCTTTGTAAACTTGGATAAGATTGACGAAAGCGGCCTGAATATGCTTGACGTTTCAATCCGGACCAAGAGTAATCTCTATACTCGGGTCGAGAGTCTAAGTCCTGGGGAAATTACGGTCAGTGTCCGGCCCCGGGATCTAGAAGCAGAAGATCAGGGCGATTAGTTTTGACCTAGAGCTGAGCTGGGGCTTTGCCTCAGACCCAGTCTGTGGCTTAAGCTAAGGTGATTCAGATTTAAATTTATTTAGATGAGGTATAGAGTGAAAAAATTATTCGGCACAGATGGTATTCGTGGTATTGCGAACGAGGAATTAACTGCAGACTTGGCCTTTAAGGTCGGCTATGCGGCTGCAGTAGTTCTGAGAAAAGAGATTTCCAAGAATCCGAAAATTCTAATTGGTACGGACACTCGAGTATCTGCGGCAATGCTGGAGGCGGCGATTACTGCCGGGGCTAATTCTGCGGGAGCTGACGTCTTTACTGTGGGCGTGATGCCGACCCCGGCTGTGGCTTATTTGACTCGTTTTTATAGCTGCGATGCCGGTATCGTTATTTCAGCCTCGCACAACTCCTATGAATTTAATGGCTTAAAGATTTTCTCGCATCGTGGCTACAAACTACAGGATGAATTAGAGGCCCAGATTGAAGCTGAGGTTAATGCTTATGACTCTGCAAAAAGGGTCAACAGCTCGACTAATATCGGACGCCGGATAGAGAAGCGCAATGGTGCGGATGACTATTTACGTCATCTAGTAGGCAGTCTGGGGCTCAGCCTAGAGGGGCAGAAGATTGCACTTGACTGCGCAAATGGCGCTGCCTACCAGATTGGACCCGAATTATTCCGCAAGCTGGGTGCAGAGGTCATTACTATTGGGGTTGAACCCAATGGCTTTAATATTAATCAGGATTGTGGCTCGACCGCTCCCCAGCGCTTAATTGAGGCGGTTTTGAATAGCGGTGCTGACCTAGGCCTAGCCTTTGATGGCGATGCAGATCGCTTACTTGCAATTGATGAAACCGGTCGCCTGGTTGATGGTGATGGGATTTTAATGATTCTGGCAGCCGATATGAAGGCCCAGGGCAAGCTCTTAAAGAATGGGGCAGTGGCGACAGTGATGTCGAACTTTGGCCTCGATGAATTTATGCGAAAAAAGCAAATCGATTTGCTCAAAACTGACGTTGGGGACCGCAATGTTCTAGAGAGCATGTTGGAAGAAGGCTATATCCTAGGCGGTGAGCAAAGCGGCCATATCATCCTCCTGGACCATGCGACTACTGGTGACGGGATGGTCTCAGCCCTCTCCTTATTGGGCGCTTTACAAAGAAGTGGAGAGCGCTTGGCAATAGCGCGGGAGCATTGGCGAATCTATCCCCAGGTCCTGATCAATGTCCGGATTCCTAATGATTTAAAGCAAAAGGTTATGTCTGATCCGAGTATTCAGGAGCAGATTCAAGAATTTTCCGAGACTTTGGGTGAGCGGGGCCGGATTCTTGTCCGTCCTTCAGGCACTGAGCCTAAGGTTAGAATAATGTTAGAGGGCGAAGCTAAGGATGAGATACAGCGAATGGCTGAATTTTTAGCCAATTTAATTTCATCACGCTACGGGATTTAAAATGACACAAAAACGCGCTCTAAAATTATCAGTCATCATCGTTTTCGTCTCCCTAGGCTTACTCTTGACGACAGCCTTATTCCGCAAAATCTGGCCGCAGTTGACCACAGCCTACAGCATGGAGGCTGACGCTCGCAAGTCTGAGCGCAGTGACCAACTGCCCCTCAATGAACTTGCAGAGGATAAGCTGAGCTTAAATGCCTATAAGGTTTTAGCCTGGCCGGAGGAATCTGCGGTTCCCGATTACCATAGTAGCGATATGACGCTCTATTACAACAGGAATAAAAACGCCGAGGCCTTGAAAGGGATTCTCGTTTTTATTGACCCAGCTCGAGGCGGCAAGGACAGCGGCTATTTTCTGCGTAGCTCAACTCCCGAAGGTGAGCTGACGGACTTATTTTCAGCTGCTGAACTGAATCTTAAACTTGCCGAGAAAACTAAGTCAAAGCTCGAAGCTTTAGGAGCTGAAGTAATTTTGATGCGCAGTTCAAATCTCGAGATGGGGGAGAAGGAACGCGCAGCGCGGTTAGCCCATTATTTACTCAGTGATTTCATTCAAGAATTAAGTGAGCGAGAATTCAAAAGTGATCGCTTGAGCGACTTGCGTCAGCGCCTCGGCAATCTGATTTCGGCCAAAGATGAAAAGGCTTTAGGCGAAATATTTACAGCTCAGGGCGTTGGGCCCGACTTACGTTTAATTCTGGACCTCGAAGCTCAGTACTCGGAGATGTTTTACCTTCGCATTGATCACGCAGCTAATACAGCAGACAGCAATCAGCGTGGTTTCCAAATTGAGATCTTAAATCAGGCAGCTGTAGCGGCGAATGCCGGGCCAGAGACTCCAGCTTATATGGGCTACAAGACCCAGGAGGCTGCTGAGCTCGCCGAAAACTTAGCGGCTGAACTTTTAGCACTCATTCCAGAGCTTAAAGCAGGGGACAGGGAGATGGTCAAGTCCGGCGCGAGAGAATTTCAGCGCTTTATCAATCTCAGCATGATTGACTTTTCGCCTGGTTATTTAACGAATACTCGAGACCTCTCTATACTCTTGGTCCCAGAACGCCAGGAGATCATTGCTGAAGCCTTAGCGAATGCCTTATATAAGCAGCTAAGCACAGCTCCACC
>JAUNVR010000003.1:43139-48243 GCA_030537595.1 Eubacteriales bacterium
TTCGAAGTAGTAAAGAGCAATTTATTAAAAGCAAAAAAGGAAGGTCGCCTCTGGGCTGACCTTCCTTTTACTTTGACTTAATTTAAGCGCTGAAATAATTCAGCTTAGCCCTTTAGACTTACTTACAAAGTTCCTGGGTGGCGTGGAAGAGAATCTCTGCTCCTACACCGGAGGCGCCGGCAGAGTATTGATCGCTGCCGCTATCTAAGTAGGCTGGGCCTGCGATGTCCAGGTGAGCCCAGGGCAGACCGCCGGTAAAGGCACGGACGAAGAGTCCTGCGGTAATCATTCCGCCCCAGCGTGAGCCCGCATTGCAGATATCGGCACGTTGTGACTTATTGAGTAAAGCATAGTCCTCATCACAGGGCATCCGCCAAATCTTATCGCCGGAGAGCTTTGAGCCGTGCTCTAAGGCGGAGAAGATCTCTTCATCATTGCTGATTACGCCAGCGATCTCATTGCCGAGGGCGACGACACAGGCACCGGTTAAGGTTGCGATATCGATAATCTTGCTGGCTTTTTCGAAGCGTTGGGCATAGGTTACAGCGTCGGCGAGAGTGAGGCGGCCTTCTGCGTCGGTATTCACGACTTCTATCGTCTTACCGGCGAGTGAACCGATGATGTCACCGTTGCGCATGGCGTTGCCGGAAATCATGTTTTCACATGCGGCGACGATGGCGACAACATTGACCTTTGCCTTAGCTCTGGCGAGTGCTGTAATTGCGCCGATAACCGCGCCAGCACCACCCATGTCAGCGTGCATAGTCACCATGCCACTGGCTGGCTTGATTGCATATCCGCCTGAGTCATAGCAGACACCCTTGCCGACGAGGGCGATTTTCTCTGAGCACTCAGGATGATTCAGGTAGCGCATAATGATGAAGCGAGGTGGGCAGTCTGAGCCTTTTGCGACTGACCAGTAGGCATCCATACCTAGCTCTTGAATCTCTTTTGACTTCTTCACTTCAACTTCAAAGCCATATTTTTCCCCTGCTGCAACTGCTGCCTCAGCAAGCATCTTTGGCGTCATGAAATTAGCCGGTTGGTCGACTAGTAGTCTGGTTAAACGGATGGAGTCGGCCAGGCTAAATGCCTGATCAATTAAGTCAGCAGGAGACTCGGGTAATTTTGCGAAAACCAAGTTTAGCTTGTTTAAGGACTTATCAGCCGGCTTTTCGGGGAGCTCGTTATCTGCGTTCGGCAGTGGACCGCCATGGCCCAGATGCTGATCGAATCTGTAGCTTGCTAGGCTGAGCTGGGTCAAGAGGTTGGAGCTGGCCTTTGCACAGAATTCTGAAGCGAAGACAATAGCTGCTTCACGCACATTATGTTCACGGAGTTGAGCTTCCAGGCTGCGCATTGCTGCACGGCGACCACGGGCGCAAGGCTCGGCTTTTAGCTTGACTAAAAAGATGCGTTGAACCTTGCCCTCGCGAGGCAGATTATAGACGGCGACCTTGGTCTCGTCGGAACTAAACTTTGTCTCCTCGAGGAAGAGTTTTAATTCAGAGTGAAGGGCTTCGGGCAGATTTGCCAGTTGACTATCTTCATCCTTGCAGATAATGACGATATTATCGTCTTGCCAGTTGTAATCGGATAGTTGTAAGTGAGAATATTGCATGAGAAATTTCCTTTCTGCTAGAAATTACATCTGAATTATTGCATATTTTCGCCTAAAAGTCAGTTCAGCAGCCGGGCGGGCTGCCACGACTGCTGAAACTGAAGCGCTTTAATGCTTTAAATTGACTTAACTATCTTTTCAGTAAATCCTGCCACTCTTCTGGATTCTTACGAATTCGAAGCGGGTCACTGTAGAAGTCTTTTTGCAACTTCACGATGACCCCAGAGAGGGCAATTAGACCAATCAAGTTAGGAATTGCCATCAATCCATTCAGACTATCTGCAATCAGCCAGACGAAGTCGAGTTTGGTGACAGCACCAACGACGATCAAGGGGATGAAAACGTAGCGATAGTATTTTCCGATCTTCGGACCAAAGAGGAAACGTGCACAGGACTCACCATAGTAGGCCCAGCCGAGAATCGTGGATAGTGCAAAGAGGGCTAGACCGATACTGACAATATAGCGGCCTGCGGCAAAACCTTCCTGGAATGAGAAGGCCACGAGGGAAGCAGCGTTTTCGTGATTCTGCCAAACTCCGGTTGAGAGAATGACTAAGGCGGTAATCGTACAAACAACAATAGTGTCAACGAAAACTTCGAAAACGCCCCACATGCCTTGGCGCATCGGGTGGTCACAGCTTGCTGCGGCGTGGGCGATCGGTGAGGAACCTAAGCCGGCTTCGTTAGTGAATACACCGCGGGCAATACCATTACGCATTGCAAGCATCATCGTGTAGCCAGCCACACCGCCGGAAGCAGAACGTAGGTTGAAAGCTTCACGGAAAATAGAGGCAAAGGCTGAGCCGAGATGTTGCCGGTGAATAATAATTACGATAATTCCTCCAATAATGTAGAAGAGGGACATAACTGGCACTAATTTTTCGGTAAAGGCGCCAATTCGCTTAATTCCACCAATGATTACGGCAAAGGCGATTACAGCTACGACTAGGCCGGAAACGATTTTAGGAATTTGGAAACTCTCATATAAGGTGTTGGAAATTGCATTCGACTGAACTGTATTACCAATGCCAAAGGTGGCAAAGGTTCCGAAGAAGGCAAAGACCTTACCCAACCAGCGCCAGTTCAGACCCTTTGAGATGTAATACATGGGCCCACCAGAAACCCGGCCCTCCTCGTCGATATCACGATAGGCAATAGCTAGGGTAGCTTCTGCCATCTTAGTGGTCATGCCGAATAATGCGGCAATCCACATCCAGAATATTGCACCTGGTCCGCCTAAAATAATTGCACCGGAAACACCGACGATATTGCCGGTTCCGACTGTTGCAGCAAGTGCGGTCGAAAGAGCTTGGAACGGGGAAAGGGTGCCTTCGCCGTGAGTTTCCCGATCAAATACCTTAAAGAGCGTATTTTTAATGATGAAGGGGAAACGGCGGAAAGCGACTGCTCTAGTTCTGATTGTCAGGAAGATGCCGCAGCCAATTAATAGGACCAACATTGGCATACCCCAGACCATGTCGTAGACAAAAGTAACCATCTTAGTTAGAACGTCCATACTACCTCCTCGTTGCCTCGTCTTAGAGAGGGCGATGTGATATTGTAACTAATGTAGCATAATCTTTATAAGTTTTAAAGAACTTTGTTAATAATGCATAAATCAGATTCGGCAGTTTAAACAAGATAAGGCTAGTTAAAGGCAGTTCCTAGAGCTAAAATGCCAGTTGTGGCGGCCCACATAATTAAACCTGCGGTCAGGACTCCGAGGCTTACAGCGAGGATGGTTTTGCGAAAATCTAATTGTAAAATCGACGAGGCCAGGGTGCCGGTCCAAGCGCCAGTCCCAGGTAGGGGAATTGCTACAAATAGATAGAGGGCGATGTAGAGACCATAGTGTGACTTCTTTTGTAATTTCTGGCCGGCAGCCTCGCCCTTATCCAGGAAAAAACGGAAGATGAAGCCGAGGTACTTCAGCTCTGCTCCGAAGATTAAGACCTTATGGGCGAGGTAGAAGATAATCGGCACGGGGATTAAATTGCCGACCATCGCCACAGCCAGGGCTGAGAAAAAGGGCAGCCCTAAGACCTTTGCATAGGGCATGGCTAGACGGAGCTCGACCAGGGGGAGCATCGAAATTAAAAAGACCTTTAAATATTTTTTAAACACTAATTTTTCACCTTAATCTTCAGTCCAGTCGTTCTGCCTGGCTGATCACTAATCCTTTAAATAATAAGCTGAAGGCCCTTAAGCCTTGCTCTTTTGGGCATTAAAAAAGTCAAAGCTGTCTTGCCAGACTTGGGCCTTTTGCTGGTCAAAAAAGACTTCGTGGCGCGATTCTGGATAGATTCGCAGGCGCACATTTTGATAACCCTTAGAGATTAAATCTTGGACTGCTGCAGAAAGAGCGTCAGCTTCAATCTTTGCGACTGGGTCTTGGCCTCCGGAAATAAAGAGTATCGGCAAATCAGCTCGCTTTACGGGCCAGTCTTGATTGCTGTAAACCGCCTCGTAAAGCTCAGCCAGCGTTTTGTAACCAGAACGGGTGAAGGGGAAGCCACAGAGCGGGTCCTCAATATAAGAGATAATATTGTCACGGTCAAAAGAGAGCCAGTCATATTTAGTCAAAGGCTTTTCTAGCTTTTTCAAGAAAGCCTTATTCATATTCTCTGCAATGAATTTTGCTGGAGTCTTTGGCCCGAGCAGACTGAGGCCTGAAGCTAGCCCGCTGACAGCAGATAAAACAGCATCTTCTTTAATATTTTTGCCTGGGCTGCCAGATAAAAGATAGGCGGAGGCTAGTTCAGGGTAATTTTGCAGGATTAAACGCGCCCACAAGGAGCCCATTGAGTGCCCGAAAATAAAGACAGGAAGAGCTTGGCGGTTGAATTTTTTAATGCAGTCGATAAAGTCTAAAAGTTGCCGCTCCAGACCCTTACTATCCCCCCAGTATCCCATTAGGCCATCACAAGGGCTATCGCCGTGCCCGCGTAGATCCATCGTCAAGACCTGATAATTTTGGCCGGCGAGACTTTCAGCATATGCGCGGTAACGCTTGCGATACTCGGCCATGCCATGAATCAAGAAAACAAATGCTTGGGCTGAGTCGGGCAGGTATAAATCTCCATGTAAAAGACAGCCATCGGCATTCGACTTATGCTGTACAGTTTCAATTTTGACCATCGTAGCCTCCTAAGTTAAAATAGCAAATAATTAAAAAGTCCAAGGCCACTGGCTTTGAACCGTCGATACTTCAATAACCATTATATTCTATATGTGGCCACTAGGGGATGCAAAAGAATTCCTAAGGGAGAAGGATAAAGTAATGAACTGTCGTGAATTAGTTGAGCTCTTTGCCGCTGAGGCTAAGCTTTTTACGCTGGAATTTGAGGCCAGGGGAAAGCTCAGTAGTCAAGAGATAAAGCTCGGAGATTGCCCTTTGCAGCTAGATTTTGACCTCAGCATGCTGAGCCACGATTCGCGGAAGCTAGAGCCAAAATCAGCCTTCTTTGCCCTGCCAGGCCGCAC